>NZ_JACHYV010000017.1:0-142704 GCF_014193135.1 Rhizobium sp. BK049
AGAGCCGGTTGCGATCCTGCTCCCCACAGCCCCAAACGGCTAAGAAGGTGACGATCCGACAACCAGCTGCCGGGCGGGCGGCCACCCGCCCGGCAAGCATCAATATCCTACATTTTTCTTATCCAAGAAGGTGCCGGCAGGCGGATGAGGGGCACGTCGACGCGCATGTGAGCGTCGATGATCGGCCATGCGGCTGATTCACGCAGACACAGCCTTCTCCGTCCACCCGCTCGTCCACAAATCCCGCAGCCGGTCGCCGTCGCCCTTGAAGAAATCGTCGGCCTCCTCGCAACCCTCCACCCGGTCGCTGCGGAAATTGCGGATCGCCTGTCGCAACTCGCACCATGCGACGATATTGGCGGTCTGCGAATAATAGATCAGCGCGATCGGCTGGATCGTCCGTTCGCTGGCGCGGCCGAGTTCGTCGCGGTAGGCGAGCATCAGCTTGCGTTCGTCGCGGATCGCCCGGCGCACGACCGCAAGGTCGATGGCAGCCGGCTGCGCGGTCGAGCCCCAGGCATAAAGCGCCTTGCTGTTCATCGCCTCACGAAGCGGCCCCGGCACGGCGCCTGATATCTTCTGGTTGACCCTGCGGGCGGCCTGCTTCAGCTCCTCGTCGGCCGTGCGTTCGAGCAGCGCCAGCGACAGAACGATCGCCTCCATCTCCTCGATCGAGAACATCAGGGGCGGCAGGTCGAAGCCCGGCCGCATGATGTAGCCGATGCCGCGACCGCCTTCGATCGGCACCCGCATTGCCTGGAGGGCGGCAATGTCGCGATAGATCGAGCGCACGGTCACTTCGAGCGTCTCGGCCATGACAGCGGCCGTCATCGGTTTTCTGGCGAGCCTCAGGATCTGAATGATCTCGAAAAGCCGCGAGGCCTTGCGCATTTTGCCACTCCATTTCTCACGCTCCTGACAATACACTGTCAGTTGGGTTTGCGTATAGAGCCGCCTATCGGATTGAAATCAATCGGTGTCTTTTGAAAATGGCCCGTGGAACTGAAGGTGGCAACTGACATGAATTACCATGAAAACCTCTGGCTCTTCTTTACCCTTCTCTTCGGCATCATCATCGTGCCGGGCATGGACATGCTCTTCGTGCTTGCCAACGCGCTGACCGGCGGTATCAGGCGGGGGCTCGCGGCAACGGGCGGCATCATGGCGGGCGGTGCCGTGCATTCGGCCTATGGTGCGGCCGGCGTCGGCGTGCTCGTCACCATGCTGCCGCAGTTCTTCAACCTGCTGCTCTTTGCCGGCGTCGCCTATATGATCTGGATTGGCGTTTCGCTGATGCGCAGTTCGATCACCGTCGGGGCGGTCGGACCGGCGACGGCGCGCTCCGGCTGGCGCGCCTTCCGCCAGGGCGCCGTAACATGTCTCGTCAATCCCAAGGCCTATATTTTCATGTTCGCCGTCTACCCGCAGTTTCTCAAGCCTGAATATGGCCCGATCTGGCTGCAGGGGCTGATCATGGGCGCCATGACCGTCGTCACGCAGTTTGCCGTTTACGGAACGCTGGCGATGACGGCAGGCCGCAGCCGCGATCTGCTGGTGGCAAATCCCGACGCCACGGCCTTTGTCGGCCGCTGCGCCGGACTGCTGTTGGTTGCGGTCTCCGCCTTCAGCCTGTGGCAAGGCTGGAAAACCGCCTGAGCCGCCGGTTATCACATTGTTTTTATGACCCTCCGGCAAAACGTGACTGCCTGGACGCATGGATTTTGTCATGCTGCCGGTGCAGATTGGCCAGCGGCCGCCCTGGCCTCAAGAAAACGGAGAGGAAATATGAATTGGAAAGCAGTAGCTGCCGCCGCAGCGATCGCCGCCATCGCCTTCGGTTCGGTGACCGCCGCCGATGGTACCCATGATTCGCGTATTGCGCTGATGAAGAAGATCGGCGGCTCGGCGGGCGCCATGGCCGCCATCGCCAAGGGCGAGAAGCCCTATGATGCCGAGACGGTAAAGTCGGCGCTGACGACGATCGCCGCCACCGCCAAGGTCTTCCCCGATCAGTTCAAGCCGGGCAGCGATAAGAACGATCCCGAGGTCAGCCCGAAGGTCTGGGAAAACATGGACGACTTCAAGGCGCGCGCCGCAAAGCTCTCGACCGACGCGGAAACCGCCCTCGCTCAGCTCCCGGCCGATGCCGCCGGTGTCGGTGCCGCGCTCAATACGCTCGGCGCCAATTGCGGTGGCTGTCACAAGGCCTATCGTATTAAGGAATGATAGCCCGGCCTGAGCAATTTCCGCCGGCGCGGATCGTCTGATTTGCGATCGACGGCGGGTCACGTCGGCAACAGGGGAGGCGGCGCATGGTCCGCAGGTTCATCCGGTTACTGCTCTGTCTGATCGGCGTCGCCTTTCTCGGCGGCGGCGCCGTCTATGTCGTTACCGCGCCCGATCCGCTGCCGGAGAGCCATTGGGCCGGTCTCGGCGCGCCGGATCCGGTAAACGGTGAGATGGTCTTCTGGGCGGGCGGATGCGTCAGCTGTCATTCAGCACCCGGTTCCGAAGGCGATGCCAGGCTGACGCTGGCGGGCGGTCTGGCGCTGAAGAGCCCTTTCGGCACCTTCCACGTGCCGAACATTTCGCCGGATGAAAAGGCCGGCATCGGCGCCTGGACGCTCGCCCAATTCGGCAATGCGATGAAGCGGGGCGTCGGTCCGGACGGAGAGCATCTTTACCCGTCTTTTCCCTATGGTTCCTATTCCCGCATGAGCGACAAGGACGTCAACGATCTCTTCGCCTTCCTGAAGACCCTGCCGAGGAGCGCCAACGTCGCCCCCGCGCATGAACTGCCCTTTCCCTACAATATCCGCCTTGCGCTTGGCGGCTGGAAATTCCTCTATTTTAACGATCAGCCGCGCGTCGCGCTCGCCAAGAGCGACGACAAGATCAAGCGCGGGCAATATCTCGTCGAAGGCCCCGGCCATTGCGGTGAGTGTCACACGCCGCGTGACGCGCTCGGCGGCTTCCAGGCCGATCTGTGGCTCGCCGGCGCGCCTAATCCGGAGGGGAAGGGGCGCATACCCGATATCACCCCAGCTTCGAAGAGCATCGGCAACTGGAGCGAGGCGGATATCGCCAACTATCTCGAAACCGGCTTCACGCCCGATTTCGATTCCGTCGGCGGTTCGATGGTCGATGTGCAGCACAATATCGCCCGCCTGCCGGCTGCCGACCGCGAGGCGATCGCCGCCTATCTCAAGGCCGTGCCGGGACGTTAAAGCGGCGGTGCGTCCATTCGGACGGACGAGGACGCTTGTTCAAATTGTTTAAAGCGAGGTGGGACCCGGCATTGATCATAGGGGTGGCGCCAGCCTGGCATGCTGCTGATCCGGTCTTTCCAGGCTGCGATCGCCGGATAGGCGCTGTGATCGATCCCGGTTTCCTCCGGCATGAAGACGTAGCCTGCCAAGGAGAGGTCTGCGATTGTCAGCCGGTTGCCGACCATAAAGGCTCGGTGGGCAAGGTGGCCGTCGACAATTGCATAGGCAGCCTTGGCCGCAGCCTCAAAAACTCGACGACCGGCGTCTCGCCGCTCTTCTGAAGGCCATAGATGAACCGCAACGTCGCGTAATAGCTCGTGAATTTATGGTTGTCGAAAAGGATCCAACGCATGATCTCGCGCCGTTCTTCGGCTGACTGCGCCCCGAACTGCCCCGTCACCTCTGACAAGTAGTCGAGGATAACCCCCGATTGGCTGATCTTCGTTTGCCCATGTTCGAGCACGGGCGCCTCGCCCTGTTCGTTGATGGTTTCGCGCCATTGTTCGGTTCGCGTTTCACCGCCGAGATAATCGACGAAAATGCTCTCCCACTCGATGCCGGCAAGGGCAAAGAAGAGGGCGACCTTGTAGGCGTTCCCCGAGAGAGCGAAACAATGGAGTTTGAAGTCAGGCATGAAATCTCCTCATAAAGACACAGACTTAGACCCGCGGCTCGGGTTAGGCGATCGACTGCATGTAACGCATGCCGGTCACCGGCCTCGGCGTGAAATCCATCTGTTCGTAGAAGCGGTGGGCGAGCACATTGCCGGTCGCGGCGCTGACGGAGAGATAGCCGCAGCCGGCATTGCGCGCCGTCTCGCGGGCGCGGTCGACGAGCAGCTGACCGGTGCCGTGGCCGCGATGGCCGTCGCGCACGAAGAGATGGTGCAGGTCCATGCCGCGTTTGCCTTCCTGCGCCCTGTAGAGCGGCACGAGAATCGCATAGCCGATCAGCCCTTCGCTGGTCTCTGCCACAAGCGCGGTTATCCAGGGCAGCGGGCCGAACAGGTCGCGCTCCAATTGCTCCGGCGTTGTCGCGGCCGCATCGCCGTGATGGGCGGCAAGGAGCGCAATCATCTCGTTGAGCTCAGGCAGATCGCGCGGTTTGGCGGTGCGGATCGTCACCACCGATGGGCGCATCAGTGAAATTTCGCTGTCTTCGATTTCAGTCATGGTCTTCGCGTCCTTTGATAATCTGCCGTCAGGACGCTGCCGATACAACAAAGCCGCCTGACGGCGGCTTGTTGACAATATGATCTGTCCGGCCGCCCTTTACAGGTACAGCCAAAAATACGAGCGGCTCTGGTGCACGTTCTTGATCATGCAGCATCCATCGCCGCAAATGCGGCATTTGTCAATGGCGTGAGCGCGTGACGTTGAAACATCTCAGACCTTGAATCCAGCCGAGAACATCAATAGGATACCCCCCTATGCTACCTGAAGGTTTGCGATGTCTCACACCACCCTGCAGAAGAAGAAGCTTATTGCCCGCGTCAGCCGCCTGAAGGGGCAGCTGGAAGCGGTCGAGCGGGCGCTCGAGGCTGAACGCCCCTGCGGCGAAATCCTGCAACTGCTCGCCTCCATTCGGGGCGCGCTGACCGGGCTGACCGGCGAGGTTTTGGATGATCACCTGCGCGAGCACGTGCTCAATGCCGAGGACGACAGAGCCCGGGCCGAGGCGGTCGAAGAAATATCTGAAGTGCTGAGAACCTATATCCGCTGATGAGAGAAGGACCCTGGGAATGAATGCCGGGATCGGGAAAGTCGAAGTGAAAGCCCTCGAACACGATCATGTGTTCCTCGGCGCCGATCATTTGCGCAACGAGCGGCGCATCTGGCTGGTGATTGCGCTGACGGCGGTGATGATGGTGGCGGAAATCGCCGCCGGCACCGTCTACGGCTCCATGGCCCTCGTCGCTGATGGCTGGCATATGTCGACCCATGCCAGCGCACTTTTTATTTCCGCGCTCGCCTATCTCTTTGCCCGCCGGCAGGCGCGCAATCCGCGCTTCACCTTTGGCACCGGCAAGCTCGGCGATCTCGCCGGCTTCGCCAGCGCCATTGTCCTTGCCCTGATCGCCCTGCTGATGGCCTGGGAGAGCCTGCTGCGCCTCACCAATCCGGTGCCGATCGGCTTTGCCCAGGCAATCGCCGTCGCGGTCATCGGCCTTGCCGTCAATCTCGCCAGCGCCTGGCTGCTGGCCGGCGGCGGTCATGCCGCGCATGGACATCATGCGCACGCGCATGGCCATCACGCGCATGGGCACCACGCACACCATCACGGCCATGGCGGTCACGGCGACCATGCCCACCATCACGCAGAGGCCGGCGACAACAATATCCGCGCCGCCTATCTGCATGTGATGGCCGATGCGCTCACGTCAGTGCTCGCCATCGCGGCGCTCACCCTCGGCAGCCTCTATGGCTGGCTTTGGCTCGATCCCATCATGGGCATCGTCGGCGGCCTGGTCATCGCCAATTGGTCCTGGAGCCTGCTGAAATCGTCGGGCGGCGTCCTTCTCGACATCATGCCCGAAGGCGAGAGCCTGCCGGGCGAAATCCGCCAGGCGATCGAGACAGAGGAGGATCGGATCACCGACCTGCATGTCTGGCAGGTCGGCCCCGGCCATCATGCAGCGATCGTCGCGGTCGTCACCTCGCAGCCGCGCGATCCGGCCTTTTACAAGGACAGGCTTTCGGCGCTGGAAGAATTGTCGCATGTGACGGTCGAGGTCACGCGCGCCGCCTGATTGCTGCGGGCGGAGAACGAAATCGCTGCTACCCAACAAGGGTGCAGCGGCTGACAACAAGGTTGCAGCGGCCGACAACAAGTTGCGGCGGGGACGAGATGCCGCCGCAATCGGTCCTTAGCTCTATTCTCCGAATCGTCGGAGGAATTCATGGATCCCAGCCTTACTCGCCGCATGCTGATCGGCTCGGCACTCTGCCTGCCTGCTTTGGGCCTGTCCACGCTGGCGCTTGCGGCCAATGCACAGGAAACTGCGGGGGAGGGCGACGACAATATCGAGCGTCGCCTGGCCGCGCTGGAAAAGCGCACCGGCGGACGCCTCGGCGTCTCGGTGCTCGACACCCAGACGAGCATTTCCTTCGGCTATCGCGGCAGCGAAGCTTTTCCGATGTGCAGCACCTTCAAGGCGCTGGCGGCAGGCTTCGTCCTTGCCCGCGTCTACAAGGGGCAGGAGAGCCTCGAGCGCCGGGTGACCTACGGCAGGGACAAGCTCGTCGACTATTCGCCGCTCAGCGAAAAACACGCCGGTGCCGACGGCATGACGATCGCCGAACTCTGCGAGGCGGCGGTAACGGTCAGCGACAACACCGCCGGCAACCTGCTGCTCGAAAGTTTCGGCGGCCCGCCGGCACTGACCGACTGGCTGCGCTCGATCGGCGACGGCACCACGCGTCTCGACCGCACCGAACCGACACTGAACGAGGGTCGCAAGGACGATCCGCGCGACACCACGGCACCGGATGCGATGCTCGATACGCTCGGCAATCTGACGCTCGGCTCGGTGTTGACCGGGGCCTCTTGCGACAAGCTGATCGCCTGGCTGGTGGCGAGCACCACGGGTAAGGAAAGGCTGCGGGCCGGCTTGCCTGCCGATTGGAAGGTCGGCGACAAGACCGGCACCGGCCCGAACGGCTCCCTCGGCGACATCGCCGTCATCTGGCCGCCGGACCGTGGGCCGATCGTCGCTGCCGTCTATATCGCCGAAGCGACGGCGCCGATGAAGGATCTCAACCCGATCTTTGCCGAAGTCGGCAGGATGATCACCGAGATGGTGTGATGTGTTAAATCGCTTCAGAAGCAATTGATTACCGCATCGACATCAAGTTCGTGATCAGGCCCGCTTTGATTTCGAGCACGGGCCGATTGGCCTCCGGATGACCGATGTCTCTCAACTGATCGGGTGTCAGCTCGGCCAGTCGTTGCCGGCTCACGACCGCCCGTCGCCACGCCTGCAGGCCAGCGATCAGCTTTGCGATGATGTTCATGGGGCCAGCCACCTGGTTTGTCGGCGCGCTGACGATGGGCTGTGTTTCCGTATGAGCCATTTCCGATCTCCACTTGTGATGTGCGGGTGGAAATCTGCCATACGAGCGTTTTCGGCCTGTTCGGCTGAGCGTGAACCGGGAAGAAAACTTCGACAAGCCGCCGCTAAATCGGTGTTAAATCCGTCTTCCCAAATGCTATTCTGCGAGCGGCGGTTCAAAGTCTGGGGGCTTTCTATGCGCATCAGGTTGCTAGGCGGTCTCGAGGTCATCTCCGGAGAAGGCCGGCCAGTCCGCTTCGCCACGCGCAAGACGTCGCTGCTGTTTGCTGCCCTGGCGTTGGCAGGCCGCCGCGGCTGCCGCAGGGAGGTGCTGTCCGAAGCCTTCTGGCCGGGACGAGGTAATGAGCAGGCCCGCAATAGTTTGCGGCAGGCGCTGGTCGACATCAGGCGGTCGTTCCCGGCGAGCAGTGACGCCACCGTCTCTATCGAAGGGGATCAGGAGACGGTGGCGCTTTTCGTCGATCCCGATTAAGCCGACATTTCGCTCTTCGACCGGAAGCTGGGGACGGGGGCGAGCGCAGATCTCGCCTCCGCAGCGGATCTCTACCGCGGCGATCTGCTTGAAGGCGAGTCCATTCCGGATGAATTGGCTGAGTGGTTCGCACCGTACCGAAGCACATATCAGCGCAAGGCGCTGCAGCTCGTGGAACGTTTGAGCCTTGCCCTCTTGGAAGCAGGCTCCGCGGAAGAACCGCCCTGTGAAGCGCTTGCCGAGAGGCTTCTCGCCTCTGACCCGACGGCGGAGGGTGCTCACAGGGCGTTGATGCGGATCCACACTCTCCGCGGCCACGAGAACATGGCCTTGCGCCAGTTCGAGACCTGCCGAGCTCTCCTGAAGAAGCATCTGGATGTCGAACCCGATGCGGAGACATCGTCCCTGGCTGCCTCGCTGCAACCGCGGCAGCGATCCGGTGATCGGCGGGCCGCGGCCGCAGTCGAGCCGCAGCTGCAGGTCTTCTCCGCTCCGACGAAACATCATGATCGGCCATCCCTTGCGGTGTTGCCGTTTCAGAATTTGAGCGGCGATGTGGAGCAGGAATATTTTGCCGACGGCATCGTGGAGGATATCACCATCGCTCTTGCGCAGTTCCGTCACCTCTATGTCATCGCCCGCAATTCGAGCTTCACCTACAAGGGGCAGGCCGTCGACATAAAGCGGGTCGGGCGCGAGCTGGACGTGGACTATGTGGTCGAGGGAAGCGTGCGCCGCGCGGGCGACCGGCTTCGTATCGCCGGACAACTCATCGACACCTCGACCGGCGCGCATCTCTGGGCAGACCGTTTTGACGGAACTTTGGCGAACCTGTTCGATCTGCAGGATCAGGTCGCATCCAGCATTGTCGGCGCAATAACGCCGAAAGTGGAAGAGGCGGAGATCGAGCGGGCTAAACGCAAGCCGACCGAGAGCCTCGACGCCTATGACTATTATCTCCGCGGGCTGGCGGCCTTCGACCGGACGGTGACCAATAGATCAGTCGTCGACGAGGCTCTGCGGCTATTCATGAAGGCAATCGACCGCGATCCGGATTTTGCCATCGCCCACGCCCGGGCGGCGCGATGCTACGCGACCCGCAAGAGCAATGGCTGGATGATCGATCCGGCCAACGAAATTGCCGAGGCGACCCAACTGGCGAGAAGAGCCGTCGAACTCGGCTGGGACGATGCAGTCGCGCTCGCCTATGGCGGATATGTGCTCGGTTATGTCGGCGGCGACCTCGATGACAGCGCGGCTTGCATCGATCGCGCGCTCTTCCTCAACCCGTACCTGGCCGTTGCCCTGGGCGTCAGCAGTTGGGTGCGAGCCTGCCTCGGCGAGCCGGACAAGGCCGTCGAACATGCTGCCCTCGCCATGAGGCTGAGCCCCGTGGATCCGCGCCTGTTTGCCTGGCAGTTCAACACCGGCCTGGCTCACTTCTGCGCGGTCGTTACGAGGACGCCGCCGTCTGGGCCGCAAAATCGTTGCGCCATCAGCCGAATTACCCCAGCGCGATGCGGGTGATGGCGGCGGGCCAAGCCATGGCCGGGCGGAAAGCGGAAGCAGGGGAAACGATTGCGCGCCTGCGCTTGCTGGATCCGGCGCTTCGGCTTTCGAACCTCGCCGATATTCTCCCACCGTTCCGGCGACCGGATGACCGCAACCGCTATATAGAGGCGCTTCGTATGGCGGGGTTGCCGGAGTAGGCATGCGGCGAAGGAGACCTCTGCCCCATTCGCTTTCCGCTCCGCTGGTACCCGTCGTGCCGCCGACTATGTCGCCGAGGCCGGCGATAGAGGCTCCCGGCATCCGCTTTTTGCTTGACCCGAGCATCCATGCACCTGACTTCAGGGTGGGTTTCGCCGGACGTCACCTCTCCAGTCGGCGCCCGCAGCATGGATCGCCGGGTCAGGCCCGCCGATGACGGAATGTGAGGGAAACGCGGGTGATCGAAACGCTCCACTTTCCGTGGGGCTCATGCGGCGGCCGCATGGAGCTCGCGAGAAGATTTCCCATCACGGTAGCGTATACGCGATCACGTAATCGCCGGGCGTGGTGCCGACCGAGCCGTGGCCGCCGGCGACCATGACGACATATTGCTTGTTGTCGTCGGTCGTATAGGTCATCGGCGTCGCCTGGCCGCCGGCCGGCAGCCGCGCCCGCCAGAGCTCGCGCCCGTTGGTCACGTCATAGGCGCGCAGGTAGTTGTCGACCGCCGCGCCGAGGAAGGCGAGTCCTCCTTTGGTCAGCATCGGCCCGCCGATGCCGGGCACGCCCACCTTGAAGGGCAGCGGCAGCGGCGTCATGTCATGGACGGTTCCGTTCTTGTGCATATAGGCGATCTTGCCGGTGCGCAGGTCGACTCCGGCGACATAGCCCCATGGCGGCGCCTGGCAGGGGATCTGCAGCGGTCCGAGGAAGGGACCCATGAAGACGCCGTAGGGTGCGCCGTCATTGCGGTTGAGCCCCTGTTCGCTGCCCTTCTCGTCCTGTCCTCGCGGCGGAATGTCGGCGGCCGGCACCAGGCGCGAGGTGAAGGCGAGATAGGTCGGCATGCCGAACATGATCTGCCGCTCCGGATCCACAGCCACCGAACCCCAGTTGAAGGTGCCGAAATTGCCGGGATAGACGATCGTGCCTTTCAGCGACGGCGGCGTGTAGCGGCCCTCGTAGCGGTAGCGGTGAAAGTCGATGCGGCAGAGGAGCTGGTCGAACAGCGATACGCCCCACATGTCCTTTTCCCGAAGCGGCTCGGGCGTGAAGGTGAGGTCGGAGATCGGCTGCGTCGGCGACGTATGATCGCCCGAAACTGCGCCGCCGGGCGCCGGAATCTCCTTGGTCGGGATGATCGGCTCGCCGCTGCGCCGGTCGAGCACATAGAGATCGCCCTGCTTGGTCGGGCCGACGAGGGCGGGAACCACGCTGCCGTCAGGCTTGGTCAGATCGATGAGCGCCGGCTGGGCCGGCACGTCCATGTCCCAGAGGTCATGATGCACCGTCTGGCGCACCCAGCGCAGCTGGCCGCTGGCGATATCGAGCGCGACGATCGAAGAAGAGAATTTCTCGACATTGTCGCTGCGGCCGATGCCGATCTGATCGGGCACCTGGTTACCGAGCGGGATGTAGACCATGCCGAGCGCCTCGTCGACGCTGAAGACCGACCAGCTGTTCGGCGAGTTGGTCGTGTAGGTCTGGCCGTCGGCGATCGGCGTCGTCACGTCGGGATTGCCGGAATCCCAGTTCCAGATCAGTGCGCCGGTCTTGATGTCGAAGGCGCGGATGACGCCGGATTGCTCCTCGGTCGAATAATTGTCGTTCACCGCCCCGCCGATGATGATCTTGCCGGCCACCGCGACCGGCGGCGAGGTGGAATAATAATAGCCGGCCGGATTGAAGCGCATGCCGGTTTCGAGATGCAGCACGCCCTGATCGGCAAAACTGGTGCAGACCTTGCCGTCGGCCGCATCGAGCGCGATCAGCCGGGCGTCTGAGGTCGGCAGGTAGACGCGCTCGGCGCAGGGCTCGCCGGCGGCGGCATCAGGATCGGCATAATAGGTGACGCCGCGGCAGGTCTGGTGCTGCCGGTTGGGATTCATGCCCGAGTTCGAGTCGTATTTCCATTTCTCCTTGCCGGTCTTGGCGTCGAGTGCGATCGCCCAGTTATGCGGCGTGCAGAGATAGAGCGTGTCCTTCACCTTCAGCGGCGTCACCTGATAGGTTGTCTCGCTGATATCCTCCGGCCGCTTGACGTCGCCGGTCTGGTACCGCCAGGCTTCCTTCAAGGTGGAGACATTCTCGACATTGATCTGGTCGAGCGGCGAATAGCGCTGGCCGAACGGCGTGCGGCCATATTGGTGCCATTCGCCGTCCGGCACGCTACCGCCGAAGCTTGGATTGGCGGCGACCGCATCCTTCGGCAGATCGCCGGCCAAATCATGCGGATCCGTCGTCATCGAATAGACGGCGACGAGGATAGCGAGAATGACCGGCACGGCGAGCGGCCAGGGATTAGCGCCGTAGACGATGCCGGTCGGGCTGCGAAAGCCGAGCGGCCGACGGATCCAGGGCGTCAGCAGCCAGAGGCCGAGCAGGATGATGACGCCGCCGCGCGGGCCGAGCTGCCACCAGTCGAATCCCACCTCCCAGATCGCCCAGGCGAGTGCGGCGACCACGAGCACCGCATAGACCCAGAGCGCCACCGCCTTGCGCATCAGCAGCAGCGCTGCGGTGATGACGAACATCAGGCCGGCAAACAGATAGAAAATGCTGCCGCCGAGCGAGATGAGCCAGAGCCCGCCGCCGCCGAGCGCAACCCCGATGATGATGAAGAGAATGGAGGTGATGACGAGCGCCATAAGGCTGTCTCCCGCGTGGGTTAGCCGGTGGGGGATCAGCGGAAAAGGTCCGCCGGTCAGGCAGATAGAGCGAGGGAGATGCCTTTCAACGGCTGCATTTGCCGCAGGTGGATGTCACGGTACGGTTGTATTGAAGCCGCTTAGGTCCCGCAGAAAGTCTGCAGCACTCGTTCCTCCGGCTTCGGCGGTTCCATATAAGCGGCAAATTCCGGCTGGTCTTCGTACGGCTTCGACAGCACGGTGAGCAGCGCCTCGAACAGCGAGAAATCGCCGTGTTCGACCGCAGCCTCGATCGCCTGTTCGACCCGGTGGTTGCGGGGGATGAAGGCTGGGTTGACGCGGCGCATGGCGCTGGCGCGTTGGGCCGCTGTCTGCGGATCGCGCGATAATCTCTCGCGCCACTGCGTGAGCCAGGGGGTGCAGGCTTCCGGTTCCCGGAAGCCCCGGGCAAAGGCGGGCTCTGCGCCGTCGTTGCCCGCCAGATCGGCGAGCCGCCGGAAGGTCAGGGTGAAATCGGCGCCCTGTGCCTGCATCAGCGACAGCAGCGCCTGGACAAGCTCGAGATCGCCATCTTCTTCACCGGCAAGGCCGATTTTTCTTCGCATGCCGGCAAGCCACTCGGCTTGGAACCGCTCGCCATAGGCGCGGATGATGGCATTGGCCTTGTCGACCGCGCCGTCCGGCTCGGGGCCGATCAGCGGCAGCAGCGTTTCGCCGAGCCGGGCAAGGTTCCACTGGCCGATGGCCGGCTGATTGGCATAGGCATAACGGCCATGCTGGTCGATCGACGAGAAGACGGTCGCCGGGTTATAGACATCCATGAAGGCGCAAGGGCCGAAGTCGATCGTCTCGCCAGATACCGTCATGTTATCCGTATTCATCACGCCATGGATGAAGCCGACATGCAGCCAGCGGGCGATCAGCGCCGCCTGGCGCTCCGCGATTGCCGAAAACAGCGCGAGATGGGGTTCTTCGGCAGCCTTCAGTTCGGGATAGTGGCGGTCGACTACATAATCGGCGAGCGCCCGCACGCCGTCTGTGTCGCCCCTTGCGGCGAAATACTGGAAAGTGCCGACACGGATATGGCTCGCCGCCACCCGGGTGAAAACCGCGCCCGGCAGCACCTCTTCGCGATAGACCGGTTCGCCCGTTGTCACGGCCGCCAGCGCCCGGGTGGCGGGAATGCCGAGCGCGAACATCGCCTCGCTGATGATATATTCTCTGAGCACCGGCCCGATTGCCGCCCGGCCGTCGCCGCGGCGCGAAAAAGGTGTCGGCCCGGCGCCCTTCAGCTGGATATCGAAACGCTTGCCGCTGCGGTCGACCACCTCACCGAGCAGGATCGCCCGGCCGTCGCCGAGCTGCGGCGAGAAGCCGCCGAACTGATGCCCGGCATAGGCCATCGCCAGCGGTTCGGCCCCTTCCGGAACGAGATTGCCGGAAAAGATCGCCGCGCCGTCGCGGCGTAGCGTCTCGACGTCAAGGCCGAGCTCGGCGGCCAACGGTTCGTTCAGCTTGATCAGGCGGGGCTCGGCCACCGGCGTCGGCGTTTGCGGCGCAAAGAAGCGCTCGGGCAAGCCGACATAGCTGTTGTCGAACGGAAAGGCCGCACCGGACCGGATTTTCTGAGGGGTCGAGGTCATTGTTCATAGGTAGGGCCGGGGTGGCCCGCGCGCAAGCCGGTCTTGCGCGCCCGGTCGGTCGGCCGTCACGCAGATCATGCCGATGCAAGGAATCGTGATCTGCTTTTACCTCTCGTCAAAGCTGCTTTGCCAGAAAGGCCATAGCCCCGCCATGATCTCGGGCGTATAGCAGATCATCTCCCCTTGGCCTTGTGCCATGTCATCCCCGCGGCCTTGCTGCTTCCTCTGCTCCGCCGCGCCACCGTGAGTGATTCCGGACGATGTCGGATCAGATTTACCAGGCGCCGATGGTTCGGCGCGCCGCGCCCAATTTTCGGGTGATCGCGATGATCGTCGCAAGTGCGATGCTGATGGAAAATATCGACGCGACCGTGCTGGCGACCGCGCTGCCCACCATGGCGCGCGATTTCGCTGTGAGCGCGCCGGCCATGTCGATCTCACTGACCTCCTATCTCCTCAGCCTGGCAATCTTCATTCCGGCGAGCGGCCGGATGGCCGACAGCTTCGGTTCGCGCACAGTGTTCAGGGCGGCGATCGCCGTCTTCGTCATCGGCTCCGTCCTCTGCGCGCTGGCCCCGACGCTGCCCTTCCTGGTGCTGGCGCGGCTGCTGCAGGGAATGGGTGGCGCCATGATGATGCCGGTCGGCCGTCTGGTGCTGATGCGCAGCGTCGCCCGCAAGGGTATGGTCAGCGCCATGTCCTGGCTGCTGGTGCCGGCGTTGATCGGCCCGATCGTCGGTCCGCCGCTCGGCGGCTTCATCGTCACCTATCTCGACTGGCGCTGGATCTTCTACATCAACGTGCCGATCGGCATTATCGGCATGATCTTCGTCTCGATCTATATCGACGAGGTCAAGGGCAAGGCGGCCGGCCCCTTCGATACGATCGGCTTCATCCTCTCTGGCATTTCGCTCGGCTCGCTGCTCTTCGGCTTCGAAATGTCGAGCCATGAGGGCGAGGGCGCCTTTTCGATCTTCCTGATCTCCGTCGGCCTCATCTTCGGCATTGCCTATTTGAGGCATGCCCGCCGGCATCCCTCGCCGATCATGGATTTTTCGCTGATGAAGGTGGCGAGTTTCGGCACATCAGTCATCGCCGGTTCGCTGACCCGCGTCACGCAAGGGGCCCAGCCCTTCCTGCTGCCGCTGCTGTTCCAGATCGGCTTCGGGCTGTCGGCCGCCGCAGCCGGCCAGATCGTCATTGCCACCGCGCTCGGCGCGCTCGCCATGAAGCCGATGGCGAAGTTTGTCTTCAGCCGGCTCGGCTTCCGCCGAAGCCTCGTCCTCAACGGCATCCTTGGCACGGCCGGTTATGCCCTCTGCGCCGCCTTTCGGCCGGACTGGCCGATGCCGCTGATCTTCGTCGTCCTGGTGCTCAGCGCCTTCTTCCTGTCCTTCCAGTTCACCGCCTACAACACCATTGCCTATGACGAGATCGAAAAGGAGCGGATGAGCTCGGCCACCAGCTTCTACACCACTTTCCAGCAGCTGATGCTGTCGCTCGGCATCTGCGTCGGGGCCTTGGCGCTGCACGGCTCGATGGCCTTCAACAATGTCGAAACGCCGTCGCTGGACGATTTCTCTACTGCCTTCATTGTCGTCACCCTCATCTCGATCACCGCGACCGTCTGGAATCTGCGTTTCTCGCCGACCGCTGGCGAGGAGATCAGCGGCTATAAGGCCAGAGGGATGAAGGTGCCTGGAGAAACAAAGGCTTGACGCGCGTCGCTTGAATCAAATTATGCGCTGCGCTCGGTCGTTGCCCTCCATGTCAGCGGCCAGTTCCGCAAGCTTGCGGACGGTGTTGAGATTGCGCGAGGTCCCGGGCTTCAGCGCCGGCAGCTTCAGCTTCGAGCGGCCGGATCCATTGGGATAATGCACATAGATCTCCCGGCCGGCGAGCTTCGCCTCCTCGCCATCGGGCGCAGACATTTTCTCCAGCGCATCAGCCGGGGCCTTTTCGGGCAGGAAGTAGACGAGCAGGAAATTCGGCTTGGCATCGGGAAAAGGGGCGTTGGCGACGATATCGTCAAGCTCTTTACGGCTGCGCACCATCACGCCTGGACGTTTGCCCATCTTGCGGCCGAGCGCTTCGTCGAGCCGCTCCTCCACCGTCTTTTCCGCCTCATCCGAGCGGAAAACCACATTGCCGCTCTGGATGTAGGTTTTCACGTCGGTAAAGCCGAGACCTTCGCAGATCGCTTTGAGTTCGGTCATCGGCAAAGAGCCGGTGCCGCCGACATTGATGGCGCGGAGGAGGGCGATGTAGACGGGCATTTCTCTCTCCGTGGACGGCGTGCCGTGGGGCACCCCCCTCTGCCCTGCCGGGCATCTCCCCCACAAGGGGGGAGATTGGCTGGGCTCGCTGGCTTCCTCAAACAACTAGTGTCGCATCCCGGCGAAACGATAGACGGGTGCGGAGGTTTGGCCACTTGTGATCTCCCCACCTGTGGGGGAGATGCCCGGCAGGGCAGAGGGGGGTGCCACGCGCACGCCTTACCCATTCAGCCCCACCACATCCAACCTCACATCTTCCCCGCCACCTTGATCGCAAACGCATACTCGAACGCGATCTCTTCCAGCCGCTGGAAGCGCCCCGACGCCCCGCCATGGCCGGCGTCCATATTGGTCTTCAGCAGGATCGGCGCCTCGCCCGTTGTCTTGTCGCGCAGTTTCGCCACCCACTTGGCCGGCTCCCAATAGGTGACGCGCGGATCGGTCAGGCCGCCGAGCGCCAGGATCGGCGGGTAGGCCTTTGCCTCGACATTGTCATAGGGCGAATAGGCGGCGATCTGCTCGTATTCCTCCTTGCTGTCGATCGGGTTGCCCCATTCCGGCCATTCCGGCGGGGTGAGCGGGAGCGTGTCATCAAGCATGGTGTTGAGCACGTCGACGAACGGAACGGCGGCGATGATGCCGGCGAACTTCTCCGGCGCCATGTTGGCGACGGCGCCCATCAGCATGCCGCCGGCCGATCCGCCTTCGGCGATGATCTTCGCGTAAGAGGTGAACTTCTGTTGATTCAGATAATCCGCCGCGGCGACGAAGTCCTTGAAGCTATTCGTCTTCTTGTCCATCTTTCCGTCTTCGTACCAGGCAAAGCCCTTGTCCTTGCCGCCGCGGATATGGGCGATGGCATAGACGAAGCCGCGGTCGGCAAGCGACAGGCAATTGGTGTTGAAGCCGGCCGGAATGGTGATGCCGTAGGCGCCGTAGCCGTAAAGCAGGCAGGGCGCGCTGCCGTCGAGCGCCGTATCCTTGCGATAGAGTAGGGTGACCGGCACCGTCTCACCGTCCCATGCCGGGGCGAAAACGCGGCGGGTGACATAGTCCTCAGGATTGTGGCCGGAGGGTACTTCCTGAGTCTTCAGCAATGTGCGCTCGCGCGTCACCATATTGTAGTCGTAAAGCTGCGACGGCGTCGTCATCGAGGAATAGGAGAAGCGGATGACGTCGGTATCGTATTCCGCCGCGCCCGAAAGCCCGAGCGAATAGGCCTCCTCGGCAAAGGCGATCGCATGTTCCTCGCCGGTTGCCCGGTCGCGGATCATGATCCGCGGCAGCCCGTCCTTACGCTCCAGCCACAGCAGATGGCGGGCATAGGCCATGTGGCTGATGATGAGCGTGCCGGGCTTGTGAGCGACGACTTCGCGCCAGTTTGCCTTGCCCGGATTGTCCACCGGCGCTTCCATGATCTTGAAATCCTTGGCGCCGCCGTCATTGGTCAAGATGTAGAAGACATCCCCGCCCTCGGTCAGCGAATATTCGATGCCTTCCTCGCGCGCTGCCACCAGCTTCGGCTCGGCTGTCAGATCCTTGGTCGACAGCAGCCGGTATTCGCTGGTCTCGTGGTCGTGAATATCGATATAGATGAAGTCGTCGAGCAGCGAGCCGCCGACACCCATGAAGAAGCCGGCATCGGCCTCCTCATAGACCAGCCGGTCTTCAAATTGGGGCTGCCCGAGTATGTGGTGGAACACCTTCGAGGGCCGGTGGTTCTCGTCGAGAGCCGAATAGAAGAAGCTCTTGCCGTCGGGCGCCCAGACGCCGCCGCCGCCGGTATTCTCGATCCGGTCCTCGAGATCTTCACCGGTCGCGAGATCGCGCACTTTAAGGGTGAAGAATTCCGAGCCCTTGTCGTCATAGCCCCAAATGCCGCGGCTATGGTCGCTCGAATGGTCGAGGCCGGCGAGGCGGAAATAGGCTTTGCCGGCGGCTTCTTTGTCGCCGTCGAGCAGCACCGTACGGATCGTCTCGTCGGCAACGTCGCCGTCACGGGGAGTACGGAAATAACGCGGCTGTTCGCCGCCGGTCACATAGAACGTGCCATAGGCATAGGCGCCGTCCTTCATCGGTACCGAACTGTCGTCTTCCTTGATGCGGCCGCGCATTTCGGCAAACAGCGCCTTCTGCAGCGGTTTGGTATCCTCCATCGCCGCATTCATATAGGCGTTTTCGGCTTCCAGATGCCGGCGGATATCGGGGTCGAGGATCGACGGGTCCTTGAACATTGCCTGCCAGTTGTCGGCGCGCAGCCAGGCGTAATCGTCCGTGCGGGTAATGCCGTGGCGCGTATCGGAAACGGGCTTTTTCGGTGCGGCGGGCGGTGTCGGCAGGCTCTTGAAGACGGACAAGGAATTGGCTCCGGTGGGAATGTCGGGTTGGCAAGAGATAGAGGCGCGCCGCCGCCGGATCAAGCGCCAAGGGTGCAGGTGACCGTCCACAGTCGAGGAGACGGCACCGCCCGCCCTGCCTTGATGTCACCACAATATTTAAGGAGGTCCGCCATCACAGAGCAAATTTTGCACGCGCCCAGCCCCCTGCAAGCCGCCGGCGGCAGGATGAAGACTGTACAACAGCAAGGGATATCCTCCGCAATGCCGAAACGTCTGCTCCTGTTTGTATCCCTGGCCGGCTTGGCTGCCCCCGCCTTTGCCGTCGACCCGGCAATCAAGAAGCAGCTGGAAAAACTCGATCCCTCCACCCGCCTGGAACAGAGCTGCGACACGGAAGCGATGAGCCGTATCAACAAGGACAGCACCGGCTTCAAGCCCGACAAGGTGATCGCCTATACCTTCAAGGACCCGATCGCCGGCGACAATTCGCTGCAGGCGCCGGGCGCGGTCTTCCGCAGCAAGGGCGACTGGTATCATCTTTCCTACAATTGCATCACCGGCCCGCAGCATATCAACGTGCGCCAGCTCGACTACCAGATCGGTGAGAAGGTGCCGCGTGAGAAGTGGGACAAGTACTATCTCTACGATTGATGCGGTCTCCCGCCGGCGGCTGCGGTGACATCCGGCCACATGGCGTCTGGCAAGGCGAGCGGCTAGAGTCGCGGCGCTCGAATCGTAAAGTCCATGACATGAACCGCATCCTGCTCACATCGGCCTTGCTTCTCGCCTCCGTCTCCGCTGCATTGGCGGACGAAATGCCGCCGCCCATCGCTTCGGCCCCGGCCCGAATTGGTGCGTCCAAGGCGCCGGCGGTCAAGCTCGTCGAGCCGCATCTGCATATTGCCCGTTCCAACATAGCGGGCCATGCCCGGATCGCGCTCACTTTCGACGCCTGCATGGGGCAGGCGGACGAGCGCATCCTTTCGACCCTCGTGCGCGAGCGCATTCCGGCAACGATCTTCGTCACCGCCCGCTGGCTGAAGCGCAACCCGCAAGCCCTTGCCGTCTTCCTGCAAAATCCGGATCTCTTCGAGCTCGAAAACCACGGCGAGAACCATATTCCGGCCGTCGACGCGCCGACGCTCGTCGATGGCATCGCCTCGGCCGGCTCGCCGCAGGCGGTGCGGCAGGAAGTCGAAGGTGGCGCCGCCGCCATGGTCGCGGCCGGCATCCCCGCGCCGCACTGGTTCCGCGGCTCCACGGCCAAATACGATCTTTCCGCCATCGGCGAGATCCGCGCCATGGGCTATCGCATCGCCGGCTATTCGGTGAACGGCGACGGTGGTTCGCTGCTCGGCGCTGTTATCACCGAAAAGCGCATTGCCTCCGCCAAGGACGGCGATGTCGTCATCTCCCACATCAATCAGCCCACCCATGCGGCGGGGGAGGGTGTGGCGAAGGCACTGGTCGATCTCAAGGCGAAGGGCACGGCGTTCGTTCGTCTTGAGGATGTCGAGGATATGGGCGACGACAAGACGACGGAGTAGGGCTGCGGTTGAAGATGTGCCGTGTGGCGCGGCACAATAGCCAAAGCGAAGCCTCTACCGCAACGCATCTCCAGCCGCCAACCTGTCCTCGCCAAACCGCCGTATCCCCGGTCCTTCCCGGTCGAGCGCAAAGTCCTCGAACCAATCGCGGTAGATCCCCGCGATCATCGCCCCGATCATCTGGGCAGCGAGATAGGAGAAGGTGATGCCGTTGCCGCCATAACCGTGGGCGGCGAAGACATGCGGCATCCCGGGCGCCGGGCCGATCAGCGGCAGGCCGTCGGCCGTCTCGCCGAAGGTTCCGCCCCAGGCATGGGCGATGCGGGCATCCGCTCTCGGCCATAGCCGCTTCATCTTCTCCCGGACGGCGCTGATCTTGGCCGGCAGCTTTCGATCCCGCGCCGCGGCATCGATCGTACCGTCGTCCTCGCCGCCGGCGACGATGCGATTGTCCGCGGTCGTGCGCATGTAGAGATAGGGATGGCTGTCCTCCCAGAGCAAAGCCCGGTCGCGCCAGAATGTGGCGGGATCCTGCGGCACGGTGGCGAAGGCCCAGCTCGAACTTGTGCGGTGCAGCTTCGGCATGTCGAGGCCCGGCATCGAATAGCCGGTCGCCAGCACGGCATGCCGCGCTTCGATGACATGGGCGCCATCCGTCTCCGCCGTGACGCAATCGCCTTCGCTGTGCAGCGCGGTCACGGAAGCGCTGACCAGCTGCGCGCCGCGCCGGACCGCCATTGCGATCAGCGCCCAGGTGAGCAGCAGCGGATCGGCCTCCGCCGAACCCGGCGAATAGATTGCGCCATCGCGATCGAACTCGAATTGCGTAAAGAGATCAGGATGTTCGAGATAGACGCCGGGCAGCCCCGCCCGCCGGCGAAGCTGGCGCTCTTCCCTGAGGTCGCGGGCGCCTTCCAGGTTGCAGGCGAGAAAAAGTGTGTTGCGCGGCCGGAAGCCGCAGGCGATTCCATTCGCTGCGATCAGCTTGGAAAGACCGGCGACGGCAGCGGCGCTGCGGCGATAGATTCCGGCAGCTCGTTCGAAGCCGTAATAGGTCTCGAGTTCCGTGAGCGTGCTGTCGATTTCCCATTGCAGCATCGCGGTGCTGGCGGCAGTGCTGCCGAAGCCTGGCTCTTCCCGGTCGATGATAACAACGGAAAAGCCGCGCGCCGTCAGATGATCTGCGATCAGCGCGCCGGTGATGCCGCCGCCGATCACCGCAACATCGGTCGAAAAGCTCTGCGCCAGCGGCCGCCATTGCGGACGTATGGCATTCTCCCCCCAGAGCGAACGGCCGCTGACCATCTGGTCATGATCGGATTCGTCGAGATCGAGATCGGACGCCACTTATGTCTCCTCGCTTGATCACTTCGGCAATTGCGGCTGCGGTTTTTCCTCGATCAGCAGTTCCTCGATGATAGTCATGACGATCAGCGACAGCGGCAGCGCCAGCATTGCGCCGACGGCACCCCACATCCAGGTCCAGAACAGGATGGCGAGGAAGACGATAAAGGGATTGATTTCCAGCCGCCGCCCCATCACCGCCGGGAAGATCAGGTTTTCCATGACGAGATGCACGGTGAAGAAGGCTGCCGCCGGCACCAGGCCGACGATGAAGCCGTCATAGGTGATGATCCCGGCGATGGCGACGGAGAGCGTCATCAGCGTGATGCCGAGATACGGAATAAAGCTCGACAGGAAGGCGAAGAAGCCCCAGAGCACCGGCGCCGACAAGCCGCTCGCATAGGCGATGATGGTCATGACGACGCCAAGCCCGATGTAGATCAGCGAAGCGGTGGCGAAATAGAAGCCGAGCACCTGCTCGACGCCATTGATGACGCGAATCGCCGCCAGTCGTTGTGGGCGGGTGCGGAAGGTCATGATGATCGTCTTGCGCAGATTGACCCGGCTGGCAAGAAAGAGCAGCAGCGCGGCGAAGAAGATCAGTCCCTGTACTAGCGCCGGCGTCAGGCTTGTTGTCACCACATGCAGCACATTTCCGGTGTTTTCGAGCAGCGCGCCGATCGACATCGGACCGCTTTCGAACGTCGCCGGCGTGATGTGCAGCCATTCGATGCGCTCCAGATAGGGCATGATGCGGCTTATCATCCGTTCGACGAAAGCCGGGGCTTCGTTGGCAAGGGTCGCCAGCGGATCAGCAAGCGAACTGACCAGCAGGACGATGACCAAAGCGACGCCGCTTGACAGAAGGAAAGCGTTGGCAAGCCTTGGTACGCCCATTTTGCTGAGATTTTCAGCGGCGAGGCCGAGAATCATGCCGACGACGACGGCAAGGGTGACCGGAATGAGGATCAGCGACATCGTGTAGACGGCGGCAAGGCCGAGGATGGCGAAAATGCCGATGATCGCCCAGGCCATGCTGATGTCGAGCCCGTCCTTCTCGAGCCGGTGCACCGGCGGGACGGGAAGTTCCTCCGCTGCCTCCTGCAACGACTTGGCCCAGGCACTGGGTTGGCGTTCGCCGATGGCGATCTTCTTTGCGTGTTTGCGGATGCCGTTGGCGATGCCCATGCGGTGAGGTCCCTGAAGCCCCATTGCTTCGCCACAAAAACGCGCCGATGCGGTTCCGGTTCCGCCGGTCCATGGCGCCGTCAATAAAGACACCGGTCAGCCTGCGGGCAAGGGCGCTGAAGCATCCATCCTTTCATCGGCTCGCGCGCCGATTTGATCCTGCCGCCGGAACAACCTCGCGGTTGCTGGCGTTCGACGTCGGAAGGAGAGTGCTCATGATTGCAGATCCTGATCAGACGAAAACCACCGAGACCTATTCGACCGATCCCCCCTATGCGGAGGAGGCGAGACTGAAAGCCGCCGATCAGCGGCGCTGGTGGGTTTGGACCGTTCTTGTGGCGGGCGCGGCAGTTCTTATCATTGCCGGCGTAAGCGTTGCGATCTGGCCGGACCCCGGCAACAATGATCCGACGGCGACGGCTTCGACCAAGCCGGATGCGATCAATACGCAGCCCTCCGGTCCCGGCGCCTTCGACAACGACCCGGCCTCCGGCCCTGCACGGCCGCCCGAAGCGACAGACCGGTCGCCAACGCCGAGCGGAAACGGCGGCGGACCGACGCAGGTGACGACGCCATCAGGAACCGAGAAGGTTCAATAGGGTTTTCAGGTTCAGGCCGAAAGTGTCAGGCCGATGCCCCAGGGATCTTTGAGGAAGATGCCGCCGTCGCGCTTCTCGCTGTTGAGCTCCAGCGCGTCGAGCCTGGAAACCGCCGCGTCGAGCGTCGCCTTGTCGTTGAAACGGATCCGGTAGTCCGACAGCCCGGTCATATTGTCGGCGCGGGCAGTGGCGCCCTGGCTGTTCCAGATGTTGGCGGCGAGATGGTGGTGATAGCCGCCGGTGGCAAAAAAGCTCGCGCCGGGATAACGGGCCATCAGCTTGAGACCGAGCACGTCGCGGTAGAAGGCGTCGGCCTGCGGGATATTGCCGACCTGCAGGTGCAGATGGCCGATTGCCGTTCCCTCAGCCATGCCGCCCCAGCGATCCTCCGGTGCGCTGTTATAGAGGGCCTGCAGGTCTAGCCGCCGCGTCGCCATTTCGACCATGCCATCCTCATGGAATTTCCATTGCGCGTGCGACCGATCGGCATAAATTTCGATGCCGTTGCCCTCGGGATCGGCAAGATAGATCGCCTCGCTGACGAGATGGTCCGAGGCGCCGTCGAGCACAACGTTGTTTTGGGCGGCGTGGCGCAGCCAGCGCGCCAGTTCGGTGCGGTCGGGCATCAGGAAGGCTGTGTGGAAAAGACCGGCGGCATTCCGTGGCGCGACTTCCGCGTCCTTTGCCGTGGTCAGCGTCAGCAGCGGATGGCTCCCGACACCCAGCACTTCTCCGCTCGTCGTCTTCTCGATGACCTTCAGGCCGAGCATCGACTGATAGAAGCCGGAAACGAGGCCGAGGTCGGTGACGACGAGATGCGACTGGTCGATATAGGCAGGCCGCGTCAGAGCATAGGATGTTTCTCTCGTCATCAATGGGTCTCCTGCATCTGCAGTTGAAGGTATACCGGCGGTGGCGGCAACCATGCCGCCCGTGGCAAATCCGAGAAAGTCTCGCCGGTTCATGCGCCTGGGTCTCTTCGATTGCCGTACTTGATCTCTATATGGCCTATCCCGATTGTTCACAGAAGGCTTGTTTTTGAGGATGAAGCGTTGAGCAGATGTTGACGATGACCTTCACCGGCTTGATCGGAGTCAATGCGCCCATATCTTCATCTGAGCAAGCTTATGCATCTCAGTCATGGAGGGAGCCATGTACAGGAAAATCATCGTGGCGATCGCGCTCGGCAGCCTCGACAGGGGAGAGAACATTCTCCGCAAGGCGGCCTCGCTGCTCGACGCGGGCGGCCAGATCGTCGCGCTCAACGTCGTCGAGGATGTGCCGACCTATGTCGCGATCGAACTGCCGGCCAATATGCTCGAGGACGCCATGAAGGACGGCCGCGACAAGCTGGAAGCGCTGGTCGCCGCAACCGGGGTCACGGCGACGATCGACATCCGCAACGGTCCGCCGGCCAAAGCCATCATCGCAGCCGCCGAAAGCCACGGCGCCGACCTCATCATCCTCGCCTCGCATATTCCGGACTTTTCCAACTACTTTATCGGCGCCACGGCCGACCGTGTCGTGCGGCACGCCAAGTGCTCCGTGCTGGTCGAGCGGCAGAAGATCTGAATCTGCGCCGCCGTCGAGGTCGCCTGTGTGGTCTGTCACGAAGATTTACCGCGCGCACGATGCGCCGCAGTTGCGCCCCCGCCCGTTCGGTGCGACCATCGCAATCGGGTACGAAACGGGTTGGCGTGCATGGCCGAGTTCAACGGTATTCGCTGGGCTTACGACAGATATGAGCTGATCGCCGACGGCATCGTCCATGGCGTCGGTCTTGTGCTGGCGCTGATCGGCGCCACCGCTCTGATCTTCTACGCCACGGTCTGGAGCTCCCAAGGCGCGCTCGCCGCCGCCTGGATCTATGGCGTCGGACTGGTGCTGACGCTTGCCATCTCCTTTTCCTACAATCTCTGGCCGGTCTCGCGCACCAAATGGTTCCTGCGCCGCTTCGATCATTCGGCGATCTTCATCCTGATCGCCGCCACCTATACGCCCTTTCTCGAACGCGGCGCCGACGATCCGCTGCTCTTCTTCATGCTGATGGCGATATGGCTATTCGCAGCTGTCGGCATCGTCCTGAAATGCGTGTTTCCAGGGCGCTATGACCGCCTCGCCATCCTGCTTTACCTAGCCATGGGTTGGAGCGGCGTGCTGGTGGCGGGGCCTGTCGCCGCGCGCATTCCCTCCGCTTCGATGCTGTTGATCGTCATCGGCGGCGTTATCTACTCGCTCGGCGTCATCTTCCATATCTGGGAGAAACTACGTTTTCAGAACGCCATCTGGCACGGTTTCGTCGTCATCGCCGCGGCTGTGCATTATTCAGCCGTCTTCACCTGTTTCAGCCTGCCGATGCCAGCCTTCTGAGCTGCGGCCTGCCGAGCGCGTCCCGCGAGCCTTTCTCTGGCGTGTCAGCCGTTTACATCTTTTGATCAGCAGCGTATGCCAATCCGGCAGTCAATCCGAACCGGGTGATCATGACAGACGCCGTCCTTCTCCGCGACGCCACCGAAGCCGATCTTCCAGCCATCCGGGATATCTACAATCATGCCGTCGAGCACACGACGGCGATCTGGAACGAAACGTTCGTCGATCTCGAAAACCGACGGGAATGGCTGAGCGCGCGCAAGGGCCGCGGCTTTCCGGTCATTGTCGCCGAGATGTCGGGCAAGGTCGCGGGCTACGCCTCCTATGGCGACTGGCGCGCCTTCGAAGGCTATAGCCACACCGTCGAACATTCCGTCTATGTCGACAAGGATCATCGCGGCGCCGGCATCGGCGAGGCCCTGATGCGCGAATTGATCGCGCGTGCGGCGGCCGCCAATATCCATGTGATGATCGCCGGCATCGAGGCTGATAACACAGCCTCTATCCGGCTGCACGAAAAGCTCGGCTTCCGCATTGCCGGCAGATTTTCCGAGGTCGGCACCAAGTTCGGCCGCTGGCTGGACCTCACCTGCATGGAGCTTCGCCTGCCCGGCGAGGCCGATTGAGCTGCCTGCCCAAGGCCGACGGAGGGACGAGCGCTCGCTGGACGGAGTGAACCGGCAAATCATTGCCGGAGCGGTCACCATCTTTTTATTGTATTCTGAGCTGTGTAGAAAAGAGAGGCCGCCTGCTTCGCGAGAGGCGGCGTGATAAGCGTCATGGAGATCAACAATTCAATGGTAATGCATAGATCGCCGCTCGGCCTCCTTGCCTTCCTTCTTCTTCTCGCCGCTGCTCCGATTTCCTCGCGTGCTGCCGATTGCGGCAGCACGGCCTCGCCGAAGCTCGACTGGCAGGAATGCACGAAGAAGAACCTGATGCTGCAGGGCAGCGATCTCCAAGGCGCCAATCTCTTCAGCACCGATTTCTCGCTGACCGATCTCAGCGGTTCGAATTTCAAATCCGCCAATCTGGAAAAGGCGAGCTTGGTGCGCGCCTCGCTTGAGGGGTCACATGCCGAAGGGGCCAACTTCGCCAAGATCGAGGCCTATCGCGCCAGCTTCGCCAATATTGTCGCGGACGCCGCGTCCTTTGCCGGGGCCGAACTGCAGCGCGCCAATTTCGCGGGAGCCCGGCTTTCCGGCGCGAGCTTTGAAAAGGCCGAACTCGGCCGCGCCGATTTCGATAAGGCGGTACTGACGGGGGTGAAATTCTCCTTCGCCAATCTCTCCCGCGCCGATCTCTCCAGCGCCGTCTTCGAAGGCCCTGCGACGTTCGAGCGCGCCTTCATGTTCCTGACCCGCATCGAAGGCCTTGACCTCTCGGCTGCCGCCGGCCTTGAGCAGGCGCAGATCGATCTGGCCTGCGGCGATGCCTCGACCAAATTGCCGGCAGGCCTTTCTGCGCCTTCAAATTGGCCATGCCCTGCCGAGCACGAGTGAACTCGGGCTTTTGCATAGATTCCGTGCAGGTTGACGAAAAGCTATGGCAGCAATGCCTTGCCGACGTGGATTGTGTCCGGTTCGAACTAGTGCAGCCTTAACTCGCCAATGACCCGACGCCATTCATTCGGTCCGATCAGCCGCTGATGGCTATAGCGGACGGAATGCAGCGGTCCGTCAAGGTTGGACTGCCAGAAATCGAGGAACTTGTGCATTTCCGGAAAGCCCGGGGCGAGGTCGTAATCCTGCCAGACATAAGTCTGCAGGACGGATTCGAAATCAGGAAGGCGGTAGAGGATGTGGGCAGTGGTAAGGCCGTAACCGCTGAGCTGGCGCTCTAGATCTGATGAAAATTGCATGCTTCATCTCCGTTTCACGACAACGAGAAGGTGGCGCATATCTTGACGTCCATCAACGGGATTCTCAACGCAACGGCCGCTTTTGTTGTTCCTTCTCAGGGTGTTAGCAGCCACTTCGGGTGAGTGCTAATTTTTTCTCTGCGCCCTCTTGAAATCGAAAAATCGCAAAACCAGATCAATGCGCGCAAAACGCTCGACAGAGGTTTGCACCCGCCCGGACTGGTCATCCGGTCCGGCCAGGGGAACAACATCGTTATTGTTTGTCCATTGGAGGAAAACATGTCGTTCCGACCGCTTCATGACCGCATTCTCGTCCGCCGCGTCGTTTCCGAAGAAAAGACCAAGGGCGGCATCATCATTCCCGACACCGCCAAGGAAAAGCCGCAGGAAGGCGAGGTCATCGCCGTCGGTCCTGGTGCGCGCAACGATGCCGGCCAGATCCAGGCGCTCGACGTCAAGGTCGGCGATCGCATCCTGTTCGGCAAATGGTCCGGCACGGAGATCAAGATCGACGGCGAGGACCTGCTGATCATGAAGGAAAGCGACGTCATGGGTGTTATCGAAGCCCAGGCGGCCCAAAAGATCGCCGCTTGAGGCGTTCGCCCCGCGTTAGTCAAAAAAGCTGCCTATTGAAGGAGTTAAAGAATGGCTGCGAAAGAAGTGAAATTCCATAGCGATGCCCGTGAACGCATGCTGCGTGGGGTCGATGTGCTGGCCAATGCCGTGAAGGTCACGCTTGGCCCGAAAGGCCGCAACGTCGTGATCGACAAATCCTTTGGCGCGCCGCGCATCACCAAGGACGGCGTCTCGGTCGCCAAGGAAATCGAGCTCGAAGACAAGTTCGAGAACATGGGTGCGCAGATGCTGCGCGAAGTGGCGTCGAAGACGAACGACCTCGCCGGCGACGGCACCACGACCGCGACGGTGCTCGCCCAAGCGATCGTCAAGGAGGGTGCCAAGGCGGTCGCCTCCGGCATGAACCCGATGGACCTGAAGCGCGGCATCGACCTCGCCGTCGATGCTATCGTGGCGGAACTGAAGACCAACGCCCGCAAGATCTCCAACAATTCCGAAATTGCCCAGGTCGGCACGATCTCTGCCAATGGCGATGCCGAGATTGGCCGTTACCTTGCCGAAGCGATGGAAAAGGTCGGCAACGAGGGTGTGATCACCGTCGAGGAAGCCAAGACTGCCGAAACCGAACTCGAAGTCGTCGAAGGCATGCAGTTCGACCGGGGTTATCTCAGCCCCTACTTCGTCACCAATCAGGACAAGATGAGGGTCGAACTGGAGGATCCCTATATCCTAATTCATGAGAAGAAGCTGTCGAACCTGCAGTCGATGCTGCCGGTTCTCGAAGCCGTCGTTCAGTCGGGCAAGCCGCTCCTCATCATCGCCGAAGACGTCGAAGGCGAAGCCCTTGCGACCCTCGTCGTCAACAAGCTGCGCGGCGGCCTGAAGATCGCTGCCGTCAAGGCGCCCGGCTTCGGCGACCGCCGCAAGGCCATGCTGGAGGACATCGCCATCCTGACCGCGGGCACCGTCATCTCCGAAGATCTCGGCATCAAGCTTGAGAATGTGACGCTCAACATGCTCGGCCGGGCAAAGAAGGTGGCCATCGAAAAGGAAAACACCACCATCATCGACGGTGCCGGTTCGAAGGCGGAGCTCGACGGTCGTACCGCTCAGATCCGCGCGCAGATCGAGGAAACCACCTCCGACTATGACCGCGAGAAGCTGCAGGAACGCCTCGCCAAGCTCGCCGGCGGTGTTGCCGTCATCCGCGTCGGCGGCTCGACTGAGGTCGAGGTGAAGGAGAAAAAGGATCGCGTCGACGACGCGCTGCATGCCACCCGCGCAGCGGTCGAGGAGGGCATTCTGCCGGGCGGCGGCGTAGCGCTTCTGCGTGCAGTCAAGGCGCTCGACGCCGTCAAGACGGCAAATGACGACCAGCGGGTCGGCGTCGACATCGTCCGCCGCGCGATCGAAGCCCCGGTTCGCCAGATTGCCGAAAACGCCGGCGCCGAAGGCTCCATCATTGTCGGCAAGCTGCGCGAGAAGAGCGAATTCTCCTATGGCTGGAACGCCCAGAGCGGCGAATATGGCGATCTCTACGCGCAGGGCGTCATCGATCCGGCCAAGGTGGTGCGCACCGCACTTCAGGACGCCGCCTCCGTTGCCGGCCTGCTGGTGACGACAGAAGCGATGATCGCTGAGAAGCCCAAGAAGGAAGCTGCTCCGGCTATGCCCGCCGGCGCCGGCATGGACTTCTAACAGCGACCACTCGGCCCGCTCTGCCATCGGGGCGGGCCGCACGCTCTCGAATGAACCAAGTTCCATCGGTCAACATCAATGGAGCGAGCTATGAGAAAGGAAAGCATCAGCAATTCCATGCAGCAGAGCGCCATGGCTGCCATCAGTGCGGCACATCTGCTTCATCCAGCGAAACATTTCAGTCACCCGCGTGACGTGCTTACCGCCGCCGACATCGGCAATGACGAGAAGCGGGCCATTCTCGCTTCATGGGCATCCGATATCTTCGCGATCGAATCCGTACCAGCCCTTCGCCTTTACCCCGGGACCGAAAAAGCTGTATCCTACGACGAGATCCTCGAAGCGCTGAAGGCTTTGGACAAAGGCGATCGACCATCCGGGAAACAAGATACGTCCGCTCCCTTGAGTGCCCACAGGACGCGTCGTCGAAGACCGTCGGTACGCCGGCTTCCCGGCCTTGGCTTGTGCAGCTACTGGAAAGGAGGACGGCGCCGACCGCTACTTGAAACCTGACCCTCCGTCCGGCCTGCCGTGTGCCTCTAAAGGACGCGGGCATGATTTTGCCGACGACTATTTGCTCAACTGAGGAGGTTTTGCCGATGAAGATCGCTCAGATTGCGCCGCTCGCCGAGAGCGTTCCGCCAAAGCTCTATGGGGGAACGGAGCGGATCGTTTCCTACCTTACCGAAGAACTCGTGGCACAGGGGCATGAGGTCACGCTTTTTGCCAGCGGCGATTCCGTCACCCGGGCGACACTCGTGTCATGTGCGGACGTCGCCTTGCGGCTGAACCCTGCGGTCAAGGAACATTTGCCGCATCAGGTCTTGATGCTGGAGGAGATCCGTCAGCGGGCGCATGAGTTCGACGTGCTGCATTTCCACATCGACCTGCTGCATTTCCCGCTGATCCGCGATTTCGCCGACCGCACTGTCACCACACTGCACGGCCGGCTCGACCTGCCGGATCTCAAGCCGTTCTACGCGGCGTTCCCGGATATTCCGATGGTGTCGATCTCCAACGACCAGCGCCGTCCGATGCCGCCGGTCGACTGGCGCGGAACGGTCTATCATGGACTGCCGGCTGATCTGCTTCCCTTCACGCAAAACCCTGGAGGCAATTACCTGGCTTTTCTTGGTCGGATCTCTCCGGAAAAGCGCCCCGATCGCGCGATCCAGATCGCTGCAAAGGTCGGAATGCAGCTGAAGATCGCCGCCAAGATCGATAATGCCGACAAGGCCTATTGGGAAACCGTCATCGAGCCGATGATAAAGAGCAATCCGCATGTCGAATTCATCGGCGAGATCGATGAACGTGAGAAAGCTGCCTTCCTTGGAAATGCAGGCGCTCTGCTCTTCCCGATCGACTGGCCGGAGCCCTTCGGGCTGGTGATGATCGAAGCCATGGCCTGCGGCACGCCGGTCATCGCTTTCGGCTGTGGTTCGGTTCCTGAGGTCATTGACAATGGCATCTCGGGCATCCTGGTCGACAGCGTCACCGAGGCGGCCGAAAACGTCGAATGGGCGCTGCGCCTCGATCGGCACAAGGTACGGGCCGCGTTTGAAAAGCGCTTCACTGCACAACGAATGGCGTGCGACTATCTCAACATCTATCGCAACCTGCCGGGCGTTCGCATCAAAGCTGCGCCGATCCGCCGGTCGCGTAGTCAAGCGCCCGACCTGCAGGCTGTTGCCTGAGGCAAGGAGGAGGCATGTCGAACGTGTCTGCGGACAGCAACCCCGCCAAGGCATCGTCAGGCCTGACGGCGCCGGTCGCTCAGTTCTTCATTCCGGCCGCCGCATCGCTGCAGGAGCGGCGGCCGCGTACCTTGAAGCACGGCGATACTTTTGCCGTCTTCGATCATAATGGCGATGCTCTTTCCGGTCCCGGCAGTCCGGAAGGCCTTTTTCACCGGGACACCCGTCATCTCTCGCATCTTTACCTGACGATCAATGAACAGCGGCCCATGCTTCTGTCCTCGACGCTGCGGGATGACAATGCCACCCTGACCTGTGATCTTACTAATCCTGATCAGTTCGATGACAAGGGAAGGCTGGTTCTAGGCCATGACGTGATTCATCTGCGCAGATCACGCTTTCTCTGGAATGCCTGTTGTTATGAACGGCTGGCCGTGAGGAATTATGACGAGCGGCGGCAACATGTTCGCATTCAGATCTCTTTCGGGGCCGATTTCGCCGATCTTTTTGAAGTCCGCGGCACCGCAAGGGCAAGGCGAGGGCACCATCTTCCCGCCGTCGTGGAACAGGATTGGATCCTGCTTTCCTATATTGGCCTCGACGATCGCAAGCGGTCGACGCGCCTTTCCTTCATGCCTGAACCGGCCGAGATTCGTAGCGATCTCGTCACTTACGACCTCCATCTGGAGCCGCACGAGACCAAATCGCTCTTTATTCAGATCGGCTGCGACCATACCTCCGCCGATCGACTGAGCCGCCTTTCCTTCTTTCTTACCTTGCGGGATGCCCGCCGTGCGTTGCGCGCCTCCTCCTCGCGCGCAGCGTCGGTCACAACTTCCAACGAGATCTTCAACGAAGTCGCGCGGCGCAGCGCCTCTGACCTCTACATGCTGATCACCGACAAGCCGGAAGGCCCCTATCCTTATGCCGGCATTCCCTGGTTCAGCACCGTTTTCGGCCGCGATGCCCTGATCACGGCGCTTGAGACACTTTGGCTCGATCCGGAGATCGCCCGCGGGGTTCTGGGCCATCTTGCTGCCAATCAGGCGACGAACGTCGATCCTGCTTCAGACGCCGAGCCGGGCAAGATCCTGCACGAAGTGCGTTGCGGCGAAATGGCCGAACTCGGCGAGGTTCCTTTCCGGCGTTACTATGGCAGCATCGACTCGACGCCGCTCTTCGTGATGCTGGCCGGCGACTATCTTAAACGAACCGGTGACCTTGCGACCATCGACCGTCTCCTGCCGAATCTCGAAGCGGCGCTGACATGGATTGACGAACATGGGGATCGCGATGGCGACGGCTTCGTCGAATACGGGCGGCTGACGGAAGAAGGTCTGATCAATCAGGCGTGGAAGGATAGCCACGACTCGGTCTTCCATGCCGATGGCACATTGGCCCGGGGCCCAATCGCGATCGCCGAAGTCCAAGCCTATGTCTACGGCGCTTGGCAAAGTGCTGCCGAAATCTTCCGGTGGAGGGGCAAGCCGGAGCGCGCGGCGAGCTTTCTCGCGCGCGCGGAGGGACTGCGCCACGCCTTCGACATGAGCTTCTTCGATGAGGAACTCGGCACCTATGTGTTGGCTCTCGACGGGGATAAACGGCCTTGCCGGGTCCGATCCTCCAATGCCGGCCATGCTCTGTTCACCGGTATTGCTTATCCTGAACGGGTCGCACAGGTGACCCGCACCCTTATGAATGCTTCCTCCTTCTGTGGCTGGGGCATCCGGACCATTCCCTCGACCGAAGCACGTTACAATCCTATGAGCTACCACAATGGCTCGATCTGGCCACATGACAATGCCATGATCGCCAGCGGTCTTGCCCGCTATGGCTATCGCGCCGAAGCCGCGCGAATCTTCGAGGGGCTGTTTGCCGCTGCGACCTATATCGACCTGCGGCGGCTTCCCGAACTCCTCTGCGGCCTGCCACGTCAACGCGCACGCGGTCCTACCTCTTATCCGGTTGCCTGCTCGCCGCAAGCATGGGCGGCAGCAGCCCCTTTGTCGCTGCTGCAATCCTGCCTTGGCCTCGACTTCGATCCGAATAATTTGCAGATCAGCTTCAGCGTGCCGCGGCTTCCTTCGTTTCTCGACGAGGTAATCTTGCGGCGTCTGCTGATCGGCAATTGCTCGGCTGACGTGGCCATCCGTCGGTCTCGACACCAGGTCGTGGTCGATGTCATCAATCGACAGGGCGATGTCAGCGTGCTCACCACGGCCTGATGAAGGACAGTGCAGGGAAGGCGGGTCAACCGCCTTTTCTAATCGGGTTCCTCTTCATCCGACCTCAGCAGGTCAACAAGCGCAGCAACCCTGCCGGTCGGTAGATGCCGCCCTTCCCCCACCAGGGCCTCGTCGTTGTTGGCCCATGCAAACGCCTCGGCAAGCTCGGCTTGGGTTGCACCTGTTGCGATGATCTCGGCCACAAGCGTTTTGTCGGCGGGCCCAAGGACGGCGATGACGTCGTGTGAAGTCATTGTCATAACAATTGCTCCTCGCTCAAGCTCCAGAACATATGGTGGCGTCTTCGAAAAGATCAATTTTTCTCGTCGAGAAATTTGATCCCCTTGAAACCGTAAGGCACTGAATTATATTAGTATTGTTGATCGCCCAATAGGGATCGACAGAAAGCCCAGGAGACGCCGGTCGCTCTTGGCGTCTCCTTGTGTCCATGTTGCTTGCAAGGAGGATATGGCTATGAGGACAAACCTCGATTTCTCTCCCCTGTTCCGGTCGAGCATCGGCTTTGAGCGAATGTTGAACGCGCTTGAGGCTGCAGGCCGCGCCGAGACAATCGACAACTGGCCGCCCTACGATATCGTCAAGACCGGCGAGAACGACTACCGCATTGCCATGGCAGTGGCGGGCTTCTCGCAGGACGAGCTGGCAATCACCCAAGAGCAGAACATGCTGATGGTATCAGGGCAGAAGGCAGACAGCGAAGATGCTCAATATCTGCATCGTGGCATTGCCGGACGCTCGTTCCAGCGTCGGTTCGAACTGGCCGATCATGTCAAGGTTGTCGACGCCGGTCTGGTCAACGGTCTGCTGACCATCGATCTCAAGCACGAAATTCCCGAAGAGATGAAGCCGCGCCAGATCGAGATCAAGGCCGACGGGGTGCTGCCCAAGGCTGAGACAAAGCAGATCGAAGGTGAGAAACAGGTGGCGGCCTAAGCGTTCCAATAGCAGGGAGCAGACGTGGCGCCAGACGTCGTCTGGCGCCCACCGGAATGCCGAAGAACCACCAGAAAGGAGTAAAGCCATGAGTGTTCGTGATTTGATTCCCTGGGGCCGCAACAACGGCAATCAGATGCCGAGTCTCCTTCGCGACGACGACCGCGATCCTTTCCTGTCGCTTCACCGCGAGGTCAACCGGCTGTTCGACGACGTTTTTCGCGGCTTTGGCCCCGGCCTGCCGTCACATCGCGGCGCCGGCGGCTTCGGTGCAGGCTGGCCGAGTGTCGAGATTTCGGACACTGAGAAGCAAATCAAGGTTACGGCCGAAGTACCCGGTCTTGAAGAAAAGGACATCGAGGTCTTTCTCAATGACGGCGTGCTCACGCTGAAGGGTGAGAAGCGTTCGGAAACGGAAGACAAGGAGAAGCAGTTTTCGGAGCGCTACTACGGCCGCTTCGAACGACGCATCCCGCTCGGCACCGAGGTCAAGGAAGACCAGGTCGACGCCACCTTCAAGAACGGCGTTCTGACTGTCACTCTGCCAAAGACTGAAAAGGCGCAGTCACAGGTCAAGCGCATCGCCATCAGAAGCTGACGAGCGCGGCGGCCGGCCACCTGGCCGGCCGCCGCTCATCCTTCGCCGATAGGGAGGGATAGAACCATGGAGACCGCAAGAGACACACATCGGAAAACCCCAATATCTGACACTATCTGCGCGTCGAACGATAACGAACGGAGCAAACTTTCGTTCGGACAATCACTGTTTCCCGAAAATGCCGTTGCCCGTATCTTCAAACCGTGCCGCTCCGTTGCGACGTCGGGCAAAGCGCGAACGAAGGGCTGGCGGCTCGTCTTCGAGCGCAGCAGCGCCCCATTCATCGAACCTTTGATGGGTTACACGGGTGATCGCGATATGCTGACGCAGGTGGAACTCGAATTTCCCACGCTGCAATCCGCCATCCGGTACGCCGAGCGTCACGGTCTGACTTATGTCGTGCAACGGCCTGCTGCTGCTACGGCAAAGCGTATGACCGGCCGCCGAACCGAAAAAATGTCGCATGCTTTCGCTGACGCGACACTGGACCGGCTTGGCCTTGCCCCGCTGAGCGAGAGCTACGGGCAGGCCATGGACGGTGCGACAAGTCGAGGAGATTCTTCCGGTCCGGCGACGTGGTCGTCGCCGATGGACATCGTTGTTGATCCCTCCCTTTCGCTGCAAGCGAAGCGCTCGATCCTTATGGATTGGGCTTGGACGGAATATCTTCTCGACCAGGCAACAAACGAAGGCATGCCGGAGAACGACCGGTCGTCGCGTCTCCATGAGGTCGAGCAGGCCCTGCTTGCCCTCGAGCGGGATGTCGAGAGCGCGCAAACACATCCTGTGGCCAATCGGGAAGCTGCATGAGGTGGGTCATGGATCCGCATATCGTTTTCGATTGCCAGAACATTCTTCCGAACAGGTTCGCTTTGTCGCTCGCGGCAGCAGCCCGCACCCGCGCACTAAGGCGGGGTGCCAAACCAAGGCTTGATCCGCGGTGCGCAAGCGCGAGCGAGATGGCATTGCAGGAGATTGCTTGCGGTGCGTTCGCCGACGACGAGATGGCGCCATTTCTGTTCGCATCGCAAGCAGGCGCATGCTTTTTGCCACCACCTGCACCCACGAAAATCGAGCTTCGCGGCGACGGCCTATCAAGCACTGCCGCCGCACCCGTCGCCTCATCGCATGAGGCGGTCGATCGATGATGTCAAACAACAGATGAGGAGAAATGAACGATGCTGAAGTCCCTGAATTCGAACAACCGGACGGCTCTCGATATCGTCAATATCGTTGCCGGTCTTGCTCTTCTGATCTCACCATGGCTGCTCGGCTTCGCAGCCGAGAGCGGCGCCGCATGGAATGCCTGGATCGTCGGCGCTGCCATCGCCCTGATCGCCGCAGCGGCTCTCTACGCCTTCTATGAGGTGGAGGAATGGGTCAATCTTGTCCTGGGCGTATGGGCGGTCGTCGCACCGTGGGTGCTGGGCTTTGCGGCCGTGACAGCGGCGATGTGGGTGCATCTGATTGTGGGTGTTGTGGTCGCCGTAGTGGCCGCCGGCAGCATCTGGTTCAGCCATAACCATCCGCTGTCGACCGTATAAGCGACTCAGAACGGGTCCGGCCGCCGGGCCCGTTCTTCCGAATTCAAGTTTCAAACGAGGAGAGTCGAGGATCAAACCGATGTTCGATTTAGCCCCGAGGCTCCGCACGATCGCCGTTTCCGCAGCTATCGCCGCCGGAGCCGTCCTGATCACCGTCACCCCCGTCATTGCACAGACAGCGGCGCCTGTACCTTCGGCTGCCAGCTTGCCAAGCTTAGCGCCGATGCTCGATCATATCACCCCAGCCGTCGTTAATATCGCTGTCGTCTCGCGGTCACCAGCCGAAAACAATCCTCTCTACAGCGATCCGAACTTCCGCCACTTCTTTGATGTGCCGGAGCAGCAACGGCGGGGTAGGATGAGTGCCGGTTCTGGGGTCATCATCGACGCTGCGAAAGGCTATGTGCTCACCAATCATCATGTCGTGGATGGCGGGACGGAGATTTCCGTCACGCTGAAGGATGGGCGTCAGTTCCCGGCAAAACTCATCGGCAGTGACAAGGAAACCGATATCGCGCTGCTCCAGATCGACGCAAAAAATCTTGTGGCGATCCAGGTCGGCGATTCCGACGCCCTCAAGGTGGGCGACTATGTCGTTGCGATCGGGAATCCTTTCGGGCTCGGTCAAACGGTTACGTCGGGCATCGTCAGCGCCCTCGGACGCAGCGGCTTGAACATCGAAGGCTATGAGGACTTCATTCAGACGGATGCCTCGATCAATCCGGGAAATTCCGGGGGCGCCCTGGTAACGCTCGATGGCAAGCTGATCGGGGTCAATACAGCGATCCTCAGCCCCGCCGGCGCCAATGTCGGCATCGGATTTGCCGTTCCAAGCAATATGGCGGTGACGGTGATGAATCAATTGATTGCCCATAGGGAAGTGCGACGTGGCAGGCTCGGCATCGGTATCCAGAATATAACGCCCGACCTGGCTGAGGCACTAAGACTTGGCGATTTGCGGGGCGCCCTGATTGCCAATGTCGAGCCTGGCTCGTCGGCCGAGCAGGCCGGACTAAAGACCGGCGATGTGGTGACGGCGATCGACGGGCGTCCCGTTCATGGCGCGACTGACCTCAGGAATCGGATCGGCCTTACGCCGGCGGGCAGCAACGTCCGCTTGACTGTGAAGCGTGGCGATGACGAGAGGGTGATTGCTGCCACCATCGCTGCCGAAGACCACTCTCCTGCAGATCTGTCCGGCACGGCGCTGGAGGGTGCCAGCATGCGGGACGCCCCTAAAGGGGGATTGCGGGATGGGGGCGTCTCCGGCGTGCTGATAGAGAATGTGGCTCCCGGCAGCACCGCGGCTCGCGCCGGTATTCGGGCCGGCGACTTAATCGTTGCGATAAACCGCGTTCCCGTTGCTTCCATCGCCGACTTGCGACGGACGATTGCCGAAAAACCAGCTATAGTCGCCCTCGAACTGATCCGCGATGGCGGCCGGCTGCTGCTGGTCATCCGCTAGCCGGGAGCGGCCTCATGGCTATGAACAGCAAGACAAAGTTCAACATCGGATATTGGATCGCCGCCTTCTTCGTCCTCGTGGCAATCCAGTATCTTTTTGCGACGACGACGCAAGTTGCAGGGATCTCTTACAGCCAGTTCGAAACGGACCTCCGGGACGGCAAGGTCGCCGAAGTCGCCGTCTCCGACAACTTTATCCAGGGGCGCTACAAGGAGCCGCAGAACGGCCGGGCCTTTTTTCTGACGACGCGTGTGGAGCCCAGCCTCGCCCAGCAGCTTCAGAGCCATGGGGTGATCGTAACCGGTCAGATCGAAAGCACCTTCCTGCGTGATCTTCTTTCGTGGCTTATTCCCGTGGCGCTCTTCGTCGGCATCTGGATGTTCGTGCTGAGGCGCATGGGTGGCGGGATTGGCGGCGGCCTCATGCAGATCGGCAAGAGCAAGGCACGAATTTATGTCCAGTCTGACACCGGCGTGACGTTCAAGGATGTGGCCGGGGTCGACGAAGCCAAGGAGGAGCTCAAGGAAATCGTCGACTTCCTCAAGGATCCGGCAGGTTACGGCCGGCTGGGTGGCCGGATGCCGAAAGGGGTGCTGCTCGTCGGCCCACCTGGTACCGGCAAGACCCTGCTGGCGCGCGCAGTCGCAGGGGAGGCCGGTGTACCATTTTTCTCGATTTCCGGCTCCGAATTTGTCGAGATGTTCGTCGGCGTCGGTGCTGCGCGCGTCCGCGATCTCTTTGAACAGGCGCGCGCCAAGGCGCCGGCCATCATCTTCATCGATGAGCTCGATGCACTCGGCCGCGCCCGCGGCATCGGTCCGATGGCGGGCGGTCATGACGAAAAGGAGCAGACTCTCAACCAGCTGCTCGTGGAGCTCGACGGCTTCGACTCGTCTACGGGGCTGGTATTGCTTGCCGCCACAAACCGGCCGGAAATCCTCGATCCCGCCCTCCTCAGGGCCGGCCGCTTCGATCGCCAGGTGCTGGTCGACCGCCCTGACAAGGCCGGACGCATCGAGATCCTCAACGTGCATCTGAAGAAGTCGAAGCTGGCGCCGGAAGTCGACATCGAGCAGATTGCCGCGCTGACACCAGGGTTTACGGGTGCCGACCTTGCTAATCTCGCGAACGAGGCAACGCTGCTCGCCACGCGCCGGAAAGCCGATGCTGTCAGTATGGAGGATTTTAACAACGCGGTAGAACGCATTGTCGCAGGTCTCGAAAAGCGCAACCGGCTGCTCAATCCCAAGGAGCGGGAGATTGTCGCCCATCACGAGATGGGCCATGCACTGGTTGCGATGGCATTGCCTGGTGTCGATCCTGTCCACAAGGTCTCGATCATCCCGCGCGGCATTGGCGCGCTCGGCTATACGATTCAGCGGCCAACGGAGGATAGATTTCTGATGACCCGCGAGGAGCTCGAGAACAAGATGGCGGTCTTGCTCGGCGGACGCGCGGCTGAATGGATCATCTATGGCCGTTTGTCCACGGGTGCGGCCGACGACCTCGTCAAGGTCACGGATATCGCCCGCGCCATGGTTACCCGCTACGGCATGACGGAAAAGCTGGGGCACGTCGCGCTTGAGAAGGACCGGCGCTCATTCCTTGCGACAGACCAGCCCTTCTACGGACCACAGGAGCATGAATATTCCGACGAAACCGCCGCAGCGGTCGACGAAGAGGTCCGACGGATTGTCGACGAGACGTTCGGCAGGGCGGTGGAATTGCTTCGGAAACGCAAAAGCATGCTGGAACGGGCGGCGCGGCTTCTCCTCGAAAAAGAGACTCTAAATGAGACCGACTTGCGGTCCCTTCTGGTCAGGGTCGAAGCGGCGGATCAGCCCACTTGAGTGGGCGACACGATCAATCGGCCGCGGAGAAGGTGACAATTGCGGCCGAGACGTCGTAGGCCGGCGCGGCCTTTGCCGGACTCAGGTGGCCTCCGGAACTTAATTCGCCGCGGCGACCTATGCCGCCTGGAGTGCTTTGATCGAGCCGATCATGGCTCGGCGTTATTCCCCTGGCTCGAATACCATGGCGTGGCCGTTGATGCAGTAGCGCAGGCCGGTCGGCGGCGGGCCGTCGGGAAAGACGTGGCCGAGGTGGGCGTCGCAGGTGCCGCAGCGGATTTCGGTCCGCACCATACCGTAGCTCGTGTCGCGATGCTCGGTCACAGCATCGGGAGAAACCGCTTCGAAATAACTCGGCCAGCCGCAGCCGGCGTCGAATTTCGTGTCAGAGCGGAAAAGCGGCGCGTTGCAGCCGACGCAGCGGTAGAGCCCCGTCTCGAAGGAATCCCAGTAGGGGCCGGTGAAGGCGCGTTCGGTGCCGTGCTGGCGGGTAATGCGGTATTGCTCGGGCGTGAGCTGCTCTTTCCATTCGGCGTCTGACTTATAGGTCTTGGCGGTGGTTGCAGTTTCGGACATGACGTGCTCCTTTCGCCGAAGGGCGGTTCCGTTTCGCCAGAAATGTGGTGCGCCGTCCTTGTTTCATCAAGCCTCCGGCGCCGGGCCGCGGGAATCGCGGCATCCAGCTATCAGGGAAGACGTCTGCTTTTACATCTATTAAGGGTTTTCTGTTAGGGTTAATGTTACGTACATTGAGGAGCCATTGGTGTTTGAAGCTGCAATCGTCCTGCTCTACGGCCTCGTGACCGTGACCGCCATGACGGTCACGCTGCTGGAGGGCTGGGCGAATCATGCCGGTTTGACGTTTCATCGTCTCGCCGGACTTGTCGCCTGCCTGCTCTGGCCGCTGACGCTTCTGCTCTTTATCCTGCACGGTTCGGTCGTCCGGCTGCTGACGCGTCTCTCCCGCTCTCTGGCCTGATCACGGCAACTCTCTGAACCCGTGCTATTGGCGTCTTAACCTGTTTTACGCCGAACTTATGCACAGGAAGCTGTGAGTAAAGCTTGGCCTAAAGTCCTATAATTCTTCCTCAGCCATTTTTTCTCAAGAAAAACGACAAATAATAATTGGCCTTTCGGCCAAACGATGGTATTTGAAAATGCAAGTAGAATTCTGATTGTGAATTACAATCGTACTGCTTCCAAGTCCCTCAGTTTTGATTTTTCAATGTCTAACTGGGGCCATCGCCTGGAGCAAGACGGTAGTGGTTTTCGGTCAGGCAGTATAAGAACAGGTCTCGGACTTCGGAATCTAGGGGTGGATTTCACGTTTTTCGAAACAGAAGATTGCTTCCTGTGCTTTTGCTGTTCGCTTCTACGAGGCGGGTCTTTGGCGTGACAGTCAAAGATCGTTTGAGCATGCTAACAGGAGAAAAAATATGACGGATATGGCGACCGGCAATGGGCCGGAGCTGCTTGTGGAACTGACGGCCGACATCGTCGCGGCTTATGTCAGCAACCATGTTGTCCCGGTCAGCGACCTGGCAAATCTGATTTCCGACGTGCATTCGGCACTGAGCAACACGTCCGTACCGCAGCCCGCTGCGGCTGTCGTCGAAAAGCAGAAGCCTGCAGTCTCTGTCCGCAAGTCCGTACAGGACGAGCAGATTACGTGCCTGGAATGCGGCGGCAACTTCAAGTCCCTCAAGCGTCACCTCATGACGCATCACAGTCTCTCGCCGGAAGAATACCGTGAGAAATGGGACCTGCCGACCGACTACCCGATGGTAGCGCCCGCCTATGCCGAAGCGCGTTCGCGCCTGGCGAAGGAGATGGGCCTGGGTCAGCGCCGCAAGCGCGGCCGCGGCTGAGCTTTCGAAGCAGTCAACGACAAAAGCCGGGTCTTGTGCCCGGCTTTTCTGTCTGTACCGCAAACATGATGCTGAAAACCGGATGCGTTTCCGGGCGCGGTCTGTCCGGGCCTGTTAAATGAAAGCAGGATTCGGACTTTAGTGCAAACGGCCCAGAGTTCATCCTGTTCTGAATGAGGATAATAATCTCCCTGACTATTCCGCCGCTGTCGCAAATCATGCGCGGGGGAGACGGGATATTATCAGGAAGCCTCTCTTACGCTTGGGAGGGTGGCGTAGAATGTATTCCTATACTATAAGGAAGTGTTAATATAGTCGATTGGCCGTCTCCGCAAATGCGCAATCGGCCGCGCTGACCGACCGAATCGATCGCGTTCAGGCCGCGGCGCGGACTTTCGCCTCATCCCGGATTCGCTTCACCATCGAGCGCAGCCCGTTCGAGCGTTGCGACGACAGGTTCTCCACCAAGCCGATCTTCGAGAAGATCTCGAAGGCATCGAGAGCAGCGATCTCGGAAGCCGGCTTGCCGGAATAGGTGGCAAGTACGATGGCGACGAGGCCGCGCACGATATGCGCGTCGGAATCGCCTTCGAAACTCATGATTGGGTTTTCCGGATCGCCCGACGTATGCGTCACCAGCCACACCTGGCTGGCGCAACCCATCACCTTGTTCTCCGAGGTGCGTTTTTCCTCGGCGAGCTCGGGCAGCGCCTTGCCCAGTTCGATGACATAGCGGTAGCGGTCTTCCCAATCGTCCAGGAAGGCGAAGTCATCGATGATCTGGTCGAGGGATGCCATAAAAAGCCTTTCACCTTTTGGCATGCTGGCAAAACGACACGGCAATTTTGCGTCCGGACATGCTCTAGGACTGCATATAGGTGATAGACCGACAGATTTGAACCGCTAAAGCGCGTCGTCTTGCCGATGCCGCGCTCCGGCTTTTATTTTACGCACGTCGTTATCGAAAACCACCGCACATTATTGTGCGACATGCTCTCAAAAGAAACGCCGTGAGGGATGGGCATCCTCACGGCGCAGCAATCTGCTGAATTAAACAGGGCAGGCACGTCAGGCATGGGGCATTTCCGCGTCATGCGGACCACTGATGCAAGCTCTAAAGCATGTCGCGCAAAAGTGTGCAGCGGTTTTGCGTGAAAGACATGCGGTAAACCAAGGACCTAAAGCGCGGCAGGCAAATCTCAAAGATCGCACCGCGCTTTAGAATTCAATTGAGAAGCGGTCTCGCCTCCGAATGTTGCTCATGCGCGCCGGGCCGATTGCTCGCGCAATTTCGTCAGATCGCCGGCTTCGGCGTCGGCAGCGGGATCGCGCCGGTTACTACGGTCGCGGCTTCATCGTCGACCGGCGGACGGTAAGGCATCGGCTGGTTGAGCGCAGCCTTTGCCTCGCGTGCCTTCTCCTGAACGGAAGGAGAGGCGAGCGAGGGTGCGGCGGCTGCCACCCGGTTTGCCGGTTCGGCGGGGCTTGCGGTCGTCGTCGGTTCGTCCGTGAATTGGCTGTCGAGAAGTTCGTAAGCGACGCGGGCGCCCTCACGGGCCCGGTAGCCGAGCGCCGTCAGGGTCTCGGCGCCTTTGGCGCAGACCTCCGGCTTTTCCGAGCACATGCCAGTGAGATAGTCATAGGCGCCGCTCGCAGCCGTGAATGCATCGGAGAGCTGCAATTGCGGGCCGCCGGCGAGCTTGTCGGATCCCTCCGTGCTGAAGACGGAAAGAAGCACGAGCACAAGGCCAAACCAGAAGGATCCTTTGATCAGAAACCACATTGTCGTTGCCCATCCTGTTTTCCCGTCCGGTTCTATCGCCGAATCAGGCCGGTTGTCCGGTGTGCTTTCACCATATCGGCAAGTTGCGAATGCCACTTTTCGAAACTCGTGCGCATTTGCGGCAAATTTAATTCAAATTTTAGCGAAGTGCATTTGAGCCGCATTTAAGTCGAATGCGAGCGATTGTCGTTAAGTATCAGGGCGGCACCTGCTTGCAATTGCAGGGCTTTTGCCGGTTCGCCTTGCCACAGGAGTTAACGCGATGCTGAAATATGAAGGAAATCCGCCGCTTACCGGCCATTAACCACAAAAAGCAAAGGAGCTCTCGGATGCTCCAAAATGGGAATTTCTGCTCTTTCTGGCTGTGAACAGCGCCTTTGCCTTATCCTTTCCTTAAGTCGCGGCGGCCTATTGTCCGGATCGACAGACAGCCTCTTTGGGCGGGTATTGCGTGCGAGTATTGAGTGACATTGGCGGCTGGGTGACGACCCTCGTAGACCGGGCGGCGACAAGCTGGCTTTCCCGGACGGGCGGCGGCGAAGCCGTGCGCCAGCGCGAGCTTGCGATTCTGCGCCGCCTCGTGCTGCTCTCCTCGGCCGCTCTCGTCGCCGCGCCTGTCGGTCTTTCGGCGGTCACCAGTCCGGCCGTCGCGCTGCCGGCCGGCGTCGCCATGGTCTGCGCCGCCTTTCTCTTTTCCGCCGTCGGCAGCATCGCGCTGGCCCGCCAGGGCTCGTCCGCCGGCATTGCCGCACAGTCGGCCGAGGATTTCTTCCTCGCGGTCACCCCCGGCCTCGTCTTCTTCCTGGATCCGCACGGCGGCGTCGCCACCATCGGCGGCCGCGACCGGCGCGATTTCCTTGCCTGGATGCGCGATCCGAAGGGCAGGGGCTTCCTGGAGCAGGTGCATGTCTCAGACCGTATCCTGTTCTTGCAGGCCCTCGATGAGCTCAGGCGCGGCGAAGATGCCGCAAGCGTCGATCTGCGCCTCGACCGGCCTTCGGTCTCGCGCGATCAGCGCCAGTTCGCCTATTTGAGAATGGACATGACGGCGCGCCGTGATGCCGATGGCGAGCTTGCCGCCGTCATCGCCCAGCTACGCGATGTCTCCGTCGAGCAGCAGCTGCGGGCCGAAGCCCAGAACCGTGCGGCCGACGCCGAGTCGGCAAATGATGCCAAGTCGCGCTTCCTCGCCGCGGTCAGCCACGAACTGCGCACGCCGCTGAATGCCATCCTCGGCTTCTCCGATATTCTGATCGGCGAATATTTCGGGAAGTTCGAAAACGACCGCCAGCGTGAATATGTCGGGCTCGTCCGCGAATCCGGCGCGCATCTGCTCTCCGTCGTCAATACCATGCTCGACATGAGCAAGATCGAAGCGGGGCGCTACGAGCTGATTCTCGATGCCTTCGATATCTCAAGCTCCGTCAGATCCTGCGAATCGATGCTGGCTTTGCAAGCCAAGACCAAGGGCGTCACGCTGACGAGCCGGATTCAGCGCGGGCTTGGCGAGATCGTCGCCGATCAGCGCGCCATCCAGCAGATCCTCATCAATCTCGTCGGCAATGCCGTGAAATTCACCGAAGCCGGCGGCGTCGTCTCGGTCGATGCGGCGGCGCGTGACGGCATTCTGAAGCTGACGGTCAGCGATACCGGCATCGGCATTGCCGCCGATAAGCTGGCGATGCTCGGCCAACCTTTCGTCCAGATTCAGAACGATTACACCCGCCGCTTCGAGGGCAGCGGTCTCGGCCTCTCGTTGGTCAAGGGGTTAGTGGCGCTGCATGGCGGCAATTTTGCCATTGCCAGCCAGCCGGGCGAAGGTACGATCATCACCGTTGAGATCGCGGTGGATGGCTCGGGCGCCCGGCGCGCCGAAAATGCCGGCCATGGCGCGACCGTCGAATTTCCGCCGCGGCTGAAGGACGCGGTCGGCACCGGAGCAGAATTGGAAGAGGGGCTTTTCGATGGCCGCGCGCAAGCGAAAATCGCCTAAGGGAAAGAAGCGACGGCAGCAGCCGGGCCTTGTCGTGTCCGGTGCGGCCGCTCTCGGGGGGCTCGGCCTGCAGGGAGCCTCCGCGCTGGGTGGTCTAGGGCTGCAGGGGGCGTCCGCGCTCGGCGGCGTCATCGGCCGTAATCCGTCGGTCGCCGGCGGCACGATCGCCTTCTTCGTCATCTTCTCCTTCGTTGCGGCCAACGCGCTCTGGTATCAGCCTGGCCTGCATCCGCACCCGATTTTCCGCACCCGCGACCCGCAGTCTCCCAATGTGCTCGGTGCGCGCCGTCCAACCGACGAACAGCCGGCTGACGTCACCACCTTCCGGATCGAACGGCCGGAGGATGCCGCCACCACCAGCGGGACGCCGGCGCCGGCCGCAGCCGCTCAGCAGCCGAGCCAGCTCGTCATGGACATCCAGCAGCAGCTGGTGCGTCGCGGCCTCTATAACGGCACCGCCGACGGCATCATCGGTCCCCGCACCAGCGCCGCCATCCTGTTTTTCCAGGAGACCGTCGGCATGGCCCAGACTGGGGAAGCGACGCCGGAGGTGCTGGCCGCGCTGAGAACCGACGCTGCCGGCCCCTCGACTGTGCCTGTGGAAAAACCGCCTGAGGATGTCACCTCGAAGGCGGCGGCGGAAGACCCGGTGGCTGCCGCGATCCGCAGCGCCGAAAAGACCGTCAAGACGGCTCCGTCAGCCGCAAAGCAGCTTCCATCGAGCGAGCTCGCCACCGTCGACCTGGTGCTGAAAATCCAGAAGGGTCTTTCCAACATGGCCTATGCCAATGTCGGCGTCGACGGTGTGGCGGGCGAGCAGACCCGCGCCGCCATCCGCCATTTCCAAAAGCACTATAACCTCCCCGAAAACGGCGAACCGAACGAAGCGGTGCTGAAGAAGTTGAAGGAAATCGGTGCGATCTAAGGCGTTCGCGCCATAGATTACAACCTAAGTCTAAGACCCTTGCACCGTTTGCAACTTGTTAACCATGTTGTCCGAAGCTTTGCCCATTGCGGCGGGGGAATGTCGGTCATGCATGCGCTGAAGGCGATAGACGATCTGGCCGGAGAACCGGCGGCCAAAGCGGAAAGCCCGGATCGCGAGGCATTGCGCCACATCCTGCAGCGCCTTGCTGAAGAAGCCTCCACACTTGGCATCGATCTCGTCGATATTGCCGGCGCCATCCAGGACATGGCGGCGATGTCGGCGCGCCACGCCTCCGCCTTCGATCATGTCACTAGCACCGCACTTTCGATTGCCGAGACCAATCGCTCGGTCGCCCTGTCGCTGCGCGAGACCGACCGCACGGCGGCCGAAGCCCGCCAGATGCTCAAGGAATCGGCCGACCGCTTGTCCGGCTCCGTTGCCGAGATCGGCCATATGGTTCAGGCTTCTAACGTCATCGGCGCCGAAATCGCCGGCTTCTCGAAATCGCTTGCGGATGTCGACAAGATTGCCGAGGAGATCGGCACCATAGCCCGCCAGACCAACCTTCTGGCGCTGAACGCCGCGATCGAGGCGGCGCGCGCCGGCGATGCAGGAAAGGGTTTCGCCGTGGTTGCCGCCGAAGTGCGCGCACTTTCGCTGCAGACGTCGAAGGCGACCGGCTCCATTCAGGACACGCTGGATGAGCTGCGGGTGAAGATCGACCGGCTGTCGGCGGTCGGCGGTGATGCCCGCGACAGCGCCGCCGGCGTGCGCGACAAGTCGGAGGCGATGCGCGGCGCCTTCGAAAGTATGGAACATGTCATCACCCGCATTCTCGACAGTTCGAGCGTCATGGCCAACACCACCGAGGCGGTCGACCAGCAATGCGCCGGCTTCGTCCAGAAGCTCGGCGAGATGTCCGCCGAGGTCGCCGATTCGAATGTCAGGCTGCAGCAGGCGGCAAAAGGCGTCGACAGCGTCGTTGGCCTCTCGGAAACGCTGATCCAGCTGACGGCGAGCGCCGGCGTCAAGACCGCCGACAGCCGCTGGATCGAAGAGGCACAATCGGTGGCAAGGCAGATATCAGGCGCATTCGAACGCGCCGTCGCCGAGGGTCAGATCGGTTTCGATGCCCTCTTCGACCGGCGCTACCGGCCGCTGCCTGGCACCGATCCGGTTCAGGTGATGGCCGCCTTCACCGAACTCACCGACCGTCTGCTGCCGCCGATCCAGGAGGCCGTCGTCGCCCTGGACGAGCGCGTCGCCTTCTGCGCGGCGGTCGACGAAAACGGTTATCTCCCGACCCATAACCGGAAGTTTTCGCAGCCACAGCGGCCAGGCGACGTCGTCTGGAACACCGCCAATTGCCGCAATCGCCGCGTCTTCGCCGATCGCGTCGGCCTTGCCGCCGGCCGCAGCACCGCACCTTTCCTCGTCCAGACCTATCGCCGCGACATGGGCGGCGGCAATTTCGTGATGATGAAGGATATCTCCGCGCCGATCACCGTCAGGGGCCGCCATTGGGGTGGCTTGCGGCTGGCGATCAAGGTCTGACGCATTCGTCAAGGCTTGACTGCGGATTGCCGGCGCTGGCGCCGGTCTTGGAGCCTTTCCGAGCTAGATTGAAGCATTCTGCCGGAGCAGGTTTTCGTCAGGGCAAAGGCGATTGGCGGCGGGCATACCCCAGGTACGTCCGAGCCGATCGCCTTTGATCCTGGCTAGAGATGCCCGGCCCACCGGCCGCACCGCTTCGCCGTGGCGAAGCGATAAGTGCATCCGGCGATTCTGAAGTCTTGCAGATTTGCCAGGCAAATCTGCGGGAGGGCTGGCTGAAACGGGCCGGCTGATCGACCGGCCGGCTTGGCCGTAGAACTGGGCTACGACACGCGCCCGCCGGTCGACCATACGACTCCGTTTGAGCCAACAGAATGCTTCAATCTAACTCGGAAAGGCTCTATACCGCGCCGATGAGATTACGCGCCGACATCTTCATATCTTCCCTTCTGCGCCGCGTCTTCGCGAGTGGTGATTTCGCGGCTGTGGAGAAGAAGGGCGCGGAGGAGGCGGGCGCGATCTTCATTCGCCAGCACTTCCGCGACGGCCTGGAGACCCTCTATGCGCCGGCGCCGCAGACCGCCTTCGGCGAAGACGAGATCCGAGACCGGTTGTTCGAAGTCCGTCTCGCGCGAAGCGAGCCGGAAGCGGTGCGGGCGATACTGGATCGCGAACGCCGCTTCGACCCAGATCTCTGGATCGTCGAGCTGGAGGCGGAGGAATTGGGGGACATGATCCCCTTGGCGGGGGATCGCTGAGGGTCAGGTCTTCTTCAACTCAACGCGACCGCCGCCCCAGCGCGCGCATATCGCGCTGCACCGGCGCCTGACGGATGAAGCGGTGGGTTTCTGTTCTCCGAGATGTGTCCGAATCGGGTGCCTCGGCCTTGTAGGTGTAACGATCGGCGCGCCGCCAGGCCTCCACCCTTTCGTGGCATTCTTCCGGATCGAGCGCATCGAGCACCATCCAGCCGCGTGTCACATTGTGCTGTTGTTCGGCAAGATGCGGATAGAAGCGTTCCAGCACGAAGACGGCGTCGAGAAAGCCCATGCCGAGGCTCGTCAGCGTCGTGGCGAGCTGCTGGCCGGAGAGGTCGAGCATGATGCGTTCGGCAAGCCAGCGGCTGGCGGAAAGCGCATCGGCAAGTGCGGTGGCGAAATGCGTCGCCTCGTGCGACCGGGCGAAGCGCACCAGCAGCGCCTCCTGAACGTCGGTGAGGGTGCGCAGGCCGAGCCTGTCTTGATCATCGCGGCCGAGATGGCCGGCGAGATCGAGGATGCGTCCGCGCAAGGCTTCTTCATTGGCGACGCGCTGCTCCTCCAGCGCTTCGGCCTCGTTGCTCTCCACCTGAACCGGCGAAAGCGGGACGGTCACCGGTTCCGCGATCGGCGCCGAGGGGGCCGCGGCGCGCGGCTGGGTCTGGCGCAACGCCACCAGCGCGTCGATGACCTTTGGTGAGAGCGAATCGCGGCTGACGATCGCCTTGACATGCGCCGCACCCTGCATGCGCGCGATGGTGATCAGCGTGTCGTCGGCAATGGCCTTCGAGGCGATAAGGAAAGGTGCGGCGATCTCGATCGGCTGATTGCCAATGAACAGCGCCACGGCTGCCGGCATGGTCTCGCATTGGGAAAGGGCCGCGACCGCCTGGCGCTTGGCCTCCTCGGAGGAAGCTTGGAACAGCGGTGTGAAAAGTTCGGCGAATTGGCGCAGTTCGGATCGTGTCGGACGAGACAGGCTCTCGAAACTGCTCACCGTCGCCATTAACACCACGTCCTTTTTCCTGACGGCCAATGGGCCCTCCAGGTCTCGAAACCGGTCACGCACAAGCACACCCTGAAAACGCAGAACCAAGGGAAACCACGGGCCGATAGCGCTGGCGGAGACGCCTCTCGGACCACACGGATATGAACAAATCCTACAGCGGTACGGTTAATGGATGCTGAAGATTTTATTAAAATGATACAGAAATATGCCTGCGGAACGTGCGGCGAATTGTTAGCCGGCGAGGGAAAGGCGATCGGTTTTGAAAGGGCGCTGCGTCAGTTCCCGCGGCCGGTGCGGCGGCTGAAACAGCTCGTTCCTCCCTTCGGATCGGTTCTCGCGATTCGAACATGCCGCAACGAGAAAGATGAAAATCGGGCCGCTACAGCCATTTCGAGCGTGGCGGGAACTGCGATCGGTCCCTCTCCCGAAACGCGTGGCCAATGCGGGACAAACCAAAGCCGATCCGGATGTGCCGCAACGAATATTTTTGTGCCGCATATTTGCAACACCGGCACCGCCTGCGGCTGGCAGATACCGTCAACCATATGAATTGTTTCTAATTTTATATTACCGGCCGCCTTCCGATCTTTCACCGGGGGCATGAAACTAAATCGACTCTTCAAGCGTTGAAGAGGAAGTTACGGAAACTGTATTTGGCATCCACCGAATATTAGTAAACTGTTAACTGTCATGTGTCTCAATTCGGACAGGAACGACGCGATTTGAGTGTTTGGATCGTCGAAACTCCGCATCACGGTATTTCAGTCAGGTGCCGTGGGAAAGGCGCGAATGCCCTCGGTTCCATGCCGGCACCGCAGGACGCGCCGGCCCGCAGATTGGCGGGCAGGGTGAAATCCGTCGCAAGTTCATCCGTCTCGGGCAGTGCATGGAGACGAGAATGGCAATAGTAGTCGCATTGGCGGATCGGCGGCCGCGGGCGCCGCGTCGCCCGGACAAGGAACCGCTCGAAGCCAAGATCCTCTGGTTCACCGGGGTCCGCTACGAGCGGCTCGCCGAGAAGCCTAGACATGGTCCGGCGCCCGCGCCGCGCGCCCGGAAGAAGTAAGCGCTTCCTCAACCCCGGAGCGTGATGCCGAAATTGAGAACAGACATCCCGCTTAATTGCCGGGGGTGAATTGCTCGCAGCCCGCTTCCGTCAGGAAGTTGCGCGCTGCTTCGTCGAAGCTTGCCTGCGGTGCCAGCGTCCGTAGCACGGCATAACCGTCCGGCCGCGCCATTTCCACCAGGATCGCTTGGTCCAGTTCCCTCGGCAGGTTCTTGCGCAAGTCCGTCAACTGGATCGGCCCGCCCGCCAGGACGTCGAGCGCCCCGCCGACCGATGTCCGGTCGTTCATGCTGAACACCTCGTTGGAGGCGCTGTCGTAGATGGCGATCGACCAGAAGGGCACATTGCCCTTGGCGGTGAAATGCACCGGCGCATCCTCGACATCGAAGGAGCAGACGGCGGTCCGCAGGAAGGGGTCGCCATTGGCAAGCCCAGCCTCGTCGTACTGCTCCCCGAGCAGATAGAAATTGTTGAGATCGCCCTCTGCCGCCACACGAGTCGCCGCATCCCTGCCGGTGAAATGCGGCAGGGACAGGATGATGACGAGATGCAGCAGCGCCGCACCGAAAAGCCCGGTCAGGACGGCGAAGAAGATCCTAACCATCGCCGCACCCGGTCTTGGTGAGTTTCGGCATGGCGAGATCGATTACACCGGAGCTGCCGGCGGTCGGCGTATCGAACAGCGTCAGCACCAGCCGGAAGGTGCCGGCCTGCGGCAAGGCCAGCCAGTTGCCCGGCCGAGCGACGGCGGAGATCTCGATCGAAAAGCTGCTGTCGGGCTGGCGCAGCACCGTCCAGGAATTAAGCGCCGCCGGAAGCCCGGTCTTCACCGCCGCCGGATTGCCGCCATTGTCGGCGGTAAAGAGCGTCCAGAGCCGGGCGGGTGGCGTCTGTCCGCTGAGGCGGTAGCGGCAGCCGGCATTCAGCCGTGCGCCTTCGTCGTCAACGCTCGCCGTGAAGGTCAGGCCCTCGGCGCTGCCGTAGAGCAGCTTGCCGGCGCGTGCCCGATGCGACTTGGCGTAAGGGTCGGCATCGACTGTTTGCAACGCCGGAAAAGCCTCCCAGGCGCCGAGCTTGATCGCGCCGAAACCCTGTGTCGCATCCAGCGCATAAAGCGAAATCATGATCCCGCCGCCAAAGGCGACGATCAGCGTGATCAGGATGAAAAGGGGGAATCGAAACACGTCATGACCTTGGAAACCGGGATGACAGGGTTAACACTGATTCTGGCAGGGTGGAATGCCGGGTGGGAATGAACGCCGATCTGTCCAGAGGCGGCTGGTCTCGTCTGCATGCTCGCGGAGACAGAGAAAAGCGACACTTCCACGCAGCTCCTAATCCGCACTCGCCACCTTCTGCGGCGTCGGCGGCGCGGCGGCCTTCAACTTCTCTCCGAGCTTCTTGAGAATGTTTGTCGATTGCACCGAGAGCATGCGCGGCCGGATGAGCTGCGGCAATCCGTCCTGCGGCTTGGCGGCGGCGGTCTTGGCGAGATCCTTTTCCGAGGGCGGGGGGGGTTCGACGCCGGGGATGGGGCGCAACGTCACACCCTGATGGGCGTAGTCCATGGCGCGCTTGAAGGTCATCGCAGGCAGTGAGCCGCCCGTCATGTTGTTGGTCGAGGTATAGTCGTCATTGCCGAACCAGACGGCGCAGGTGTAATTGCCGGTGAAGCCGACGAACCAGGCATCGCGATAGGCTTGGGTCGTGCCGGTTTTGCCGGCTGTCAGGATGCCGTTGTCGAGTGCCGCCTTTCGTGCCGTGCCGACATAGGGGACCCGCGACAGCATCTGGTTCATGTAGGCATCGGCCTGCTCGGACAGCACGCGTTTCGGCGCCGGCTCGTCACGATCAAAGTCGTAGAGCACATCGCCTTCGTAATCGAGGATCTGGGTAATGCCGTGGCGGCGTGATTGATAACCGCCGGCCGGGAAGGTGGCATAGGCTGTCGCCTGATCCAGCACCGTCACCTCCGATGTCCCGATCGGGATTGTGACGTCGTCGCGGATCGGCGTTTCGACGCCGAGGTTTTTCGCCATCGCCCGGATCGGCTGGATGCCGAGCTTTTCCTTGGCAAGCCGCACCGGCACGGTATTGATCGACTGGGCGATCGCCGTCTCGAGCGTGATGCGGCCGACATAGCGGTTGGCGTAATTATGCGGGCTCCAATTGCCCCAGGAAATCGGCGCGTCGACGATCGTCGTCTGCGGCGTCATTCCGCTCTCCATCGCCAGCGCGTAGGTATAGACCTTGAAGGAGGAGCCGGGCTGACGCAGCGCCTTGGTGGCGCGGTTGAACTGGCTCTCACCGTAATCCCGCCCGCCGACCATGGCGCGTACGGCGCCGCCGTTCTCGATCATCACCATGGCGCCTTGCTTGGCGTGATAAGCCTCGCCATATTCGCGCAGCGACGTCTCGACCGCATCTTCGGCCGCCTTCTGGATGCCCATGTCGATCGTCGTGCGCACGATCAGCGAGTGCTGGTGGAAGCGCGGCGAAAGCCGCTGCACTTCGTCGAAAGCCCAGTCGAGGAAGAAATCCGGCGATTCCACCTCGTTGCGATCGACGACGGTCGCCGGATTGCGTCTGGCGGCGATCACCTGACCTTCGGTCATCAGACCGCTCTGCACGAGATTGGTCAGCACTTCGTTGGCGCGCGCACGCGCCGCCGGCAGGTTTACGTGCGGCGCATATTTGGCCGGCGCCTTGAACAGGCCGGCCAGCATCGCCGACTCGGCAAGGTTCACATCGGTGATATTCTTGCCGAAATAGAACTGCGCCGCCGCAGCAGCGCCAAAGGTGCCGCCGCCCATATAGGCGCGATCGAGATAGGTGGAGAGGATTTCCTTCTTGGAAAGGTTTGCCTCGAGCCACAGGGCCAGGAACGCTTCGGTGATCTTGCGGTCGAGCGAGCGCTCGTTGGAAAGGAAGAGGTTCTTGGCCAGCTGCTGCGTCAGCGTCGAGCCGCCCTGCACGACTTCGCCGGCCTGGGCGTTGGTCACCATCGCGCGGAAGAGGCCGACCACGTCGATGCCGAAATGGTCGAAGAAGCGCCGGTCTTCGGTGGCAAGGACGGATTTGATCAGGGAATCCGGCAGCTCGTCGATCGGTACGGAATTCTGGTGGATGACGCCGCGATGGCCGATGACGTTGCCGTAGCGGTCGGTGAAAGTGACGGCGAAATCGCCGCGATTGCGCCAGTCCTCCTTGGTCGCCTCGAAGGCCGGCTGGGCAAGCACCAGCATCAGCACCGCGCCGGCCGCCCCGAGGGTCAGCCCTTCGCCGGCGAGCTCGAAGACAATGCGTTTCCAGCCGCGCACGCGGAAGCGGCGGAAGAAGATGGTGGTGTCTTCCCAGATCTCTGCGGCGCGGAAGCCGGCGTTCCAGACGGTCGAATCGATCCACGAATCGATGCGCAGCAGAATGTGGCGGCTCCTGGTCGGCCGCCTACCCACCGTGTCACCGGTTCGCTTGTCTGCTTCCTTTTCAGGCCCTTTTTCAGGGTTGTCCGGATCCTGCACGTCCTGTATTCCCGCCTGATCGCGCTTGCCTCATGTCCGGTCGCCGGAAGCGACGAAAGCGCGAGGCCCGATCGCCCGAAAGCTCTCCGATACCAGGAGCATGCTGAAGAATTGATTGATTTTGCCGCGGATAACAAGAGAGATAGAGTGGCGGTCACGTGATTTTGCGGGCCGCTGTTGCAAGAAACGGACGATGAACGATCTGCCCTTCTGGAAGAAGAAGACGCTTGCCGAAATGACCTCCGCCGAATGGGAAAGCCTCTGCGACGGCTGCGGCCTCTGCTGTCTCAACAAGCTCGAGGAATGGGATAGCGGCGATATCTATTTCACCTCGGTCAGCTGCAAACTGCTGGACGGCCACAGCTGCCGCTGCTCCAGCTATGAGAACCGCTGGGATTTCGTGCCGGACTGCGTGCAGCTGACCAGGGAGAACGTGCCCGAGATCGCCTGGCTGCCGCCGACCTGCGGCTACCGGCTGATTAATGAGGGCCGCGATCTCTACTGGTGGCATCCCCTTGTCTCCGGCGATCCCGAGACCGTCCACGCCGCCGGCATTTCCGCCCGCGGCCGCACGATCAATGAAAACGAGATCGATGTCGACGATCTCGAGGATTACGTCGTTGACTGGCCGCTGACCGTGGGCGCGGAAAAGGATGAAGAAGAAGCGTGAGCGGCGGTCATAATTCCACTGCTGACAGGAAGCGCCGCAATTCCGTCTCCACATAGGCGTCCACCGGACCGCCTGCGCCAAAGCCCCACCAGGTGAGCGATCCCTGCCATTGTGACAGCATCAGTCGGGCGATCGTTTCCGGCGCCTTCGCCGAGCCGAAACATTGTGCGATCGCCGCCGTCAGCGTCGTTCCCCAGGCCGCACCTCGGGCGCGCAGCGCCGGATCGCGAAAATCCTCGCGCAGGACCAGCAATCCCTCACCATAGGCGGCGGCATCGTCGCCGTAATCCTGCGACAGGCCGACGAGCAGCGCGACGGCGCCCTCCGGCGTTTTCGCCACGCTGCCGGCAAGCCGCTCTGTTTCCGCATCCAGCCGGTCCCAGGCGTACAGTAGCGCGGCGCGCAACATCGCCGCCTTTGTCGCGAAACGCTGAACCAGTGTTGAACCGGAAAGGCCGCTCGCCTTCGCCACCGCAGCAAACGTTGCTGCATCCGGCCCTTCGGCATGGATCAGGGCCAGCACCATGGCGAGAAGTTGTTCGTCGGAAAGGGTGCGGCGGCGCGGCATGAATTTCCTCTTGCGTTCATTTTTAATATGAACAAACATTCGTTTATATTCAATAAGGCCGGTGGCAATCGACCGGCTCTCGGTTCTAGCGTGGAGGATGGAAACGTGACAGCGGATTTGCAGGGGAAAGTGGCCTTGGTGGCGGGCGCGACGCGTGGCGCCGGCCGAGGCATTGCGGTGGAACTCGGCGCTGCCGGCGCCACCGTCTATGTGACGGGTCGCACAACACGCGCCGGGCAATCCGAATATATGCGGCCGGAAACGATCGAGGAGACGGCCGAGCTGGTGACGTCGGCTGGCGGCAAGGGCATTGCCGTGCAGGTGGATCATCTCGTTCCGCATGAGGTCGAGGCGCTCGTCGCGCGCATCCGGACGGAAGTCGGCCGGCTCGACATCCTCGTCAATGACATCTGGGGCTGCGAAAAGCTGTTTGAATGGGACAAGGCGGTCTGGGAGCATTCGCTGGACAAGGGCCTGCGCATGCTGCGGCTCGGCATTGAGACGCATTTGATCACCGCCCATTACGCGCTGGCGCTGATGATCGAGCGGCCGGGCGGGCTGCTGGTGGAGGTAACCGACGGCACGGCAGAATACAATGCCACGCATTACCGGCTCTCGCCCTTCTACGACCTCGTCAAGACGGGCGTCACCCGCATGGCCTGGGCTCATGCGCAGGACTTAGCCAAATACGGCGCCACCGCCGTTTCGATCACCCCCGGCTGGCTGCGCTCGGAAATGATGCTAGAGGCCTATGGCGTGAGCGAGGAGAATTGGCGCGACGCGACCAAGGTGCAGCCGCATTTCGCCATTTCCGAAACTCCGCGCTTCATCGGCCGTGCCGTAGCGGCCCTGTCAGCCGATCCCGACCGCGCCCGCTGGAACGGCCAGTCGCTGTCGAGCGGCGGGATGGCGAAGTCGTATGGTTTCGACGACGTCGACGGTTCGCGGCCGGATTGCTGGCGCTATCTGGTGGAAGTGCAGGAGCCGGGCAAACCGGCTGATGTAACCAGCTACCGGTGAGGCTGACCGCCGCCCTTGGGCGCGCCGCTGCCCTGAGGCGCGGTTTGGGCCGCCGTCTTCATCTGTCCGGCGAAGCTGGTTTCCGGCTTCGTCGCCAGCTTGTCCTTCTTCGGCTTGCGGGCCTCGCGATTGCTTCTCAGCTGTCCTTTTGCCATGGATGGATCTCCCGTTGGACTGGTATTGAAAGCTGTTGGCCGCGCGTTACCCGCCTGCAGAATTTGACCGGCGGCTTGGTTCGGCGTTCGCGCGGCAATCCCTGGATCGCATAGCGGTTGCAGACGGGGGTGACCGGTTTCGGTTGCTTCTTCGGTTTGCCGAAATGGTATTCGAGCGCCTGTAAGAGCATGGCCGGCGAGGTGACGCCCTCCTGGAACAGCTTGATCAGCAGCATGGCTGCGGCGTTGCAGGCCTGTTCGTCCTCGACCGGGATTTTTGTTGTATAGCCGGCGGCGTCGAGCACACCCTGAAGCATGTCGAGATCGGATGACGTCAGATAGGGCTTATCGGAAGTGGAAGACATCGACGTCCTCCTTTCGTCGGGGCGGGGGTTATGAAACCCTCAGTCGGCAGCGCCCGTGCGATGGCTGCCGAAGCTGAAACAATGCGCCTTTCGCCGGAGCAACGCAACGGGATTTTCGCGGCTGACAGAGGCTCTGGCGCAGGCACAGCTCGCACCTCCGAGATGCTGGGCATGATGATCATTGCGCCGCCCGACAGGCTGGCTGACGGGCGAGGGCTGTCCACGGCCCCTCAAGAGCTGCGGCCCGACGGCCGTTATATTTCGCCTTTGTGGAAATAGGCCTCGAGGCGGTAGCCGTCCGGATCGATGACGAAGGCGGCATAATAGAAGCGGCCGTAATCCGGCCGGATGCCTGGTTCGCCGTTGTCCGTGCCGCCGGAGGCGATCGCAGCCGCATAGAACGCGTCGACCGCAGCCTCGTCCGGCGCGACGAAGCAGAAATGCAGCCCGGACTGCATGTCGGCGACAACGGGGCGCGCAACCTGCATCACCCAGAGGCCGACCTGTTCGAAACCGTAGCCGATCATGCCGTCGGAATTCGACAGGCGTTCATATCCGAGCGGCGCCAGCGCCGCGTCGTAGAAGCGGCGGGCTCTTTCGAGATCTTTGACGCCGATGGAGATATGATCGAACATGGACCTCAAACTCCGTTCATCCTAGGCTGGCCGGCAGCATCTTTCAACGGCAGCTCCAAGTCAACGAGAGAACATGCGTCGAACAGGCGCGCCGGATGACCGGTCCCTCTTGCGAGGCCAGCCGGGGCGCGACCTACTGCAGCTGCGGCTTTTTCAGGAAGCTGTTGCGGTCGGCGGATTTGATCCGCAGCCAGGCCTCCCGGCCGTTGCGCAGAATCCGCATCGGAATCTCGGCGCCGGCTGGGCCGCTGCTCCAGAGCTTGCGGTAGAAATCGGCTAGGCCATCGACCTCTTCGTCGCGGATTTCCGAAATGATATCGCCCTGACGCAGGCCGGCCTCGGCGGCCGGGCCGCCTTCGGCGACGCTCATCACCACCACGCCGCCACTGCTTTCGGCGGAGAATGCGCCGAGCCAGGGCCGCGGCGGTTTGTTGACCTGGCCGCGGTTCAAGAGATCGTCCAGGATAGGCGGCAAAAGATCGATCGGAACGATCATGTTGATATCGGCCACCTCGCCGTCCTGGCTCATCTGCAGACGAAGCGAACCTATGCCGAGAAGCTTGCCGTCCGCGCCGATCAGCGCCGCGCCGCCCCATGCGGGATGAGCCGGCGCGGTAAAAATCGCCTCATCCAGCAGATATTCCCAATAACCGGCGAATTCCTGCCGGGCCACGATGTTTGCCTGGACATATTCGCCAATGCCGTCGGCAAGCACGACGGGATCTCCGGGCTTGGCCGCGGCCGCATCGCCGAAATCCACCGCCGGCGCGTTCAGAGCGCCGAGCGCCTGCACCAGTCCGAAACCGCTCTCCTGGTCATAGGCAAGCGGATGGGCGGGAACCACCCGGCCGTCCAGGGTCGTCAGCCAGACTTCCTCGGCCTCGGTAATGAGATAACCGATAGTCAGCACCAGCCCATTGTCGCGAATGACCACGCCGCTGCCCTCGCGGACGGTGCCCAGCGTCTCCGCCGTGAAAGCATCTTCCGGAATGGTGGAACGGACGGCCACGACTGACCGCAAGATAGGATCGATATTCATGCTTTCATCCCGATGGGCGCCGCCGCGCAACGCCGAAAGCCGGCACTTCTCCTTCCATAGGTAAGGAGATGAAGGGGCGGCGGCAAGGTTGGAGCGGCGGGAATTTCCGCCACCGCCTCTCCTGGCATCGAGGAATACCGGACTATGCGGGGGTGGTAGGGCGCTGCGCAACAATATACAGTCAATCCAGGAATCAGACGTGCACGGATCACGACATGAAGGACTGGCATCCCGATCTCAGCCGCAGCAGCAGCCCGCGCTACATGGCGATCGCCGATCTGATCGAAATGGATCTGCGCGGCGGTCACTTGGTAGCAGGTGACCGGCTGCCGCCGCAGCGCGAACTTGCCAAACGGCTGAACGTCGATTTCACCACGGTGGCGAGAGGATATGTCGAGGCGCAGAAGCGCGGCCTCGTTGATTCCCATGTCGGTCGAGGCACTTTCGTCACCGGCGCTGCCGTCAGGCAGCACCAGGACTTAGGCGCCGATTACGCGCCCGATCCCCGCCGTGCGTCGGTTGTCGACTTCTCGATGAACCTACCGCCGGAACCGGACGATCTGGAGTTGATCGCCCGCATGCGTGAAGGCATGTCGGCGGTAGCCGCGAGTCTGATCCCGCTTTTGCGTTATCAAGGCTTCGGCGGCTCAGTCGTGGACAAGGAGGCCGCCGCCGCCTGGCTCGGCCGCCGCGGTCTGACGCCCTCGCAGGAGCGGTTCTTCGTCACGCCGGGCGCCCATCCGGCTCTCCTGGCAATCTTCGGCCTGCTGGCCAAGCCCGGCGAGACCGTACTTTCGGAAATCATCACCTATCCCGGGATGCGCTCGATCGCAGCCCAGTTGCGGCTCAATCTTGCCGGCCTCCCGATGGACGGGGATGGAATCCGGCCGGATGCTTTGGCCGCGGCCTGCGAGCGGTTGAAGCCGAAGGCGCTCTACCTCAATCCGACGCTGCAGAACCCGACGACGCTGACGATTCCCGCCGGACGCCGTGAGGAAATCGCAGCCGTCGCCCGCAAATATCACCTGCCGATCGTCGAGGATGATGCCTACGGCTTCATTCCGCAAGAAGGGCCTGCGCCGATTGCGGCGACGGCGCCCGATCTGACCTGGCATATTGGCGGCCTGGCGAAATGCCTCGGCGCGGGCCTGCGCCTTGCCTATGTTGTGGCGCCCGACACCAGGGCGGTGTGGCCCTTCGTCAGCTCCATGCGCGCAAACAATGTCATGGCCTCGCCGTTGAATATGGCACTCGCCACCCGCTGGATCGAGGATGGCACGGCTGATGCGATCCTCCGCTTCATTCGCGCAGAGGCGGGCGCCCGCCAGCAGATGGTCGCCGCCGTTCTGCCCGCCGGCAGCTACCGCGCCGATCCGATCAGCTTCAATATCTGGCTGCCTCTGGCCAACGGCTGGACCCGTTCCACCTTCGGCAGCCATATGCATTCCGCTGGCATCGGCGTGGTGGCAAGCGATGCCTTCACGGTCGAGGGTGCCGCGCCCGAGGCCGTCCGGGTCTGCCTCGGCGGCCCGATTGCACGCCAGAAATTGCAAGGCGCATTGGAGTTCATGGCCCACGCGCTGGAAGGACCGCCGGAGATGGCGGCTTCGTTCTTTTGATCCGGCTGCGTCGCGGCCTGCCAGGCCGCTCTTCGAATGGTTTGCGCCCATCTGCGACCGGCCCCTTGATCGTTCGGGGGCTTCTGCGGCAATCTGGCAGATTGATCGGTGTCTTCCGTACAATGTATTTGTATTGAATGCATACATTGCGCGGCATTGAATGAGCCGTGAGATAGGATCAATCATCATGGACACGGAATATCCCCCGCTTCCTCCGATGCAGACCGGCATCAGGGGGCGCTGCCCGCGATGTGGGCAGGGTCATATGTTCAAGGGCTTCCTGACGCTGCAGCCGCAGTGCGAAGCCTGCGGCCTCGATTATTCTTTCGCCGATCCGGCTGACGGCCCGGCCTTCTTCGTCATCTGCTTCGCCTGCATCCCGAGCGTGTTGCTCGGCGTCTGGCTGGAGGTGGCTTTCTCGGCGCCGATCTGGGCGCATCTTCTCGTCACCGGTCCCTTCATGCTCGCCACCTGCATTCCGCCGCTCAGGCCACTGAAAGGCTGGCTGGTCGCCAGCCAGTATTTCTATAAGGCGGAAGAGGGCAAGCTGGCCTGAAGCTGCGGGCTACTTCAGCGCGACGCGCAGGCGCGGCGTCGCGAAATCGATGAGGGCCCGCAGTTTCAGTGGCACCAGCCCCTGCGAGGGATAGACGAGATGCACCGGCGCCGGCTGCGGTTCGAAATCGGCAAGCAGTGGCGCCAGCAGGCCTGCCTTCTCGGCGCGGGCGGCCTGGTAGGAGAGCACGCGGGTGATGCCAAGACCGGCGACGGCTGCATCCACGGCCGCCTCGGCGGTGTTGACGGCAAGTCGTGATCGGATCGGCACAACGAGGTCGCGTTTGCCCTCGACGAATGTCCAGCTTCGCGTCGAGGCCATGCCTTCGAACGTGATGCAGTCATGCACCGAAAGATCGCTGGGGTGGCGGATTGCGCCGTGCCGGGCAACATAATCCGGGTTTGCATAGACCGTGCGGCGGATCGCGCCGAGCCTTGTGGCGATCAGGCTGCTATCGGCCAGATTGCCGATCCTGAGCGCCAGATCGATATGATCCTCGACGAGGTTCGCCAGCCGGTCGCCCAGCATCAGCCTGAGATTGATATCGGGATAGGCCTTCAGAAAATCCACGACGATGGGCAGGACATGCAGCCGACCGAAGACGATCGGCGCCGTCATCGTCAGCTCACCCTTCGGTGCGCGGTATTCGCCGGCCGCCGTCCGCTCCGCCTCTTCCAAGCGGTCGAGAATCTCCCGCGCCGCCTCGACATAGGCGCGGCCGGCCTCCGTCAACCCGATCTTCCGGTTGGTCCGTTGCAAGAGCCGGGCGCCCAGATGTGCTTCGAGTTCTGAAACCTTGCGGCTGACGGTGGCAAGCGGCGAGTGCAGATGCCGCGAGGCGGCCGACAGGCTGCCTTGTTCGACGACGGTGAGAAGCACGGTCATGGCTTCGAGGCGGTCCATCCTATCCTTCCATAAATTGGAAATCTGTCTTTCAGATTAGCATTCTACTCCAACTCAGCGGAAGGCCGTAGATTCGCTGCCGATGGTTCCGAGCAGCCATCGCTAATCGCCTTCGTTGCCAGAGGAGCCATCATGAAACTCTACCATCACCCGCTATCCGGCCATTCGCATCGTGCCCATCTTTTCCTGTCGCTGCTTGATGTGCCCTATGAACTGTTCGAGGTCGACCTGGCGGCAGGCGCCCACAAAACGCCGGAGTTCCTCAAGCTCAATCCCTTTGGCCAGGTGCCGGTTCTCGATGACGACGGCACGATCATTGCCGATTCCTCCGCCATCCTCGTCTATCTCTCGCGCAAATACGGCCGCACCGATTGGCTGCCGGAGGAAGCGGTTGCTGCGGCGCGGATACAGAAATGGCTGTCGGTCGCCGCGGGCGAGATTGCCTACGGGCCGTGTGCGGCCCGTCTGGTCACTGTCTTCGGCGCTGATTTCCGTACGGAGGAGGTGATTGCCCGGGCGCACCGCATCCTCGCACTGGTCGAGGCGGAGCTCGGCGGCGACAGCTTCCTGCTCGGCGACAGGCCGACGATTGCCGACATCGCGCTTTACAGCTACATCGCCAATGCGCCGGAGGGCAATGTCGATATCTCGGCCTATCCGAGCGTCCGCGCATGGCTTGCGCGCATCGAGGCGCTGCCAAGTTTCGTCGGCTTTCGGAAGACGAAGATCGGCCTTGCCGCATGAACAGTCGCCGGGGCGGATTGCCGTCCCGGCTTCCCGATAATCCCACAAGGAGGCCATGATGCTGAATGAGACAGGACAGGGTGCCGCATCGCCCTGGCATGAGGGCGAACTTGCCATGCAGCGCAGTATCGGCGTGGTCGACCGCATGGACGGGCCAGGGCGCAATTTCATTCGCAAGGCCATGCCCGAACAGCACCGCGCCTTCTTTCCGATGCTGCCTTTCGTCGTGCTCGGCGCGGTCGACGCCAAGGGCAATGTCTGGGCGACGGTGCGGGCGGGGCGCCCGGGATTCATGTCCTCGCCGGTGCCGGAGGCTCTCGACGTGGATCTGCGCCGCGACCCGGACGATCCTGCCGACGCAGGCATGGAAGATGGAGACGCGATCGCGCTGCTCGGCATCCAGCTCGAGACCCGCAGGCGCAATCGGCTGAACGGCGTGATCCGCAGGACGGATGCCGAGGCTTTCCGCCTGCGGGTCGGCCAGAGCTTCGGCAACTGCCCGCAATATATCCAGCCGCGCTCAGCCGTCTTTGTCCGCGATCCCGATAAGCCCACCTCGATGCGGCCGCTTCGCTCCGTCAGCCTCGACGACCGGGCGCGGCGGATGATCGGGAGCGCCGATACGTTTTTCGTCGCCTCCTATGTCGATCGTGAGAATGGTGAGCGGCAGGTGGATGTCTCCCATCGCGGCGGCAATGCCGGCTTCGCGCGGCTCGGTACCGACGGCGTGCTGACCATCCCCGATTTTCCCGGCAACCGGTTCTTCAACACGCTCGGCAATCTTCTCGTTAATCCGACGGCCGGGCTGGTCTTCGTCGATTTCGAAACCGGCGATATGCTGCAGATCACCGGAAGGGCCGAAATATTGCTGTCTTCGCCTGAACTCGCCAGCTTTGAAAGGGCCGAAAGGCTGTGGCGTTTTAAGCCCGAGAGCATCGTGCTTCGCCCGGATGCCCTGCCGTTGCGCTGGAGCCGCAATCTCGACCGCGGAGAAGGTAGGTGAGCATGATGCTCGCTGATGTTCTTACCAATCGCTACAGTCAACTCAATACAGGAGAAAGATCATGTCCAGCCTCGTCCCGCCCTTCACCCTCGAGACCGCCACCCGGAAGGTTCGTCTCGCTGAGGACGGCTGGAACAGTCGAGATCCCGAGCGCGTCTCGCTCGTCTATACGCCGGATAGTCGCTGGCGCAACCGCGCCGAATTCATCAACGGCCGCGCCGAGATCGTCGCTTTCCTCACCCGCAAATGGGCCAAGGAGCTGGATTACCGGCTGATCAAGGAAATCTGGGCCTTTACCGATAATCGCATTGCCGTCCGCTTTGCCTATGAATGGCACGATGACAGCGGCAACTGGTTCCGCTCCTACGGCAATGAGAATTGGGAATTCGACGCGACGGGCTTGATGCAGCGCCGTTTTGCCTGCATCAACGATCTGCCGATTCGGGAAACACAGCGCAAATACCACTGGCCGCTCGGCCGGCGGCCGGATGACCACCCCGGCCTAACCGAGCTCGGTCTTTAAATCGCGTCGCAGGCGACATCGGCCGCTGTCGCATGACGACGCCCGTCAGGCGATCGCGGCAATGTGGGTCAATGTCAATGACTACTTCCGCGCCGGCGGCCGCATCTGCCTCGTCGGCGCCTTCGCGCTCCACGACACCCGTGAGCGGTTTTTCTCGGCGACCGCTGGTTATTTCATCCGCTGGATCGATGCGTCGCGTTCGGCCTCATGCGGGCCGGCTGTGCTGAGGCGGAGGCGCAGACGCTGGCTGAGGAAGGCGTCTGCGGCATTCAGGGTGCTCTGGTTCTAATGGCGCGCACTTAGGAACAGAGCCTCTTCACCCGGTCGCTGGAAACCGGCTTGAGGCCGCAGCGCAATGAGCCCGGGCCTTACATCCGCACCGCTTTGCTGTATTTCTCAGCGCTGCTGTTGAGGCTGCTGGCTCGGACGGGTATTCTCGCGCTCAGGGCGAATCTGGCGCCACTCATTTTCCATCTGGTCGAGGACATGCTGGGGAATAGTGGGCTGTGTGTTGGCGGGCGCCTGCATCGGAAGTCTCCTCTTGTGGTGGTAAGGCTTCAGGGCAAGAAAATGCATCGCATAAGCCAAAAGGAATGTAAATCAGGGGCTTAGGCACTTAAAACGATTAAGTTTATTTTAATCGATTAAGACGATTTTAACCGTAACGTTTACGGGAAGCGCGGAATGGTTGTCCACATGGACCGTGTATTCTTTTTTGATGCGGTGCGCCAAGAGCTTTTCAAAGGCGGGCTGACTCAGCCTCAGGTGGTGGGCATGACGGCGATTCTCGACGCCTGGGAAAAGCGGTTCACCCAGGCCGATCGCCGATGGCTCGCCTATATCCTTGCCACAGCCTATCATGAAACCGCCTATACGATGCAGCCGGTGCGCGAGACGCTGGCCGAAAGCGATCTGCGCGCAGTCGAGATCCTAGAAATCGCCTTTGCCGCGGGCCGGCTCTCCTGGGTGAAGACGCCCTACTGGCGGCCGGACGAGCATGGTCGCTGCTGGCTCGGGCGCGGACTGGTGCAGCTCACCCATAAACGGAATTACGAGACTATGAGTGCGCTGACCGGCATCGATCTCGTCGCCGATCCCGATCGGGCAATGGAGATGGATGCGGCGGTGACGATCCTGATCGAAGGCATGCTGCAGGGCAGCTTTACCGGTCACAAACTCGCCGATCACCTGAATGCGACGACCGAGGATTGGGTCAATGCGCGCCGCATCGTCAACGGCACCGACCGGGCCGAGAAGCTTGCGGGTTACGCCATGGCCTTCCATGCGGCACTGCGTCCGGATGCCGCGCAGGACCGGCCGCGCGGTTGAAGGCCTGCGGCGCGCGTGTTATCGCGCGGGCCAACCCTCTGGAATCTGACAGGAGCTTCCGCGTGATCCGCCATATCGTCTTCTTCACCGTGCAGGAGGAACATCTGGAGGAGGTGAGGGCGGGACTTTCGATCCTGACCGGCATTCCGCACGCGCGACTGCTGGAAATCGGTACGAACGTGAAGACCGATCAGCTGGGCACCGAGATCGATCTTGTGGTCTATGGCGAATTCGATGATGCGGCGGCTCTCGCCGCTTACAAGGCGCACCCCGATTACCAGCGTTCGATCGAGCGCGTGCGTCCCCTCCGGGAAAAGCGCATCGCTGCCGATTACGACAGCCGCACGGCGGTGACGCGGCCGCTCTGAACTTGCAATCGATTGGCTCGAGCCGGGCAGTGCTTAAGCTTCGATTGGATGAGCGATCTTCTGGAGTAGAATCGCACAGTTGAATAAACTTCTGAGCCACTGAAGGCGCCTTTTACAAAAGCCGCGGCAAGCGATTCAGAAGATTCGCAAATCCGCCTGCCTACGAGGTGGCGGGGCTCGGCTGCAATGACTGCGCGCCACGCACCAGCGTCATCAGCATCATCACGAAAGCCAGCGACAATGCCGCAAGCACGGCTGCGGCGAATAGCGCCGGGCTGGTGCCGGCGCGATCGAGGATGGCGGTGAAGACGACGGGAGCGACGGCATTGGCAAGGTTTTGCGGCAGCGACAATCGGGCCGACTGCAGGCCGAATTCGCGCGGCGAAAACAGGGCCAGCGGCAGAAGCGCGCGGGCGACGGTCATCACGCCGGCGCCGAAGCCGTAGAACAGGATGAAGGTGACGAGCAGCGGCGTCGAAGGACTGGCGACCAGCATCACTAGGAAGCCCGTCAGCATCAGCCCGATGCCAGTAGCGGCGCTGAGGATCGGATTACCGCGCCGGCCGAGCAGCATGTCGAGGAACCGTGCCGAGATGCCGAGAATGCCGCGGGCCGAGCCGAGTTGCAGCGCGAAAGCCGGCGAGGCGCCGGACTGGCGGAAGATCTCCAGCAGCGATGGCGAGATGCCGAAGGTGATGAAGGTGGTGATGGTCGTCGAGGCGGCGATCAGCAGAAAGGCTCTGCGCCGCGCCGCCTTCGACAGCGTCACCGGGGCGATGTCGGCCGCGCCGCCGCCGACCTGGGCGGCGATCGGGCTGGGCAGGGCGGAAAGATGCAACGGCAGGCATAGGAACAATTGTAGCGCCGCGCAGATGAGGAAGGTCAGGCGCCACCCGAAGGTGTCGTTGAGCAGGCTGAGGATCGGCCAGAAGACAGCGCTCGAGAGCCCGGTGAACAGCATCAGGACGGCGATGACGCGCTTGCCGTTCATCCCTTCGCGCTCCACGACTGCAGTGTAGGCGGGCGCCGACAGGCCAAGCGCGCCGCCGACGCCGATCACCATCCAGGCGGCGGAATAGAGAATGACGCCGTTTGCGCCGGCAAGCAGAGAGAGGCCGAGCGCAAAGGTCACAGAAGCCGCCGAAAGCACCCGGGCGGCGCCATAGTGGGCAAGGCAGCGACCGGTCACCGGACCGAGGATCGCACTGACCATCATCATGATCGTCAGGCCGGCGAACGCCACCTCGTTCGCCATGCCAAGATCGGCCGCCACGATGCGGCCCATGACTCCGAGCATGTCGAAGGTCGTGCCCCAGCCGATCAGCTGGGTGACGGCGAGGACGATGACCGTCTGCGCCGAGCGGAAGCGAAAGGAAATGAGCATCGGTGCTGAAACGGCCTGAAACGGGAGCAACCAAGCCATAACAGTTTCGATCCCCCGGTGAAAGCAGCCGCCGTCGATTCGGATTGCAGCCCGGCGCTTTTTCTCCAGCCGGAAATAGAGATCGGCCGATACAATTTCAGGACGACCTGCTGCGCACGGAAATCGGCGATATCGACCGGCTTGCCGCCGCTTTCCCGGTAACGCTGTGGCCCAATCGCCGACCACCGGTCGACTTGCCCGCGGCGCGATGGCAAAGGCATTGATCCCGTCTGGCGAGGTTCATTTGGGGAGCGGAGAAAGCGCCGCCTCTGCCTGCTGCGAACGTGGTTTCCGATCGCAGGAATCGTTTTTGTCGAACAGGCGAGAATGGTTCTAAACGCCCTGTATTACAGCGCATTCATTTGCCATTCAGGTCGCGTGGGTACATATTCGCAGCAAGTTGGAATTACCTTGAAAGCGTAAGACATGGCCTTTCCTCTGAGCGTCGCAGTAGTGGCCGCCGGACTGGTGGCATCGGCGCCCTCACCGGACGGCGCGGGCACCCTCGTCCTGCGCGTTGCTGGCGATTGCAGCGCCGCCGCAGCCCAGGTCGTCGAACAGACGGGCGGGCAGCTCCTATCCGTGCAACCGGTGGGCGATAGCTGCATCATTACCGTTCTCGTGTCGGGCAATGGCCAGCGTCCACGCAAGGTAACGGTAAAGGTTCCGATGTAAGCGGAATCGGTCTATTCAAACATGATCGATTTGAAGCGGACGAAGGCGGACCGATGCGCATCCTGGTAATCGAAGACGACGTCAACCTGAACCGGCAGCTGACCGACACATTGAAGGAGGCGGGCTATGTCGTCGACCAGGCGTTCGACGGCGAAGAGGGCCATTTCCTCGGCGACACCGAACCCTATGACGCCATCATTCTCGATATCGGCTTGCCGGAGATGGACGGTGTGACGGTGCTCGAAAAATGGCGCGGCGCCGGCCGCGGCATGCCGGTCTTGATCCTGACGGCGCGCGACCGTTGGAGCGACAAGGTCGCTGGCATTGACGCCGGCGCCGACGACTATGTCACCAAGCCTTTCCATGTCGAGGAAGTTCTGGCGCGCATTCGGGCCTTGATCCGGCGCGCCGCCGGCCACGCATCCTCCGAGATCGTCTGCGGGCCGGTGCGGCTCGACACCAAATCGTCGAAGGCGACAGTCAACGGCACGACGCTGAAGCTGACCTCGCACGAATATCGCCTGCTCGCCTATCTCATGCATCACATGGGCGAGGTCGTCTCGCGCACCGAGCTCGTCGAGCACATGTACGATCAGGATTTCGACCGCGATTCCAACACGATCGAGGTCTTTGTCGGCCGTCTGCGCAAGAAGATGGGCGTCGATCTGATCGAAACGGTGCGCGGTCTCGGCTACCGCATCCAAGCGCCGAAACATGCGAATTAAGTCGCTCACCGCACGCGTGTTGCTGCTGACCACGGTCTGGTCGACGGTGGCCCTGGTGGTGATCGGCCTGCTGATCTCGACGCTCTACCGTAAGAGCGCCGAACGCGGTTTTCAGGATCTGCTGCGGGCGCAGCTCTATAACGTCATCAATTCGGTGACGATCGGCGATCAGGGGGCGTTGAGCGGCAGCCCGCAGCTCGGCGACCTGCGTTTCGCCCAGCCGAAGACCGGCTGGTATTGGGTAGTGGAGCCGCTCGGCACTTATACCACCGCGCCGCTGGTCTCGCCCTCTCTCGGCTCGGCGCTCATTCCGGTACCCTCCGTCGTCGAGGCGCCTTTCGACAAGAATTATGAGCGCTACTACCAGGTGACTGATGCCTCCGGCAACCGCGTGCAGGTGGCCGAAACCGAAGTGGTGCTCGACACCGACGGGCGAGCGGCGCGCTTCCGCGTCACCGGCAATGTCGACGTCGTCGAGGACGATGTCCGCACCTTTTCCCACAGCCTCTATCTGGCGCTTGCCGGTTTCGGCGTCGGCAGCCTGATCGTCAATGCGCTGGCGATCCTCTATGGCCTGAAGCCGCTCGACAAGGCGCGCGCCGCGTTGGAGCGCATCCGCGCCGGCGAGAGCGAGCAGCTGAAGGGCGACTTCCCGCGCGAAATCCTGCCGCTCGCCAACGAGGTCAACGCGCTGATCGACAGCAACCGCCGCATCGTCGAGCGGGCGCGCATGCAGGTCGGCAATCTCGCCCATTCGCTGAAGACGCCGATTGCGGTTCTCCTCAACGAGGCACGCGTCCTTGAAAAGTCTCATGGCGAACTGGTGCGCAGCCAGGCGGAATCGATGCAGGGGCAGGTGCAATCCTATCTCAACCGGGCCCGCATCGCCGCCCAGCGCGAATCCGTGCTCGCCCGCACCGATGCCGAACCGGCGCTGGAGCGGCTGGTGCGCGTCATGCGCCGGCTGAACGTCGATACCGAATTCGATCTTGTCGTGTCGCCGCCGCATCTTGCCGTTGCCATGGAACAGCAGGATCTCGAGGAAACCGTCGGCAATCTCCTGGAAAATGCGGCGCGTTTCGCCAAGAGCAGGGTGCGGCTTTCGGCCGTCGAGGCTGGCGAGGACGTGAAAGGGGCGGAGGCGAGCGCCCGTCGACGCTGGGTGGAGCTTGCCGTCGAGGATGACGGCCCCGGCCTTGAGCCCGACCAGATCCGCGAGGCGCTGAAGCGTGGCCGCAGGCTCGACGAAAGCAAGCCTGGAACCGGCCTGGGCCTTTCGATCGTCACCGAAATTTCCAACGAATACCAGGGAAGGCTCGAACTGTCCCGCGGTGAATGGGGCGGGCTGAAGGCGAAGCTTATCCTGCCCGGCGTCACAAAGGATGTTGCATGACCAACTGCTTGATGTCACAAGGATAGTGGCAAATGTATAGCATGCTTTGCCACATTGCTGACACGGGGACGCTGCACTTCGATCGGCTGAATTTGACCTCTGATCGTGGTTCGACGCAATGATTCTACGCTCGCAAGGCATGATGGTTTCCATCCTTCTTCTCGCCGTCGCGCTCACCGGCTGCACGACGACGAAGGGTGCCGCTTCGCGTGGCATTTTTTCGAGCAAACCCTCCGCCTCGGCCGCCTTCATCACCGCGCTCCAGGGCGGCATCGTCGGCCGCAGCGGCGTGAGCTTGAGCGATAGCGACAAACAGCGGGCCCTCGAGGCGGAGTATCGGGCGCTCGAAGGGGCGGCGGTCGGCCAACCGGTGGTCTGGAGCGGCAAGGAGGTCACAGGCAAGGTCGTGGCGGCCGCACCCTATCAGGTCGGCTCGCAGAACTGCCGGCAATATACCCATACGCTGACCGTCGACGGCAAGGAAACCGTGGCACGGGGTGCGGCCTGCCGCAACGACGACGGCAGCTGGTCGCCGCTCGGCTGAAGTCGTTCAGCCTAAATTGCGGCGAATAGCCTCAAATCTTCGTCATTCCGGCTTTGGCAGTTGGAATAGGCGTGTGCTTCACGTATTTGGGCCGATATGCTGTTCTGGATTCTCGTTGCCGTTCTGACGGCAGCCGTCGCCGTCATCCTGCTCTATCCCCTTCTGCGTGGTGCGAAGGCGGCGCAGAACAGCCGCGCCGGCGAGGCGGCAGTTTATCGCGACCAGTTGCGCGAACTCGACCGCGATCTTGCTGGCGGGCTTATCACGCCTGAGGAGGCTGATTACGCCAGGGCCGAAATCGGCCGGCGGCTGATCGCCGTCTCTGCCGGCGAGCCGGAGACGATAGATAAACCCGCACGGCATCATCGTCTCACCGAAGTCTTCGTCCTCTTGATCCTGCCGGCGCTCGGGCTCTGTCTTTATTTGACGACGGGCAGGCCGGATCTGCCGTCGCAGCCGCTGGAAGCGCGGCTGGAAAATCCCGGCGACGACGTGGCGGTGCTGATCGCCAAGGCGGAGCGGCATCTGGCTCAGAATCCCGACGACGGCAAGGGCTGGGACGTACTGGCGCCGATCTATTTCCGCACGATGCGGATTGCCGATGCCGAGGTCGCCTACCACAATGCGATCCGGCTTCTAGGCCCGAGCCCGATCCGGCTCGACGGCCTTGCCGAGACGCTGATGGCGGTTTCGGACGGCGTCGTGACGGAGGAAGCGCGTCAGGCGCTGGAACAGTCGCTGACGCTGGAGCCCGATAATCCGCGTGCCCGCTTCTACATCGCGCTCAGCATGGAACAGGCGGGACGGGCCGACGAGGCCCGCCGGGCTTTCGAGGCGCTGGCGCAGCAATCGCCGGCCGATGCACCCTGGCTGCCGCTGGTCAATGAACATATCGCCAAGAACGGCGGTGCGGCTCAGCCGGTTGCGCCTGGCGGACCGACGTCGGAAGATGTGGCGGCGGCTGGAAACATGAGCGCCGGCGATCGCCAGCAGATGATCCGCGGCATGGTCGAAAGCCTTGATGCCAAACTCAGCGAGGATCCCAACAATTTCGAGGGATGGATCCGGCTCGTCCGCTCTTACGCCGTATTGAACGATAAGAATCGCGCGGCCGACGCCCTGAAGCGCGGGCTGGCCGCCTTTCCGCCGTCCGGCGAGCAGGGCCGGCAATTGCTGGCGCTTGCCAGGGAACTTGGCATTGCCACGGAGGGAATGACGCAATGACGCGCAAGCAGAAGCGCCTTGCCGTGATTGCTGGCGGGATGAGTTTCATCCTGGCGGCGGTGTTGTTGGTGATGTTCGCCTTCAGCCAATCGGTGGCTTATTTCTACATGCCGGCCGATCTTGCCAAGACGCCGGTGGCGCCGGAGACCCGCATCCGGCTCGGCGGCCTGGTCGGGGCCGGCAGCGTCGTGCGCGGCGCCGGTTCGACGGTGGAGTTTTCCGTCACCGACGGCAGCGCCAATGCGGTGAAGGTCAGATATACCGGCATCCTGCCCGATCTGTTCCGCGAGGGCCAGGGCGTTGTCACCGAGGGCATGTTTGCCGCAGGCAGCAACGTCTTTGTCGCCGACACTGTGCTTGCCAAGCATGACGAGACCTATATGCCGAAGGAGGTGGCCGACAAGCTGAAGCAGCAGGGGCTGTGGCAGGAAGGCCAAGGGGGAGCAGGCCAGGGGCAGGAGGCGAAAGCAACGCCATGATCATCGAGATCGGCCATTACGCTTTGGTGCTGGCGCTGGCGACGGCGCTGATCGTCTCGATCGTGCCGGTGATCGGCGCCCGCCGCCATGATCCGGCGATGATGGATGTGGCAAGCGTCGGCTCACTTGTGATGTTTGCGCTCGTCGCCTTTGCCTTTGCCGTCTTGACCTATGCCCATGTCGTCTCCGACTTCTCAGTCGAGAACGTCTGGGAGAATTCGCATTCGCTGGTGCCGCTGATCTACAAATATTCGGGCGTCTGGGGCAATCACGAGGGATCGATGATGCTCTGGCTGCTGATCCTGGCGCTGTTCAGCGCCCTGGTCGCGATCTTCGGCGCCAATCTGCCGGAGACGCTGAAGGCCAATGTACTTGCCGTGCAAGCCTGGATCTCGCTCGCCTTCACCCTGTTCATTCTCTTGACCTCCAATCCCTTCCTGCGGCTCGATCCGGCCCCGGCCGAGGGCCGCGATCTCAATCCGGTGCTGCAGGATATCGGGCTCGCCATCCATCCGCCGCTGCTCTATCTCGGCTATGTCGGCTTTTCCGTCTGCTTCTCCTTTGCCGTGGCAGCCCTGATCGAAGGCCGCATCGACGCCGCTTGGGCGCGCTGGGTCAGGCCGTGGACCCTGGCGGCCTGGACCTGTCTGACGCTCGGCATCGCCATGGGCTCCTACTGGGCCTATTACGAGCTCGGCTGGGGCGGCTGGTGGTTCTGGGATCCTGTGGAGAACGCCTCCTTCATGCCTTGGCTTGCCGGAACCGCGCTGCTGCATTCGGCCCTCGTCATGGAAAAGCGCGAGGCGCTGAAGATCTGGACGGTGCTGCTTGCGATCCTGACCTTCTCGCTGTCGCTGATGGGCACCTTCCTGGTGCGCTCCGGCGTGCTGACTTCGGTGCATGCCTTCGCCAGCGATCCCACCCGCGGCGTCTTCATCCTCTCGATCCTCTTGATCTTCATCGGCGGGGCGCTGTCGCTGTTTGCCCTGCGGGCGCCGAAGCTTTCGGCCGGCGGGCTGTTTGCGCCGATCTCGCGTGAAGGGGCGCTCGTCCTCAACAATCTGATCCTGACGGTCGCCTGCGGCACGGTGCTGACCGGCACCCTCTATCCGCTGCTGTTGGAGACGCTGACCGGCGACAAGATCTCCGTCGGGCCGCCTTTCTTCAACCTGACCTTCGGCCTGCTGATGGCGCCGCTGCTCGTCATCGTGCCGTTCGGGCCGCTGCTGGCCTGGAAGCGCGGCGATCTGCTCGGCGCCCTGCAGCGGCTCTATGCCGTTGCAAGCCTGGCATTTCTTGCCGCGGTGGCCTTCTTCTATCTCCAACATGGCGGGCCGGTGTTATCGGTGCTCGGGCTGGCGGCCGGGCTGTTCCTGATCCTCGGCGCCATTGCCGATCTCTGGTATCGGGCCGGCATCGGCAAGGTGGCGGGCTCCATCGCCTGGCGCCGCCTGTTGGGCCTGCCGCGCTCAGCCTTAGGCACGGCGCTCGCCCATGCCGGGCTCGGCGTCAGCGTGCTCGGCATCGTCGCCGTCACCACCTTCCAGAGCGAACATGTCGTCGAGATGAAGCCGGGCGCCACGGTCGAAGCCGGTGGCTACAGCCTTGAGTTCGACGGCATGCGAGCGGGCAGGGGACCGAACTACACCGAGGAGCGCGGCCACTTCACCATCCGCCGCGCCGGTGTCACCATTGCCGATACCTGGTCGGCCAAGCGGCTCTACACCGCCCGGCAGATGCCGACGACGGAGGCGGGCATCCTGACCTTCGGCCTCAGCCAGCTCTATGTCTCGCTCGGCGACGCCACCAAGGACGGCGGCATCGTCGTGCGCATCTGGTGGAAGCCGTTCATCCTGTGCATCTGGGGCGGCGCCTTGATCATGGCCGCCGGCGGCTGCGTGTCGCTCTCCGACCGGCGCCTGCGCGTCGGCGCCCCGCGCCGAAAGGCGAAGGCCGCAGCTCCTGCGATGGAGCCGGCGCAATGATGCGTCTCTCCCGTCTCCTCGTCGCCGTGTTCGTGTTCTTCGCACCCGTTTCCGCCTTCGCCGTCAATCCCGACGAGGTGCTGGCGGATCCGGCGCTGGAGGCCCGCGCCCGGGCGCTATCGGCCGAACTGCGCTGCATGGTCTGCCAGAATCAGTCGATCGACGATTCCAATGCCGAGCTCGCCAAGGATCTCCGCTTGCTTGTGCGTGAGCGCATCAGCAACGGCGACAGCGATGAGGCGGTGCTCAACTATATCGTCTCGCGCTACGGCGAGTTCGTGCTTCTGAAGCCGAGGTTCAGCGTGAGGACGCTGTTGCTCTGGGGCGCCCCGGTGCTGCTGGTCCTTGCCGGCGGCGCGTCGCTGCTCGTCTTTGCGCGCAAGAGGACAGGCAGGCCGACCGGAAGCAAGCTGACGCCGGAAGAGCAGGCGAAGCTGAGTGAGCTTTTAGATAAGTAACGCTGGATGGCGATCCTTCGTCGCGATGGCCCGAATTCGGCAAGCAGAGATCACAAACATTACCAACTTTTCATTGGCTGGACAGTTCGCAGTAAGGTGCGCCATCCTATATCTTAAGTCATCGACTGATCCGGCGCCGCCGGTCTGAAGATCTAAGAACAAGAGAAGGTGCTCCAATGCTCAAGAATTTCAACGGACGTCCGTCCCTCGCCACGGTGCTCAAGGCTTCTACCGTCGCCGGTATCGCAGCCGCTGTGCTCGCAACCGGCGTTCCGCTCGAAATCACCCGGTCTTACGCTGAAGCTGTCAAGGTTCAGGCGCCTGCCGTGCCGAGCTTCGCCAATGTCGTCGATGCCGTTTCACCCGCCGTCGTTTCCGTTCGCGTCGAAAACCGCGTCAACCCCGTCGCCGACAATGACGGCTTCTCCTTCGATTTCAACGGCCGCGGCTTCGACGATCTGCCTGACGATCACCCGCTGAAGCGGTTCTTCAAGCAGTTCGGCCAGGATCCGAACGACCAGCAGGGCCACCAGCGGCGCTTCGGCCAGAATGGTCCGGGTGGCCCGAATGGTCCCGGTAAGGGCCGTCTGCGCCCGGTCGCTCAAGGCTCCGGCTTCTTCATCTCCGAAGACGGCTATATCGTTACCAACAACCACGTGGTTTCCGACGGCCAGGCCTTCGTTGCGGTCATGAATGACGGCACCGAACTCGATGCCAAGCTGATCGGCAAGGATCCGCGCACTGATCTCGCCGTCCTCAAGGTCGACGGCAAGGGTAAGAAGTTCACCTATGTCAACTGGGCCGACGACAACAATGTCCGCGTCGGCGACTGGGTTGTCGCCGTTGGCAATCCCTTCGGTCTCGGTGGCACGGTGACGGCCGGCATCGTTTCGGCCCGCGGCCGCGACATCGGCTCCGGTCCCTATGACGATTACCTGCAGGTGGATGCGGCCGTGAACCGCGGCAACTCCGGCGGTCCGACCTTCAACCTCAACGGCGAAGTCGTCGGCATCAACACGGCGATCTTCTCGCCTTCGGGCGGCAGCGTCGGTATTGCCTTCGCGATTCCCGCCTCGACCGCAAGGGATGTCGTCGCCGATCTGATGAAGGATGGCCAGGTTTCCCGCGGCTGGTTGGGCGTCCAGATCCAGCCGGTGACCAAGGATATCGCCGAGTCCATCGGCCTTTCCGAGCCGAGCGGCGCCCTCGTTGTCGCCCCGCAGCCCGGATCGCCGGGTGACAAGGCCGGCATGAAGGCCGGTGATGTCGTCACCGCACTCAATGGCGAAACGATCAAGGATGCCCGTGATCTCAGCCGCCGCATCGGCGCGATGCAGCCGGGCAGCAAGGCCGAGCTTTCGGTCTGGCGCGCCGGCAAAGCCCAGTCGCTCACCGTCGAACTCGGCACGCTGCCGGCCGATCAGAAGGATGCCAACGCCGACGACAACAACAATCAGCCGCAGCAGCCTGAGGCACCGGCTTCCGAGAAGGCGCTTGCCGATCTTGGCCTGACCGTCGGCCCCTCCGATGACGGCAAGGGCCTGACGATCACCGGCATCGATCCCGACTCTGACGCCGCCGACAAGGGCATCAAGGAAGGCGAAAAGATCACATCGGTCAACAATCAGGAGGTTTCCACTGCCGCCGATGTCGTCAAGGTGCTGAATCAGGCCAAGAAGGACGGCCGCACCCGCGCGCTGTTCCAGATCCAGTCCAGCGAAGGAAGCCGTTTCGTCGCGCTTCCGATCAACGGCCAGGGCTGATCCGCAAAGAAAATCGGAGCCGTGCGGACCAAGATCCGCGCGGCTCGTTTCTTCTGACCTTTCAAGGATGATCGCGATGAGCGCCGCCCCGCAGCAAGATGCTTTGAGCCTTGCCGAAACGCAGCCGGTGGGTAATGTCGGCCGCATGAAGATTCTCATCATCGAAGATGATCTCGAAGCCGCGGCCTACCTCACGAAAGCCTTTCGTGAGGCGGGCATCGTCGCCGATCACGCCAGCGACGGCGAGGCCGGCTTGTTCATGGGGTCGGAGAACACCTACGACGTTATCGTCATCGATCGCATGCTGCCGCGCCGCGACGGACTTTCGGTCATCAGCGAATTGCGCCGCAAGGGCATCCACACGCCGGTCCTCATCCTCTCCGCCCTTGGCCAGGTCGACGACCGCGTCACCGGCCTTCGTGCCGGAGGCGACGATTACCTGCCAAAGCCCTATGCCTTCAGTGAGCTGCTGGCGCGCGTCGAAGTGCTCGGCCGCCGCAAGGGCACGCCGGAACAGGACGTCGTCTATCGCGTCGGCGATCTTGAACTCGACCGGCTCTCCCACGAGGTGCGCCGCGGCGGCAAGGAAATCCCGCTGCAGCCGCGCGAGTTCCGCCTGCTCGAATATCTGATGAAGAATGCCGGCCAGGTGGTCACCCGAACGATGCTGCTCGAAAATGTCTGGGACTATCACTTCGACCCGCAGACCAACGTCATCGACGTCCATGTCTCGCGCCTGCGCTCGAAGATCGAGAAGGACTTCAGCCAGCCGCTTCTCAAGACCATTCGGGGTGCGGGGTACATGATCAAGGATGAGGGATGAGCCGCTTCAGGGTTCTCTTCAAGTCCACTGCAGTCCGCCTCTCGGCACTCTACATTCTGCTATTCGCCATCTGCGCCGCGACCCTCGTCTTCTATGTGACGGCGATGTCGGAACGGCTGCTGACAGGCCAGATTCGCGATGCCGTCCGGCAGGAGGTGGGGCAGGTGCAGCGCGCCTATGACACCGGCGGCATGAACCTTCTGCTGCGCACGATGGAACGGCGTGCCCGTCAGCCCGGCGCCAATCTCTACATCATCGCCGGTCCTTCGGGGGATATTCTCGCCGGCAACGTCGCCTCGGTGCAGCCCGGTGTCTTCGAGGAGGTCGGCTGGACCTCGGCTCCTTTCGCCTATCAGCGTTATACAGACGGTGGTGGTATCGAGCGCCGCCATAAGGCGATCGCCAACATTTTTGTGCTCGACAACGGCTTGAGAATCCTGGTCGGCCGCGACCTCGGCGATCCCGAGCGTTTCCGCCTGCTGGTGCGCCAGGCGCTGATGGTGGCTTTGGCGATCATGGGGCTCGGCGCGATCATCATCTGGTTCGGCATTGGCCGCAACGCACTGAAACGCATCGACCGCATGTCGGATGCGAGCAAGAAGATCATGGCAGGCGATCTCTCGCAACGCCTGCCGGTCGGCGGCTCCGGCGACGAGTTCGACCGGCTGTCGATGTCGCTGAACACCATGCTGGAACGTATCGAGAAGTTGAATGAAGGCTTGCGGCAGGTCTCAGACAACATTGCCCATGATCTCAAGACACCGCTGACACGGCTGCGCAACAAGGCCGCCGATGCGCTCGATATGACGGATGGCGATACGCGTCGCGTCGCCCTCGAAGGCATTATTAGCGAATCGGATCAGCTGATCCGCACCTTCAACGCCCTGCTGATGATCTCCCGCGTCGAGGCCGGGTCGGTCGCGGCGGAGATGTCGCCGGTGGAGCTTTCGGCAATCGTTTCCGACAGTGCCGAACTTTATGAACCCGCAGCTGAGGAGGCCGGTCTCGGCCTCAGCGCCAGTGTCGAGCCGGGCATCGAGGTGCAGGGCAATCGCGAGCTGATCGGCCAGGCGATCTTCAACCTGCTCGACAATGCGATCAAATATTCCTCCGATATCGAAGGGGCGGGCGAAGTATCGCTCAAGCTCGCGCGCCATCCGGACGGCATCTGCCTGTCGGTGGCCGACCATGGGCCTGGCGTTCCGGCCGATCGGCGCGACGATGTGGTGAAGCGCTTCGTTCGCCTCGATGAGAGCCGTTCGAAGCCCGGCACAGGGCTCGGGCTTTCGCTGGTGGAAGCAGTGATGGAGCTGCATAACGGCCGACTGGAACTCTCCGACACCAATCCCGACAAGCCTGAACAGCGCGGGCTGACGGTCAGCATGATCTTCCCGGCCAAGGTCGCCTGAGGGTCTTGTCCGATTGCGATAGGCTGAATCGCGTATTGGCGGTTTTCCGCCAGGACACTAAGTTACCTCCGAACCGAAGGCGGCGACCCAATTCCAGATAATCGCCACGCCTTCTGCAGAGCCAGGGAGAGCGCATGCTGATGAAATCGACGCATGGCCTGAAGGATGTCGCTGAAGGGCTACTGCGTCCGCTGAGCCAGACGGAGCTGAAGCTGGCGCTGACCGATCTGCAGCAGGCGGGCAAAAGCGAGCCTTTAATTGCGGCAATGCTCAAGACGGACGGGCGGGTGCGCGACTTCATCGCCGCCGTGCTGTCGCTGTCGCCCTACTTGCGTGAAATCGTCAATCTCGACCCCGCCGTCCTTGCCGCCGCGATCAGCGAACCGCTGGAGCCGCAGATCGAAGCGCTGATCGCCGAGGCGCGAAGCTGCTGGCGGCGGGACGGTGAAGGGGCGGCGCCGGGGGAATCCGTGGTGATGAGCAGGCTGCGCATCATCAAGCGCAAGGCCGCTTTTCTCGTTGCGCTCGCCGATCTCTCGCGCATTTTCGACAGCCGGACGACAACGGCTTGGCTGAGCGCGCTTGCCGAGGCTTCGGTCGCGGCTGCGATCGACCATCTGCTGCTTTCGGCGCATGAGGGGGGAAAGCTAAGGCTGCACGATCCGGCCAAACCAAGCGAGGGCTCGGGCCTGATCGTGCTCGGCATGGGCAAGCTCGGCGCATGCGAACTCAACTATTCCTCCGATATCGATCTCGTGGTCTTCTTCGACGAACAGGCCGGCATCGTGGCTGATCCGGATGATGCGATCGACATCTTTCCGAGGATGATGCGCCGGCTGGTGCGCATCCTGCAGGAGCGCACGGCGGACGGCTACGTCTTCCGCACCGATCTCAGATTGCGTCCCGATCCCGGCTCGACGCCGCTGGCGATCCCGGTTGACGCGGCGATGATCTATTATGAGGGCAGGGGCCAGAACTGGGAGCGGGCGGCCTTCATCAAGGCGCGCGCCGTCGCCGGAGACCTTGCGGCCGGCGGCGAGTTCCTGCGCGGACTCGGCCCTTTCGTCTTCCGCAAATACCTCGATTACGCGGCGATCGCCGATATCCACTCGATCAAGCGGCAGATCCACGCGCATAAGGGCCACGGCGCGATCGCCGTCAAGGGTCATAATGTCAAGCTCGGCCGCGGCGGCATCCGCGAAATCGAATTCTTCGTCCAGACGCAGCAGCTGATTGCCGGCGGCCGCATGCCGGCGCTGCGCGCCCGGGCGACGGAGGAGACACTCCGTGAACTCACCAAGGCGAAATGGATCGATGCGGAGACGCGCGACGAACTGACGGAGGCCTACTGGTTCCTGCGTGACGTCGAGCATCGCATTCAGATGGTGCGCGACGAGCAGACTCACCTTCTGCCGGAGACCGACGCCGACCTGAAGCGCATCGCCTTCATGATGGGCTTTCCCGACACGCCGAGCTTTTCCGAAAGGCTGGTCAGTGTCCTGAAAACGGTCGAGCGTCGTTACGCCCGCCTATTTGAGCAGGAGAGCAAGCTTTCCAGCGAAACCGGAAACCTCGTCTTCACCGGCCAGGGCGACGACCCGGACACGCTGGAGACGCTGAAGAAGCTTGGTTTCACCAGACCATCCGACATTTCGCGCATCATCCGCACCTGGCACTACGGCCGCTATCGCGCGACGCAATCGGTGGAGGCGCGTGAAAGACTGACGGAGCTGGCACCGGAGCTGCTGCGCGTCTTCGGCGAAAGCAAGCGTGCCGACGAGGCGCTGCTGCGCTTCGACAGCTTCATCTCGGGCCTTCCCGCCGGCATCCAGCTCTTCTCGCTGCTCGGCAGCAATCCGGCGCTCCTGTCGCTGATCGTCAACATCATGTCCTCGGCGCCCCGCCTGGCCGAAGTGATTGCCGCCAAGCCGCATGTCTTCGACGGCATGCTCGATCCCGGCCTGATGGCCGAGCTGCCGACCCGCGAGCATCTCGGCGAACGCCTGAAGGGCTCTCTTGCCCAGGCGCGCCATTATGAGGAAGTGCTCGACCGGCTGCGCATCTTCGCCGCCGAACAGCGCTTCCTGATCGGCATCCGCCTGCTCACCGGCGCAATCAATGGCGCAATGGCCGCCCGCGCCTTCACCCATCTCGCCGATCTCATCATTGCGGCCGCACTCGATGCCGTGGTGAGCGAGATGCGGGCGGCGCATGGCGATTATCCGGGTGGCCGCATCGCCATATCAGGCATGGGCAAGCTCGGCAGCTTTGAGCTGACCGCAGGTTCCGACATCGATCTTATCCTGCTCTATGATTATGACGAAGCGGCTTCAGAATCCGACGGGCCGAAGCCGCTCGACTCTACGCGCTATTTCACCCGCATCACCCAGCGACTGATCGCCGCCCTGTCGGCGCCGACCGCCGAGGGCGTACTTTACGAGGTCGATATGCGGCTGCGTCCCTCCGGCAACAAGGGCCCGGTCGCCACCCGCATCAATGCCTTCGGCAAGTATCAGCGCGAGGAGGCCTGGACCTGGGAGCATATGGCGCTCAGCCGCGCGCGGCTGATTTCGGGCGATGAAAGCCTGATCGCCGAGGCGGAACGTATTATTCGCGAGGTGCTGACGGCCGGCCGCGACGTCGCCAAGGTGGCGCATGACGTTGCCGAGATGCGCGAACTGATCGACAAGGAAAAGCCGCCATCCGGCCCCTGGGACTTGAAGCACATTCCCGGCGGCGTCATCGATCTCGAATTCATCGCCCAGTATCTGGCGTTGATCGCACCAACCAAGGGCATCGACATTGTCGTGAATGGCAAGAGCACCGGCGAGGCCCTTAAGTTGCTTGGTGACCGACTGATGGCGACTGCCGACCTCGACACGTGCCTCGAAGCCTTCACGCTCTACACCAGTCTTTCACAGCTGATCCGGCTCTGCATCGAGAGCGAGTTCGACCCGAACGACGCGCCGGCCGGCCTGATCGAGCTCGTCTGCCGTGCCGGCGACTGCCCTGACATCAGAACGCTCGACGGAGAGGTGAAGCGGCTTTCGAAAGCGGTGCGGAAGATTTTCGTCAATACAGTAGGAGCCTAAGCCTCATCCGGAATGCGCAGCGAGATCACCGTGCCCACGGCTTCGCGCGAGCGGATCTTCATGCGGCCACCATGCAGCGAGGTCAACGAGCGGGATATGGCGAGCCCGAGGCCGGAACCCCCTTTGCTCTTGGCGTATTGGCTCTGCACCTGCTCGAACGGCTGGCCGATCTTGGAGAGCGCTGAGCGTGGTATGCCGATGCCGGTGTCGGCAATGGTGACGAAGACGGCGCCGTCGACGCGGCGCGTGCGCAAGGCGATGCGGCCGCCATTGTCGGTGAACTTCACCGCATTGGAGAGCAGGTTGAGCAGCACCTGTTTCATCGCCCGGCGGTCGGCCGTCAGCGTCAGGCCCGACGAGATGCGCTGCTCGATCACGATGTTCTTTTCGGCGGCCGGAATGGCGGTGAAACGCAGGCTTTCTTCGATCAGCGGCACGAGGTCTATGCGCTCGCGGTGCAGCTTCAGATGGCCGGCCTCGATCTTCGACATGTCGAGAATGTCATTGATGACGTTGAGCAGATGTTTGCCGCTGTCATGGATATCGCGGGCATATTCGTCGTATTTCAGCGAGCCGAGCGGACCGAACATCTGGTTCTGCAGGATCTCCGAGAAGCCGAGGATGGCGTTGAGCGGGGTGCGCAGCTCATGCGACATGTTGGCGAGGAATTCCGACTTCGCCTTGTTGGCGGCCTCGGCGCGTTCCTTCTCCGCTTGGTAATTGGCGTTGGCCGTCGAAAGCTCGGCTTTCTGGAGCTCCAGCGTCTGACGCGAGGCGGAGAGATCGCCGATCGTTGCCATCAGCCGGCGTTCGGATTCGCGCAGCCGCTCCTGATGACGTTTCATCAGCGTGATATCGGTGCCGACTGAGACCCTGCCACCGTCGCGCGTGCGGCGTTCATTGATCTGCAGCCAGCGCTCGTCGGCAAGCTGCACCTCGGTCGTCCGCCCCGAGCCATCGGCATCGGCGACCCGCCGCTCGATGACGGGGCGGGCGGCGGCGGCATTGACGATCGAGCGCTCGGTGCCGGGCACCAGCACGCTGTCCGGCAGGCCGTAGGCTTCCTGGAAATGCGTGTTGCACATGACCAGCCGATCGTTCTTGTCCCAGAGCACGAAGGCTTCGGAGGTGCATTCGATAGCGTCGGCGAGCCGCTGATCGGCTTCGGCATAGCGCTGGGCGAGCCGATGCTGTTCGGTCACGTCCATGGCGATGCCGATCAGGTGCATGCGGCCGGAATTGCTGCGGATCACCTGGGCGCGGGCGCGCATCCAGACATAGTGGCCGCCGGCATGGCGCATGCGGAAGATCTGGTCGACCTGACCGGAATGGCCGTTAGCGATGGCGCGGGCGATCTCATAGAGGCCGCCATCATCCGGATGCATCAGCCGCGCGGCCTCGCCGAAGCCCAGCGTCTTGTCCGAACCCGGCAGGCCGAGCATGTCGTACATCGAACGCGACCAGAAGAATTCGCGGTTCTCGAAATCGAAATCCCAGAGGCCGCAGCGGCCGCGCGACAGCGCCGTCTCGACGCGCAGGTTCGATTCCAGGAAGATATCGTCGGCGTCGCGGGCGCGCTTCACCTGGGTGTAATAGGCGTAGAGGATGACGAGCAGGATCGAGGATATGCCGGCAAACAGCGTGACGTTGAGCGCCAGTTCCTCGCGCCAGACCTGGCTAATGTCCTCGAGCGAAGTGGCGGCGACGATGTAGCCGCCGGCATTGCCCATCAAAGTGATCTCGGCATAGTGCGGCACGCCGCCGATCGTGGTTTCGATGACGCCGGCACGATCGCCGAAACGCCGGATCGCCGAGACCTCCGGGAAGAAATCGCCGACATTGCTGCCGACATGCGAAAGCCCGGCGGTCGTGGCGGCGAAAACCTTGCCGCTAGCCTGCACCAGCAGCACGAAAGCGCCGCTGTCCAGCCGGTCTTGCGGCAGGTATTTGGTGAGGCGGGTCTGCGCTTGGCCGATATCGCCGCTGTCGAAGATCTGGGGGACATCGGCAAACACCGCCGAGGCAGTCGCCGCCGAGAGCGCGGTAGCATGGCGTGCGGAAGCCTCCAGGCGGGCATATTCATTCATCATGCCGAAGAAATGCGAGGCGGCGACGACGGAGAGGAAGGCAATGATCAGCGCCGGAATGGTGCGCTTCAAGATGAGTTCCGCCTTCGGCAGATGACGAAGGAGCGGTTCCGATGTCGCGTGACCGGAAAGGCTGTTTCGCCAGGCCTTCAACCCGTCAAAATCGACACGCAGCCGTCCTCCGGCCACGGTTGCCCGCCGCACGTCCATCATCTCTTCGCCTTGTCCCTCGTGTGATTCGCGCGCCGCTCGCTCGAACCTGACCTAGAGAATCACGGGTGATTCGCCTTGTCCAGAGGCAAAGGTAAAAATCCGTTAACTATTTATATATCTGGGATTTTTGGGCGATTCGAAGCACCGGGCGACCAGGCCGTCACATCATGTGCGGCGGCCGGTTCGGCAAATCACCCTTTAAGTGTGCGCTCCACGATGTCGCGAACGTCAGGGGAAAGGTTGGGCGCCTGTTCGATCTTGCTCAATGCGGCGCGTGCATGAGCGGCACGCGTCGGCTCCAACGAACGCCAGGAGCGCATCGAGGTAAGAATCCGGGCGGCGAGCTGCGGGTTGCGCTCGTCGATTTGGAGAATCTCGCCGGCCAGGAAATGGTAGCCTTCTCCGTCGGCACGACCGAAGCCGGTCGGATTGGCGAAGGCAAAGGTGCCGACCAGTGCCCGCATCCTGTTCGGATTGGTCCGCTTGAACAGCGAATTCTCCATCAGGGCGCGGACCCGATCCAAGGTCTTGGCGCCTGGAACGCCGGCCTGGATCGAGAACCATTTGTCGATCACGAGCGCGTTTTCTGAGAAGCGCTCACGGAAGGCGGCCAGTGCTTCGCTCGTTTGCGCACTCTCGGGGAAATGATGGGCGAGGATCGTCAGCGCATGGCTGAGATCGGTCATATTGTTGGCTGCGTCGAAGGCTGCCTTGGCGCGGACGGGCGTCCGTTCCGCGTATGAGAGATAGGTCAGCGCGCTATTGCGCAGGGCGCGCAGGCCGGCGCTTCTGGCATCCGGGCTGAAGGTGCCTGAGGTCGTCATTGCCGCGTAAAGGCTGGCGAAAACATCCTTCCCGGCATCGGCGATCTGTTTCAGGATCGCCTGCCTGCCGGTATGGATCGCGTCGGGATCGTTGTTGCTGCCGAGTTCGCGGGCAATATCGGATTCGCTCGGCAGAGCCAGCGCCTGAGCGCGGAAGGCGGGCTCGAGGCTCTCGTCGGCGGCAGCCGCAATCAGCGTCTCGACGAAGGTCGACTCGCAGGCGACGGGCTTGCTCTCAAGCGCGTCGCGGGCGGCTTTGAGAAGGTTCGGCAGCGCCAGGTCGGTCAGCGCCTGCCAGCGGGCGAAATGATCCGTCTCGTACCGGGCGAGGCGGGCAAGGTCGGCCGGGCTCTGATCGAAATGCAGATTGATCGGCGCCGAGAAGCTGCGGTTGATCGAGACGACCGGACGCGAGCCGATGCCGTGGAATACCACCGTCTGGGCGCGGTTGGTCAGGTGCAGCACCTCGCCGGCATATTCGGCGCCGCTGACCGAGCTCGCTTCGATCATGCCGCCGTTTTCGCCGAACAGCGCGAGGCTGAGCGGAATATGCATCGGTTCCTTGCTCGACTGGCCGGGTGTTGCCGGAACCATCTGTTCGAGCGACAGGGTGAAGGTGCTGGCCGCCGGATCGTAGCTGCCCGATGCGGTGACGAGCGGCGTGCCGGCCTGATGGTACCAGAGCGAAAATTGCGTCAGGTCGCGCCCGCTCGCATCCTCGAAGCATTTGACGAAGTCCTCGATGGTCACGGCCTGACCGTCATGGCGGTCGAAATAGAGGTCCATGCCCTTCTTGAAAGCGTCTTTGCCGAGCAGTGTGGCGATCATCCGCGTGACTTCGCTGCCCTTCTCGTAGACAGTCCGCGTGTAGAAGTTGTTGATCTCGCGATATGTCGTCGGCCGCACCGGATGGGCCAGAGGGCCGCCATCCTCCGGAAACTGTTCGGATTTCAGATGGCGCACATCGGCGATGCGTTTGACCGGGCGCGAGCGCTGGTCGGAGGAGAATTCCTGGTCGCGATAGACCGTCAGGCCTTCCTTGAGGCACAGCTGGAACCAGTCACGGCAGGTGATGCGGTTGCCGGTCCAATTGTGAAAATATTCATGCGCGATGACCGCTTCGATATTGGCGTAGTCGGCATCGGTCGCCGTCTCGGGATCGGCAAGGACGTATCTGTCATTGAAGACGTTAAGACCCTTGTTCTCCATCGCCCCCATGTTGAAGTCGGAGACGGCGACGATCATGAAGATGTCGAGATCATATTCGCGCCCGAACCGCTCTTCGTCCCACTTCATCGAGCGTTTCAGCGCATCCATCGCGTAGGCTGCGCGAGGCTCCTTTCCGTGTTCGACATAGATCTTCAGCACCACTTCACGGCCGGACATGGTGGTGAAGGTGTCTTCGACGGCGCCGAGATCGCCGGCCACGAGGGCGAAAAGGTAGCTAGGCTTCGGATGCGGGTCGAACCAGGCAGCGAAATGCTTGCCGGGGCCGTAGCCGGCGCCGCCCAGGAAGTTGCCGTTCGACAGCAGCAGCGGGTTGGCGTCCTTGTCGGCGATGATGTTGACCGTATAGGGCGCAAGCACGTCCGGTCGGTCGGGGAAGTAGGTGATGCGGCGGAAGCCCTCCGCCTCGCACTGCGTGCAGTAGATGCCGCCGGTGCGATAGAGACCCATCAGCTGGGTATTGGCTTCGGGATTGATGATCGTGGTGATCGTCAGCTCGAAGGGCGCGCTTTCCGGCAAGTCGCGCACCGTCAGGCTTTCCGGCGTCGCATCATAACGCGAAGGGTCAAGCTCCACCTGGTCGAACAGCAGTCCCGCCAGCGTCAGCTCGTCGCCGTCGAGCACGATCGGCGCCGCAATGTCGGCGCCCGGACGACGATGAAAGATGAGACGCGCTTCGACCTTTGTCTCGGTCGGATCAAGTTCGAATGTCAGGTCCACGCGTTCCAGCACGAAGTCGGTGGGACGGTAATCTGCCAGATGAATGACCTGGCCGGTATCTGTTCGCATGGTGTTTCCTGAAGACCGTTATTTGACAACCGCGGATACAGAGGCGGGCGCACTCTGCCTAAATTGACGGGCATGATTACATTAAAGTCTGAACTAAAGTTAAAGCAAATTGCCCGCAAACGCGAAGTTCGCAGGCAAAATATCTATGGGAGCCGGATGAACGTGGCTGTCGGCCGAAAGGCGTTATATCGGATCGAGCGCCGCAGCGCCGCTCTCCCGCCTGATCAGTCGGATTGGATGCGAAAAGCGATAAATTTTCGCCCATATCGATTTTCTTTAGCTAGGATGACAGACGTCACTCGCCGCGTCCCCGAGTCGGATGCGTCTCCCCATTCCTTTTAAGTCAGCATCAGAGCCAGGATCATGCACTCGGTTCTCAGAAACCCGATGAGAGGCATTGCGCTGAAAGTCTCGTCGGTCGTGGTCTTCCTGGCCATGCAGACCTTCATCAAGCTGGCCGGCCCGGATATCCCGCCGGGCCAGGTCACCTTCTGCCGGTCCTTCTTCGCGCTCTTCCCGATCATGGCTTATCTCGCTTATATCGGCCAGCTGCGCGCAGCCTTCCACACCGCCAACCCGCTCGGCCACCTGAAGCGCGGCACGATCGGCATCCTGTCGATGGCTTTCGGTTTTTATGGCCTGCTGCATCTGCCGCTGCCGGAGGCGATCGCGCTTGGCTACGCCTTGCCGCTCGTCGCCGTTATCTTCGCCGCGGTTTTTCTCGGCGAGACCGTACGCATCTATCGTTGGAGCGCCGTTCTCGTCGGCATCGTCGGCGTCGCCATCGTCTCCTGGCCGAAGCTGACGCTGTTTCGTGACGGCGGTATGGAAGCCGAACAGGCAGTCGGCGCGCTTTGCGTGCTGCTCTCGGCCGTTCTCGGCGGCATGGCGATGATCCAGGTGCGTCGGCTCGTCGAAGAGGAGAAGACTGCGACGATCGTGCTGTATTTTTCGCTGACCGCGTCGGTCTTCTCGCTGGCTTCCCTTCCTTTCGGTTGGCTCGTCCTGCCATGGCCGTCGGCGCTTTATCTGGTCGCTGCCGGTTTTTGCGGCGGCGTCGCCCAGATTCTGCTGACGGAAAGCTACCGCCATGCAGATGTCTCCACCATCGCGCCGTTCGAATATACGTCGATCCTGCTCGGCGGTATCGTCGGCTACTTCGTCTTCGGCGACGTGCCGACCGTCACAATGCTGATCGGTACCGTCATCGTCGTTGCTGCCGGTATCTTCATCATTCATCGCGAGCATCAGCTGGGCATCGAACAGCGAGAGGCGCGCAAGGCGACGACGCCGCAAGCCTGAGGTGCTGACCGGCACTATTTAACGCCGGGATTGCCGTCATGCGAGGCTTGCTTCCGGTGAGCGAAAAGAATGGCGAATTCTTGGGATGGCGTCGACCTGCGGAATATGATTGTTGAACATGAAAAACTATCATTTATTCAATGCTATGCATGTCTGAATGAGCCGGTTTGCGGCTTTCGATATTACTGCTCTGAACGCTGGCCGGCGAGCGGAGATGGAGAAAAGCATAATGGCGTTCACGGCGGAGCAATTGGCGGGGAACTGCTCCTTTTTGATGAGCATCCGCTTTCTGGCTGGGCAGACGCGCAGCATGTTCGACGCCGGTCCACGTTTGGCGCGACTGCTCGCCTCCCATCAGCGCTGGCTCCTGACACAGACCGCTTATGCTCTCCACCTGGAATATGATCCGCGCGACCCGACGTCGGGTTTCACCGCCGTTCGGCTGACCGGCCGCATCACCGCACACAAGGTGGCGAGCCGTAACACCGTGCTCGCTTTCATTGAAGAACTTTATACCTACCGCTTCATCGCTCACACGCCTGGCGACGAGCGGCGCCGCCCACGGCATTTTGAACCGGCCATTGTCAGCCACCAGGCAATGTTTGGCTGGATTCACGCCAATCTGGCGGCGCTCGACCTGCTGGACGGCGGCGAAAGGGCGGCCTTTTTCCAGGCAAATCCAGCATTGATGAAGCTTGTTCAGCCGCGCATCGCCCGCCATTGCCTGGAAGACGCCGCCTGGCGGGAGCCGCCGGAGCAGGTGGCGCAATTTCTCTGGACGGAAGCCGGCGGCCTCGTCGTCGACAACTTGATCAGCCGGATGGATATCGAGAACACCGCGTCTGACAGGTTTGTCGTCGGCCGCGTCGAAACCCGCGCGCTCGCCGCCGATTTCATGATGTCGCGCACGCACCTGCAGCGGCTCTTGGCGAAGGCGGCGCAGCGCGGCTGCGTCGGCTGGCATGACGAGCCGCGCAAGACGCGGCTCTGGATATCGCGGGATTTTGTCGAAGAATATTGCGCCTGGCAGGCCGTCAAGTTCGCCTATGTCGACGAAGCCTTCGAATGGGCGAAAGCCCGGATCGAAGAAATAGCAGTCTGATCAGAGAACGATCGCCGCTGCACTCGCGCCAAGATCCGAGGCGACATCGGCAGGCCTGACCGACAGCTCGCGCTCATATTCCCGTGCGGCGCAGACCGCGACGCGGATATGTTCGAAGGTTTCGATATTACGCAGAAGCGACAGCAGGATCGTCGACATGGTGGCTTACTCTGACATGAACGGGCAGGCGGCTGCGCGATTCCTTAAATGGAGGCCTTTTATGCCTCCGAAAAGATGCGCGGCGCGACAGCGCCCGCCGGTTAATATTGCTGGAAGTCGGAAAAAATGGCGTTCGGACGTGCCGTGCGGCTGTTGATGCCGGTGCCGCGGGCAACCATCTGCTCGTTCGCGGCAAAACCGAAGCGGCTATAGCCGTGAGTGGAACGAATCTGGTCGCCGGCGAGACGAAGGGTTTCAAACCCGCAATGGATAGGACGAAATCGTTTGTTCATGGCCTTGGTTCCTGTAATTCCTCCCAAGACACGGCTTTATATTGCAGTGCAACATCGATTCTGCAATGCATCGTGACGCGATGCAGCCATGCGAAATACGCATGGATCATTTTATCAATGGTTCACTTCGACTAATTTCTAAGCAAAGAGAGCGAGTTAAGTTTCGCTTGAAAGATCAGCAGGTCGTTCCAGGCCAACCGTTTGTTGACAGGTGCGGTTAACAGATCCTGAGGATGCAGGCTGGCGATGGCGGGAATGACGCGCTCGGCGACGGCAATTTCCCTCCAGCGGCCACGCAAGCCGTGAATCGTATCGTTTTCTCCGAAGAAGAACCGCGCCGCGAAATTGCCGAGCAGCAGGATCGCCTGCGGCTCGGCGAGCGCAATCTGCCGCTCGATGAAGGGTCGGCAGATATCCATTTCGGCCGGCGACGCCGCGCGGTTGCCGGGCGGCCGCCAGGGAATGACCTGCGTCAGCAGGACGCTGGCACGGCTAAGTCCGATCGCCGCCAGCATTTTGTCGAACAACTGGCCGGATTTTCCCGAGAAGGGCGTACCTTCACGATCGTCTTCGGCGCTCGGCGCCGAGCCGATCACCATGATGCCGCTGCCGGGGTCGCCGCTGGCAAAGATGGTCGAGCGGGCGCTGTGCTTGAGATTGCAGCCGTTGAAGGATTCGATTGCGGTCTTCAGCTCGCTGAGCGACCGCGCGGCTTCGGCGACGAAACGCGCCTGCTGCACGGCCTCGCCGTCCGGGATTGCCGGCTGCGGCCCGGCGGCCGGGGTCGGACGTGCTGCTGCACTCGGACGAGGCGATATCTGGCGCTGCCCAGGCGACGGACGTTGCTCAGCGGGAGATGATTCCTGCTGCGTCTGCGCGGCCGGACGGCGCGCAGCCTTCATCGCCTCGAATTCGGCGAAGCGGTCGACCGCCTCTTCTTCCAGCAGCCATTCCACACCGGCATCCGCATGGAAATGCAGAAGTGCTGCAAGCTCGGCGGGGGAAAGGTCGTTGGCGGAGATCATACGGCAAATCTAGCGAAGAGATCGTGGCATTGAAAGGGCGGGCGGCACATTGGCCGCGCTTGCCCGCTTTATTGCACAGTCCATTGCGCGATGTCGTCGCGTTCGCCGATCAGCGCCAGACCATGGGCGATCGACAGCAGTTCGCCACCGCTTTCGATCCGGTCGCGCTCGAAGCGCTCGGTGAAGATGCGGCGCACGGCCGGCACGAAGGAGGTGCCGCCGGTCAGGAACACCTTGTCGATGTCAGCAGGCTTCGTCTCGGTCTTGACAAGCACCTCGTCGAGGGCGCCTTCGATGCGGGCGAGATCCTCGGCGATCCAGCTTTCGAAGTCGCGGCGCTTGATGCTGCGCTGTCCGCCGCGGCCAAGCGGCGCGAATTCGAAAGGCGCCTCGTCGGCAGCCGAGAGCGCCATCTTCGTCGCCGACACCGCCTGGTAGAGCGGATAGCCTTCGTCATGATCGATGAGGTCGATGAAGATTTCGAGCTTTTCCGGCTCAAGGCTGGTGCGCACCAGTTTCTTCAGATCCTCGAATTCCCGCGTGGTCTTGAAGATCGACAGCTGATTCCAGCGGCCGAAGCTGGAATAGTAGTTGGACGGCACTTCGAGAATCTTGTCGAAGCTCTTGAAATGGCTTCCCTTCCCGATCAGCGGCGCGACGATATTGTCGATCATCCGATAGTCGAAATGATCGCCGGCGACGCCGACGCCGGAATGGCCGATCGGCGTTGCCGTCAGCCTGCCGGCGACGCTTTCGAAGCGGATCAGCGAATAGTCGGTCGTGCCGCCGCCGAAATCGGCAACCAGCACCGTCGCATCCTGCTTCAGGTTCTGAGCGAAATAGAAGGCGGCGGCGACCGGCTCGTAGACATAGTGGATTTCGGGAAAGCCGAAGCGCGACAGCGCCTCGTTATAGCGTTCGGTCGCGAGCGCCGGATCGGGGCTGGCGCCGGCGAAATGAACCGGCCGGCCGGTGACGATGCGGCTGACATCCGAGGGCCAGCTGTCGCCGGCATAGTTGCGCAGGCGCCGCACGAAGATCTCCATCAGGTCCTCGAAATTGTGCCGCTTGGCGAAGATCAGCGTGCCCTGGAACAGTGCGCTTGCCGCAAAGGTTTTGATCGACTGCAGGAACCGGCATTCGCCGGGATTGTCGATGAATTGCCGGATCGCCGCATGGCCCGCCTCCACTTTCAGCGCCGAGGCGCCGAGCTGGGCGTCCTTCATGAAGGAGAGTGCCGTCCGCATGCTGTCGGCCGTCCCGGCCGCGCTTGTGAACGTCATCGAACCCGTTGTCCCGCCATCCGCCATGGCGAGAACCGTATTCGTCGTGCCGAAGTCGAAACCCAGCGCCTGAGCCATGCCCGCACCTCTTCATGCCGATTGTTGCTGGAGACGGAGCAGCACTCCGCAAAGGCGTAAGGACGCCCGGATCAAGGAGGGCGGTTGATGCCACAGGGGCGTGACACATTCAAGTGGATTTGAAGATCGAGACCCGTTGCCGCGCCCGCTTCTTCGCCGCTCGGAGGGCAAGAAGCGGACAGGCAAGGCCCGGTATCGTCAGAACGCCTTACTCGGCGGCCAGCGCCCTTGTCTCCTGCAGCACCGGCTCCTCGACCTTCTTCTGGTCCATCAGCCGGCCGAGGAAATGGCCGAATCGGTCCATCTCGACGAAGATGACTGGGGTGATGAACAGCGTCAGGAACTGAGACACGACGAGGCCGCCGACGACGGCTATGCCGAGCGGCTGGCGCAGCTCCGAGCTGGCGCCGGTGCCGAGTGCGATCGGCAGCGCGCCGAGCAGGGCGCAGAAGGTCGTCATCATGATCGGTCGGAAGCGTCGCACACAGGCCTCGTGGATCGCCGACGTCGCCTTTTCGCCGGTCGTGCGCATGGTCTCCACCGCCACATCGATCATCATGATCGCGTTCTTCTTAACGATGCCGATCAGCATCAGCAGCCCGATGAGGGCAATGATCGACAGGTCGAAGCCCACGATCTTCAAGGCGAGCAGCGCACCGAAGGCAGCCGCGGGCAAGCCGGACAGAATGGTGAGCGGATGGATGAAGCTTTCATAGAGCACGCCGAGCACGACATAGATGGTCAGCACCGCCGCCAGGATCAGATAGGGCGTATTGCCCTGCGACTGTTCGAAGATCTCGGCCGTGCCGCCATAGGAGGTGAAGACATCGGCCGGCAGGCTGATCTCCTTCTTGATCTGGTCGATCGCTGCCGTCGCGTCGCTGAGCGAAACGCCTTCCGGCAGGTTGAAGGAAACGGTGGTCGAGACAAGCTGGCCCGTCTGGTTGATCGTCACGGGGCCGGTGGTGCGCTGCACGTGCGCGAAGTTCGAAAGCGGCACCAGACTGCCATTGGACGAGGCGACGCGAATCTCCGACAGCTTCTGGTCGTCCCAGGGTTTGCTGGTGTCGTATTCGACGATGACGTCGTAGCTGTCGCCGGTCGACTGGATCTCCGCCGCCGTATATCCGCTGAAGGATTCCTGCAGTGTCGTGCGCAGCGTATCGTTGTCGATCCCATAGGCGGCCGCCCGCTCACTATCGATGACGATATTGGCTTGCAGGGCGTTGTTCTGGGCATCCGACGTCACATCGGTGAACAGCCCGCGGTCACCACGCATCGCCGCCTGGATCTTGCCGGCCCAGAGGTTGGTCTGGTCGGCGCTCAGCGCCTGGATGACCAGCTGATATTGGCTTGCGGTCTGGCGGCCGCCGAAGCGCAGGCTCTGGTTCGGCGTCACGAAGGCCTGCAATCCGGGGATCTTGTTGATCGCGGTGCGCAGCTCACGCAACGTCTGATCAAGCGGCGGGCGCTCCTTCTTGTCCTTAAGTTCGACGAACATCGAGCCATTGTTCTGCGGTTTGTTCGGATTGCCGCCGATCGTCGACATGACATGGTTGACGGCCGGGTTCGCCTTGACGGCGGCAGCCGCCTGCTGCTGCAGCGCCTCCATGGCGGAATAGGAAATGTCCTGCCGAGCCTGCGTGCTGATCGTCAGCCGGCCGATATCCTCCTGCGGGAAGAAGCTCGTTGGCAGCGTCATGAAGAAATAGACCGTCAGAGCCACCGAGCCCAGGAACACGCCGAGAATCGTGACACGATGGCGAAGACACCAGGCCACCGACCTGTCGTAGCCGCGGAGTGTCCGCTCGAAACCGGCATCGAAAATGCGGATCAAAAGCGGCGGCCGGCTGTGATTGTTGGAGAGGCGCGAGCCGAGCATCGGCGTCACGGTCAGAGAAACGATGGCCGACGAGATGATGGCGATAGCGACCACCATGCCGAACTCGTTGAACACACGGCCGACGACACCGCCCATCAGGAGGATCGGGATGAAGACCGCGATCAGTGAAACCGACATGGAAATGATCGTGTAGCTGACTTCGCCGGCACCCTTGATCGCCGCCTCCCGCACCGGCATGCCTTCCTCGACATGGCGCAGGATATTCTCGAGCATGACGATCGCGTCGTCCACCACGAGCCCCACCGCCAGTGTCAGCCCGAGCAGCGAAATATTGTCGATGCTGTAGCCGAGCACATACATCATGCCGAAGGTCGCAATCAGCGACAGCGGAACGGCAAGCCCCGGGATGATCGTTGCCGTCGCATGGCCGGTGAAGAGGTAGATGACCAGAACGACGAGGCCGATCGTCAGGAAGAGTGTGAACTTGACGTCGGCGATGGCGGCGCGAATGGGTTTTGCGGCGTCGTTCATGACCACGGTCGTCACCGAAGACGGAATTTCGGCGTGTAGTTGTGGCAGCTTGGCGTTGATCGCATCGACGACATCGACCGTATTGGCGTCCGGTTGGCGCTGGATGGCGAGGATGATGCCGCGCTGGCCGTCATACCAGCTGCCGGTATACTGGTTCTCGACGCCGTCCTGTACATCAGCGACATCGCCGAGATGGATCGGCGCGCCGTTCGGATTGGCGATGACGAGCGAGCGGAATTGGTCGGCATTGGTGCGCTGCGTATTCGCGGTGATGGTCATGCTCTGTGAATTGTTCTGCAGCGTCCCCACGGGTTGCTGGCTGTTGGCGGCAGAAAGCGCTTTGTTGACGGTATCGATGCCGATGCCGCGTGTGAGCAGCTTGTTGGGATCGACCTCGACTCGTACAGCATAGGTCTGCGCACCATAGACGCTGACCTGGGCAACGCCGGGCAGCGTCGAAAGCGATGGCGAGATGATGTCCTCGGCGATCTCGTCGAGCTTGCTGCGCGGCATGGTGTTGCTCTGCACGGAGAGCAGCATCACAGGCGCATCGGCCGGGTTGGTCTTGCGATAGCTCGGTGGTGTCGTCAGGTTGTCGGGCAGCTGCCGCGTCGCGTGTGAGATCGCCGCCTGCACATCGGCAGCAGCCGCATCGATATCGCGATTGAGATCAAACTGCAGCACGATGCTGGTGCTGCCGAGCGAGCTCGAGGCGCTGATTTCGCTGATCCCGGGAATTGTCTCGAACTGCTTGATCAGCGGCGTGGCAACCGAGGTCGCCATGGTCTGCGGCGAAGCACCGCTCAGCTGCGCCGAAACGTTGATCGTCGGAAAATCAACCTGCGGCAGGGCTGCAACCGGCACGAGCCGGTAGCCGGCAAGACCGGCCAGAATGACGCCGATGGCAAGCAGCGTCGTTGCGACGGGGCGCTGGATACAGAAATTCGGGATCATTGCTGAGCTCCCACCGCGATCGTCTCGGACTGCCGCAGTTGCCGAGGCTCTTCGGCAGACGCGACGTCAAGCGTCTTGTCGTCGAACTGCTCGTTGATTGCCTGCTGGTCGCTGAGCTGGCCCTGGCCTTCGATGACGACATGGTCGCCCGGCTGAAGACCCGATTCGATAGCGGTGAAGCCGCCATTGGCGCGGGCGACGGTGACCGGCGTCAGATGCGATTTGCCGTCCTTGGCGACGAAGGCGAAGAACCCGTCTGGGCCGGGGCTGACGGCAACCGTCGGCACCACCACCTGCTGTTCGTCGTTGTTGAAATGCACGACGATATTGACCGATTGGCCGGGCCACAGCGCACCGGAGGCATTCTCGAATTTCGCCTTGGCCAAGATCGTGCCCGAGGCCGTGTCGACCGTGTTGTCGTAGAAGCTGACCTCGCCCTTGCGCACCTGCCCCTTGGAGGAAGCGGGAACCGTGCTGACCTCTACCGGGCCGGCTGCCAGCGCTTTCTTCAGGACGCGCAGATAGCGCTCCTGCAGGTGAAATTTCACATAGATCGGATCAAATTTCGCGATGGTGACGATTGCCGACCCGGCATTGAGGAAGGCGCCCTTGCTGACGGCAATATCGCCGAGCCGGCCGTCGAAGGGCGCCCGGATATCCGTATTCTCGAGGGTGATTTGATCCGAGGCCAGGGTGGCCTTGTCAGCCTCGACTGTGGCCGCGGCGGTGTCGCGGGCAGCTCTTGCCTGGTCGAGGCTCTGCTGGGTGCCCGCCTTCTGGTCGAACAGGTCCTGTGCGCGGACCAGGGCGGTCTCGGCTTCCGAAAGCGTTGCCGTATCCCGGACGATCATCGCATTGTCCTTGTCGACCGCCGCCTTGGCCGTCCGGTCGTCGAGCTTGGCGATAAGGTCGCCGGCTTTGACGGTGGCTCCATCCTGCGCATTGATGCTGACGACCAGGCCCTGTTCCTGTGCGGCCATGGTCGTATTGTCGTCGGCATCGGCCCAGCCGGACGCGGTGACATCCGTCGGCAGCGTCGTTTTCACCGCAGCGACTGTTTTGACGACGGTCGGACCACCACCTCCACGTCTGCGTCCGCCACCCTGGTGTTGCCCGCCATTCCCGGCCTGGTCGGTCGGCGCCTGATTGGCCTGCGTCTGATCGCCCTGTGCCTGCCTGCCGCCGCCATTGCCGCCGACCGGCTGCTTGATGAGCTGCGAAAGGTAGGGAATGTGCGCGGCATAAGGGACGAGATTCCCCCAAACGCCGACCGCGGCGATCGCGACAAAGCTGACGGTGATCCAAAATTTCTTCATGGGTGAGACCGGGGTTTGAGCACGGGTGCAATTTTATGCTTTGATTGAGCCGCTTATATTGCGGCGCAAAAAAGACATAATTCCCGTGTCGCGATCACTAAGTGGTTATAATGGCTTAAATTTTTGTAATGAATATTCCGTAATATTCAGGTTATACTAATATATGTGAAGTGCAAATTGGCGCGGGCTCGAAGGCTGCAATCCGGCGGTTCGCAACAGCTCGGTGCCACTCCCCACGCGCGAAAGATGGGGAAACAGAGAAGGCAGCTCGTCATGACTGAATTGGATGCCAGCGAATTTCGCTCTGTCGTCACAAGCGTATTTCCCGAACTGACCGGCTCCGTCTTCAAGCTGGCGGCAAAGGACTGGGATTCGATCGCGATCGACGTCGACGACACGCTGATCTTCAAGTTTCCCCGCCATATAGGCGCCGAAAGAGCGCTTGTGAAAGAAGCCGCTTTGCTCGATGTCGTCCGACCGTCGCTGTCGATGGCGGTTCCCGACATGCGCATTCACGACGGGCCGCCGATCTTCTCCAGCCACGCCAAGCTCGAGGGTGAACACCTTATTGCCGAAGACTACGATGCGCTTCGGGAGGGCGACCGTCAGCGGCTCGCGGATGACCTCGCGCGATTTTACGCCGAGCTGCACGCGCTCGATGCCGATCTTCTACGGGCGGCCGGCGCCGGAGCGATCCAGCCATGGCAATCGCCGGAGGCGGTTCGGACGAAGGCTTTGCCGCTGCTGCCGCCCGATATCAAGGGCTTTGCGGAGAGAGTTGTTTCGGATTTCGAAGCCTTGCCGCCGGATCCCTTCGGCAGCGTCTTTGGTTTCTTCGATGGTCACGGCTGGAATATGGCATTCGATCACGGGCACGGTAAGCTCAACGGCATTTACGATTTCGCCGATTCAGGTTTCGGTCCGTTGCACCAGGAGTTCATCTATTCGAACTTCATCTCGCCCGATCTGACCGCGCGCATCGTCTCTGGCTATGAAATGCTGACCGGACGCAGGCTCGACCGGCGGCGCATTGCGGTCCTGACGGGTTTCCATCGGCTTTCCGAACTCGCGGAACTTGCCGACGATCCAGCCAATGTCGAACAGATGATCCGGAACGCGGCGACCTGGGCCGCCGTGGCGGCCCGTGCGGCCTGAGCGGCTCTAGACGGACCGTGCGGCGCCGCCGTCGCAGCGGATGAGCGAGCCGGTAATGTAGCTTGCCGGCTGGCTGCACAGGAAGGCGGCCGTTGCGGCAAATTCCTCGACCCTGCCGTAGCGGCCGACAGGAATGCGCGCCTCCTTGTCGGCCCGGATTTCCTCGAGGCTTTTGCCCGTCCGCTTTGCCGCGGCGCCGTCGAGGTCGTCGAGCCGCCTGGTCAGGATGCTGCCCGGCAGAAGCAAGTTGGTGGTGATGCCGAAGCTCGCCACTTCGGAGGCAAGCGTCTTGCTCCAGCCGGCAAGCGCCGGGCGCAGCGTGTTCGACAGCGCCAGGTTGGCGATCGGTTCGATCACGCCTGATGAGGCGACCGTCAGGATGCGGCCCCAGCCTTGCGCCTTCATGTCAGGCAGCAGCGCATTGGTGAGCGTGATCACCCGGGCGACCATGGAGAGGAAATAGGTTTCGAGCTTTTCGGCCGTCATCTCCTCCGTCGTGCCGGGCGTTGGCCCGCCGGTATTGTTGACGAGGATGTCGATGCCGCCGAACTTCTCCTTCACTGCCGTCGTTGCCGTCTCTACGAAGCGCTCATCGCCAAGATCGGCCCAGATCCAGTCGGCCCGGCCATTGCCTTCGCTGTTGATCGCCGCGCAATTGGCCTCCAGCTGTTCGCCGCTGCGTCCGCACAGCAGCACGTTTGCGCCTTCGCGCGCGAGTGCTGTGGCGATGCCGAGGCCAAGCCCGCGCGAGGAGGCAAGAACGAGCGCCCGTTTGCCCTTGATACCGAGATCCATGATTTCCTCCGATGTCTTCGAGGGGTGTATAAGGCGCGGACGACAAAAAAGGAAAGGGACGACTGTGGTCTCGCGGGTTTCACAATTGACGTTAACGTAAGCGGTACCGTAAGTCTCGCATCGGCTGGAATGTCTTTGTGCGAATTGAGGATTGGCTGTCGCATCCCGGCTCGACAATGCTTCGCGGTTTTGACAAGACAGTGGCCATGGGATGATGGCCACTGGCCAAGCGGAGACGAATGAATGACCGAGACGACTGAGCTGCCCGAACGCGAGAGCATGGAATTCGACGTTGTGATCGTCGGCGCCGGTCCAGCCGGTCTGGCGGCGGCGATCCGGCTGAAGCAGGTCAATCCGGAACTGTCCGTCGTGGTGCTGGAGAAGGGGGCCGAGGTCGGCGCCCATATCCTCTCCGGCGCCGTCGTCGATCCCATTGGCATCGACCGGCTGCTGCCCGGCTGGCGCAAGCAGGAAGGCCATCCCTTCAAGACCGAGGTGACCGCCGACCACTTCCTGGTCCTCGGCCCCGCCGGCTCGATCCGTCTGCCGAACATCCTGATGCCACCCTTGATGAACAATCACGGCAACTACATCGTCTCACTCGGCAATGTCTGTCGCTGGCTGGCTGGCAAAGCAGAAGAACTCGGCGTCGAGATCTATCCGGGCTTTGCCGCCGTCGAAGTGCTGTACGATGACAAAGGCGCGGTGATCGGCGTTGCCACCGGTGATATGGGCATCGAGAAGAATGGCGAGCCTGGTCCCAACTACACCCGCGGCATGGAGCTGCGCGGCAAATATACGCTGATCGGCGAAGGCGTGCGTGGCTCGCTCGCCAAGCAGCTGATCGCCAAGTTCGACCTGCAGAAGGACCGCGAGCCGCAGAAATTCGGCATCGGCATCAAGGAGCTCTGGCAGGTCAAGCCGGAGAATCACAAGCCTGGTCTGGTGCAGCACTCCTTCGGCTGGCCGCTCGGCATGAAAACCGGCGGCGGTTCCTTCCTTTATCACCTCGAAGACAATCTGGTGGCCGTCGGCTTCGTTGTCCACCTGAACTACAAGAACCCTTATCTCTACCCCTTCGAGGAGTTCCAGCGCTTCAAGACCCATCCGGCGATCCGGGGAACTTTCGAGGGTGGCAAGCGGCTGTCCTATGGCGCGCGTGCGATCACCGAGGGCGGCTATCAGTCGGTTCCGAAGCTTTCCTTCCCCGGCGGGGCGCTGATCGGCTGTTCGGCCGGCCTCGTCAACGTGCCGCGCATCAAGGGCAGCCACAATGCGGTGCTGTCGGGCATGCTGGCGGCCGAGAAGATCGCCGCGGCGATTGTATCAGGCCGCAGCCATGACGAAGTGGTCGAGATCGAGAATGAATGGCGTCGCGGCGACATCGGCCAGGACCTGAAGCGGGTGCGCAACGTCAAGCCGCTGTGGTCGAAGTTCGGCACGGCGCTCGGGGTCGCGCTCGGCGGCCTCGACATGTGGGTGAACACGCTGTTCGGCTTCTCCTTCTTCGGCACGCTGAAGCACGGCAAGACGGATGCACAGTCTCTGGAGCCGGCCGCAAACCACAAGCCGATCGCCTATCCGAAACCGGATGGCGTTCTGACCTTCGACCGTCTGTCCTCGGTGTTCCTGTCGAACACCAATCACGAGGAAGACCAGCCCGTGCATCTGCAGGTCAAGGATATGGCGTTGCAGAAGAGCTCCGAGCTCGGCATCTATGCCGGGCCGTCGACACGCTATTGTCCGGCCGGCGTCTACGAATGGGTGGAGAAGGATGGCGACAAGACCTTCGTCATCAACGCCCAGAACTGCGTGCATTGCAAGACCTGCGACATCAAGGACCCGAACCAAAACATCAACTGGGTGCCGCCCCAGGGCGGCGAGGGGCCGGTCTATCCGAATATGTGAGGTGCATCGCCGACATCGGCGGTGATTTCGACCGCTGACGTCTTCGTGATCGCCTTTCGGCAGCTGCCGTTAGCTGTTCGTTAACCATAAATTCCTTAGCTTGCGACATGTTGTTGACGCACTAAGGACACATTCATGACGATCTCCCGCCGGGGTTTTCTGATCGCTCTGCCGCTTTTTGTCGCCGGCTGCTCCTCGACCGGCCTCAATAGCCAGACGAATTATGCAGCACTTCCGGATGAAAAGTTTCCGCTGAGGCAGGTGCCGATCGATAAGATCAAGCCGGAACTTCGCCGCCAGGAAGTCGCCTATGAAACCACACATGCGCCGGGCACGATCGTCGTCGACACGCCGGCGCGTCGCGCCTACTACGTCCTCGGTGACGACAGGGCGATGCGATATGGCGTCGGTGTCGGCCGCGAGGGGCTGGCCTTTGCCGGCAACGCCTATATCGGCCGCAAGGCCGAGTGGCCGAGTTGGACGCCGACGCAAAACATGCAGCGCCGCGAGGAACGCTATCGCAGGCTGGCCGGCGGTATGCCCGGCGGCCCGAACAACCCACTCGGCGCACGGGCGATGTATCTCTATCGCGGCGGCAATGACACGCATTTCCGCATTCACGGCACCAATCAGCCGGAATCGATCGGCCTCGCTATGTCGAGCGGCTGTATCCGCATGATGAACCACGATGTCATCGATCTCTATAGCCGCGTCGAGGTCGGCGCCAGGGTCGTCGTCATCCAGGCCTGAACGACCGAGAACACACTGACAAGCCGCGGCAGCGACGGCTGCCGGCGGCTTCGTATTGTCGGTCGCGGCTGATGGTCAGCGTCGTGCGGCGATACCGGTTGAAAGTGCGACGCCGATGCCGGTGATCACTGCTGCACTGATTTCGGCAAGACCGATCGTTTCACCAAGGAGGAAACCGCCCCCGACAGTCGCAAGAACGGGGGTCAATGCCGTAAAGGCGGCGGCCTGCGTTCCGCCGAGGATGCGGACCGCCGTGCCATAGGCGACCATGGCGACGAGGCCCGACAGAATACCCTGGCTCAACACCTGCAGTCCGATCTCGGCAAGCGGGGCCTGCGGCAGCGAGACGCCGAAGACGAGGCCGAGCATCGCCATGATCAGGAAAGACCAGGCGGCGATCAGCGCACTCGCCTGAATGGCCGTCAGCCCCGAGCGGCGGAAGGCATGCGTGTAGCTTGCCCACAGCACGGCGCCGGCCGGCAGCAGGACGAAGCTCGTCCAGGGCAGGGAGGCATCGGCAAGGCTGCGGGCGAGCAGGATCATCACGCCTCCGACGATTGCCGCCAGCCCGGCAATGCGTGTGGCATCCGGCCGCTCCCGGAATAACAAAATGCCGATCAATGCGGTGGCAAGCGGCATGGAGCCGCCGAGCAGGATGCCGGAGGAGGCGGCCGGTGTGGAGTGGATGGCGAGCGTTGTCACCAGGAAGAAGATCGCGCCGCAGCCGGCGACCATGATCGCCAGCAGATGGAGCGGCAGACCCTTCGGCAACAGGCCAGTGCGGAACCAGACCGGCGAAAGCGCAAGCGCCGGGATGCCGAAGCGGATAAGGCCGATATCGATCGAACCGAGCGACGTCGCGGCACTGTGGCGGGTTGCCAGAAACCAGTTCGCCCAGATCAACACGGTGACGCTGCCGGCGGCGTAACCGAGCGTCTGCGAAGGTGATTTGTCGTTTGAAAATGCGATCGTGCTCATAGTCCCAATCCTTTCCTCGATCCGGCTCCTGTCCGGTTGAAAAGAAGATTAGCGCCGAGGGCCGGGGCATGTCCTTGCTATCTGTGGCTTGAAAATCGTGGTATACGCAATCTTCTGCCAAATGATGCCGATGGATCTCTGGAAAATGCCAAATCTCGATAAATTCGATATTGCCATCCTGAAATGCCTGCAGGAGGATGCGCGCGCCACCAATGTCGAGATCGCCGAGAAGGTGAACCTCTCACCGTCGCCCTGCCTGCGCCGCATCCGCAATCTCGAACGCTCCGGTATCATCCGCGGTTACACCGCCGATATCGACCGCAAGGAGGTCGGTCTCGGCCTGACGGTCTTCGTCGAATTTAAGGTGGTGCATCACAGTCGCGAAAATTCCGAGGCGCAGCAGAAGGCGCTGCTCGCCATTCCCGAGATCGTCTCCTGCTTTCTGATCTCAGGTACGGCCGACTTCCTAGCGGAAGTGGTGGTGGAGGATCTCGCCGCCTATGAACGGCTGCTGACGGAGACGCTGCTGACCTTGCCGAACGTCAGCGACATCCGCTCGAACTTCGCCATCCGCAGCATAAAGACGCATGGGCCGCTGAAGCTGCCTGAGGGAAGGTGATTTCCCAAAGGTTTTTCTTGGATAGGGCGTGGAGCCCACGCCTCATCCGCCTGCCGGCACCTTCTCCTCGTAAACGGGGCGAAGAGAGTATCGCCGCAACCTCTCCTTTCTCACCAATCTCTCGCAAGGCAGGTCCCCTCTCCCCGCGTGCGGGGAGAGGGCCAGGGTGAGGGGCACATCTAGCCGGTTGCGCATGCGCTACAGCAGCGTCCCGCTGAGGATGAGCAGCGCCACCGAGAAGTAGATGACGAGGCCGGTGACGTCGACCAGCGTGGCGACAAAGGGCGCAGAGGCGCTGGCCGGATCGAGTCGGAGTTTCTGCAGCATGAATGGCAGCATCGAACCGCAGATCGAGCCGAAGGTGACGATTCCGATCAGCGCGGCAAACACCGTGACGGCGACCATCGGCCAGTGCGGACCGTAATTGTAGAGCCCCGCCGATTGCCAGAAGACGATGCGGACGAAGCCGACGAGGCCGAGGATCGCGCCGAGCACGATGCCGGTCGGCAGTTCGCGCAACAGCACCTTCCACCAGTCCGAAAGCTTCAATTCGCCGAGCGCCAGCGCCCTTATGATCAGCGAAGTGGCCTGGGAACCCGAATTGCCGCCCGAGCTCATGATCAGCGGGATGAACAGCGTCAGCACCACGGCCTTTTCGAGCTCGCCTTCGAAATGCTGCATGGCGCTTGCTGTCAGCATCTCGCCGAGGAAGAGGGCGGCGAGCCAGCCGGCGCGCTTGCGGATCATGCCGGCGAAGCCGATCTTCATATAGGGCTGGCCGAGCGCCTCCATGCCGCCGAACTTCTGGGCGGCTTCCGTCGTGTCTGCGATCATCGTGTCGATCACATCGTCAACGGTGACGATGCCGAGCACCTGCCCGTGTTCGTCGATGACAGGCAGGGCGAGCAGATCGTGCTTGCGGATCAGCCGGGCGACGTCCTCCTGCTTCATCAGCGGATCGGCCGAAACCGGCGCGCCCTTCTGAGCCACGGAGAGGATGGATGCATCCGGCTCGCCGGTGATGAGGCGGCGCAGCGTCACCACATGCTGGAGCGCATGGCTCAACTCATCGAGCACGTAGATAGCGTAAACCGTCTCGCGTGAGCGTTCGACCTGGCGTACATGGTCGAGCGTCTGGGCAACGGTCCAGCTGTTGGGGACACTGACGAATTCCGTCGTCATGATGCCGCCCGCCGTGCGCGGCGGATAGCCCATCAGGTGCTGGATGGCGACGCGCACCGGCTCGTCGAGGCTGGAGAACAGCCGGGCCCGGGTCTCGCCGTCGAGTTCGAGCAGCACGTCGGCGACGCGGTCGTTGGACATGCCGTGCATCAGCCGTGCGGCGTCCTCGGCGCTGATCAGCGCGAGGATCTGGGCGGCGTTGCGAAGCTCCGGCCGGTCGAGCATATTGACAGCATAGTCGAGCGGCATGCCCGACAGCACCCGCCCGGCATCCTGGACGCTGAGCGCATTCATAGCTTCGACGCGTTCGGCGATCGTTGCGCCGCGGCTGTTGTTGATGAAGGCGCGGGCGGCATGGCCTGCCCGAAGAGGGAAGCGGTTGATATTCATTGAGGCTCGCCTTTCCGTCGATCCGCCGTAGCGTCCGATCGGGCGAGCCGACAGGAGTCGGTCAGCGCACGAGGGCGGCCGCGTACGGCAAAGGCAATCGACTGTTACTGTCGCTTGGCATCTGAGTGATGGCTCCGTTGAAATGCGCGGAAGATGAATGTCATCCACGTGTCATGCTAGGTGGCTCCGAACGCCGAAAAAGTCAAGCAGGATAAATGCTTAACGCCAGAATGTCGCACCTGTGCGGTGCGGCATTCCGGCGTGTGACAATGACTTGCGGCTGACGGCTTAAAAATCCTTCGTGCAAGTGCGAATCAGAAGCCTGCAAGCACTGCCTTGCCCTTCATACGGCCGCTTTCCACCATCGCATGTGCCTTCTTCAGATTTGCCGCATTGATCGGACCGACGGTCTCGGTGAGCGTCGTGCGGATCTGTCCGGCGTCGACCAGTTCGGAAATCTTGTTCAGCAGCTTGTGCTGCTCGATCATGTCAGGCGTGCCATAAAGCGGGCGGGTGAACATCAGCTCCCAATGAATGGAGATGGCCTTGCGCTTGAAGGGCACGATGTCGAGTGTCTTGGGATCGTCGATCAGTGCGAAGCGGCCCTGCGGCGCGATGGCTTCCACGATGTCGCCGATGTGACTGTCGGTATTGGTTGTCGAGAAAATGAATCCCGGCGCGCCGATACCAAGCGCTGCCACCTGAGGCGCGATCGGCTTGGAGTGATCGACGACGTGATGTGCGCCGAGCGCCTTCACCCAGTCCTGCGTTTCCGGCCGCGATGCCGTTGCGATCACGGTGAGGTCGGTGAGAGAACGGGCGATCTGGATGGCGATCGAGCCGACCCCGCCTGCGCCGCCGATGATCAGGATGGAGCGTGCCGGGCCCGCAATATGGTCCTGCACCTTCAGCCGGTCGAACAGCGTCTCATAAGCGGTGATCGAGGTCAGCGGCAGGGCGGCTGCGGCCGCGAAATCGAGGCTCCTCGGTTTTTTGCCGACAATGCGCTCGTCGACGAGGTGGAATTCGGCATTGCTGCCCGGACGGCTGATGACGCCGGAGTAGAACACCTCGTCGCCCGGCCTGAACAGCGTGACGTCAGCACCGATGGCCTTGACGACACCGGCGGCATCCCAACCGAGCACCTTCAGTTCGTCGGTAGGTGGCGCGGAATGGGCGCGCACCTTCACATCGACGGGATTGACGGAGACCGCCTTGATCTCGACGAGCAGATCGTGGCCACGAGCTTCCGGCATCGGCAAGTCGACATCGATCAGCGAGGTCTCGGCGGTAATGGGCTGTGGGGTTTTATAAGCGACGGCGCGCATGGGAAACTCCTGTGTTCTTTGCACGGAAGCTAGATGCGCACTATGTTCGAGCAACGCAAGAATGCACAAATTCTGTACGTAGTACCAAAAAGGATACTGTAAATGTCGTTGCCGCGCGCCAAACTCGTCAGGAATTTTCCCGGTTGCCCTGTAGAGGCGACGCTGAGCTACCTCGACGGCAAATGGAAGGGTGTGATCCTCTTTCACCTCATGAAGGGCACGCTGCGCTTCAATGAACTGCGCCGCAAGCTACCGGCCGTGACCCAGCGGATGCTGACGAAGCAGTTGCGCGAACTCGAAGGATCCGGTCTGGTGTCGCGTACCGTCTTCCCGGTGGTGCCGCCGCGTGTTGAGTATGCGATGACGCCGCTAGGCATGACGCTGAAGCCGGTCGTCGATGCGCTTGCCGCCTGGGGCGACGATTATGTCTTCTGCAGCCCGGAAGGACGTGAGTTGCGCATGTCCTCAGGCGGGCTGCACGCGCCGGCTGCGCCTCTCCAGGCGGGCTGAGGTTGCGAAGACGAAGAGGCCAAGGAAGGAGAGTGCTGCGCCGACGTAGCCCGTGGCCGCAAAGCCGTAACCCCAGGCGATGACGAGGCCGCCGAGCCAGGCGCCGATCGCATTGGCGATATTGAAGGCGGAATGGTTGGAAGCGGCCGCCAGCGTCTGCGCATCAGCGGCGACATCCATCAGCCGCGTCTGCAGCGCCGGGCCGGCGGCAAAACCGCAACCGACGAAGAAGACCGAGAGGCCAAGCATATAGGGGTTGGCGGCGGTCAGCGAGAAGGTCGTGAGCACGACGATATTGTAAACGAGCGATCCGCCGATCGTGCCCAGCAGCGACTTGTCGGCGAGCCATGAGCCGATGAAATTGCCGGCATTCATGCCGATGCCGAAGAGCACCAGCATGACCGGAACGGCGCTTGCCGGCAGCATCGCCACCTCGGTCGTCGTCGAGGCGATATAGCTGAACATGGCGAACATGCCGCCATAGCCGACCGCGGCGATGCCGAGCGTCAGCCAGACCTGTGGTCGGCGGAAGGCGCCGAGTTCGCGTGAGAAACTCGCTTCTTCGGAGACCCTGTCCTTCGGAACATAGACCCAAATCAAGGCCACTGTCAGCAGCCCGACGACCCCGACCGACAGGAACGCAACCCGCCAGTCCAGCGATTGGCCGAAAAGCGTCGTCAGCGGCGTGCCGAGCAGAGTCGCGATAGTCAGTCCGAGCATGACGCGTCCGACAGCGCGTGCCCGCCGATGAATCGGCACCATCGAGGCGGCCACAAGTGCGGCGACGCCGAAATAGGCGCCATGCGGCAGGCCGGTGATGAAGCGCAGGACGGTGAAGGTCTCAAAGGTCGGCGCCACGGCGCTCGAGATATTGCCGAGGGCAAAGACCAGCATCAGCAACAAAAGTAATGTGCGGCGCGCCATCTTCGCGGCGAGCACGGCGATGACGGGCGCGCCGACGACGACGCCGAGCGCATAGGCGCTGATGACGTATCCCGCCTGCGGCGTCGTCACCGAGAAGGTATCGGCCACATTGGGCAGCAGCCCCATGATTGCGAATTCGCCGGTGCCGATGCCGAAGCCGCCGCAAGCGAGCGCCAGTTGAACCAAAGCCACGGTCGTTGCCGACGGCAACTCGTCAGCAGGCTGGGTACCGATGGAATCGTTGATGGCGATCTCACTCATGGGAGCTCTCTCTGGACGGTTCTGCTCGGCAGGCCACTGGCCAAGTGCGGCCTCGAGGCGATCGGGACAAATGGCGGGAAGGAAGATGGCGATGTCTGATCTATCCGTGATATGCCGACAGGCGTCGAGTGCATTTTTCGCAGTGCAGCGTCCTGCTATGTGCATATGTCCGTTGCAACATTTGCATTTCTGTCATTTCTGCCGCGCCAGGGCGGCGCTTGAAATCGTCAGTGCCGCAACCATTTGAGGAGCAAGGCAGGACGATTTCCGCGCCAGGGACGGGAGCCCTCATGAAGCTTGTAGGCTTTTTCAATCGCGACGGCGGTACCTTCAAGACCACCGATATGCTGGCCTACGAAAAGAGGGCGGAAGCAGCGTTCCGCGATGCGGGGCACGATTTCGACGCGATCGTTTTCTCTGGAAATGAAATCATTCCGGCCATGGAACGTGCGGCCAAGCGCAACGATATCGACGGCATCGTCGCCGGTGGCGGCGACGGGACGATTTCGGCGGCGGCATCGATCGCCTGGAAGAACGGTATCGCACTAGGCGTCGTACCGGCCGGCACCATGAACCTCTTTGCCCGTTCGCTGCGCGTGCCGCTCGATATCTGGCAGGCTCTCGACGTGCTTGCATCAGGCGAGATCGACAATGTCGATATTGCCAGCGCCAACGGCCGCCCCTTCATTCATCAGTTTTCCGCCGGCTTGCATGCCCGCATGGTGCGCTATCGCAATTCCTACAGCTATCGCTCGCGGCTGGGCAAGATCAGGGCAAGCACGAAGGCGGCCCTCGGCGTTATCTTCAATCCGCCCGAATTCGAGGTCGAGTTCGAAGCGGCCGGCATGCGCGAGCGTCGCCGGGTTTCGGCAGTCTCGGTCTCCAACAACCCGTTTGGCGAAAATGCACTGCTGTATGCCGATAATCTGAGAAGCGGCGAACTCGGCTTCTATACGGCAAATCCGCTGAAACCGCTCGGTGTCGTCCGCCTTGCCTTCGATATGATGCGCGGTAAGGTCCGCGAGAACGCGGACGTCATGGTGATGCACCCGGCCGAGGTGCGCCTGCATTTCCCGAAGCTGCGCTCCAAGGCCAATTGCGTGATGGACGGGGAACTGCTGCCGCTCGAACGCGACGTCTTGATCCGTCTGCATCCGGGCGAACTGAAGGTTCTCGTCAAGCAGGGTCTGGCGGCTCAGATCGATGCGGACGAACGCCGCGAACCCGCGGCGTAACGGAAGGATTCAGAGACGCGGTAGGTAGGTGCGATAGTCGAAATCGGAGACCGTGCGAAGATGCGCCAGCGCTTCCTTGCGCTTGGTGTCCCCATAGAGCGCCTGATAGCGGCTGCCGAAGATATCGGCGATGAAGGGCGAGGTGCGGAAGGTCTCGACCGCGCTCAGGAAATCATGCGTCAGTCGCCTCGTATCTGCGGGCGTGTGCGCGGGCGTCGTCTCCTCGCCGGGATCGAGCTCGCGGTCGAGACCGGTGAGCATGCCGCCGAGGATCGCCGCCAGCAGCAGATAAGGATTGGCATCGGCGCCGGCGACGCGATGCTCGATGCGTGCGGCCGGCCCGTCCTTTTCGGGTATGCGGACTGCCGTGCCGCGATGGCCGTTGCCCCAGCTCAGATCGACGGGCGCGAAGGAGCCCGGCTGAAAGCGCCGGTAGGAATTGGCGAAGGGGGCGAAGATCAGCTGCGCCTCGCGCATGCTGTCGAGCATACCTGCCGTGACCGATTTCAGCAGCTTCGGCTCGCCGCCTTTGGCGTCGAGAATGTTGCGGCCCTGTTCGTCGGTGACGCTTACATGCACATGCAGGCCGGCACCGGCATGGTCGGAATAGGGCTTGGCCATGCAGGTCGATTTCAGCCCGTGGCGGCGCGCCGCCTGTTCGGCGATGCGCTTCAAATAAAGGCAGTCGTCGGCTGCCGCCAGCGCACTGGGTCGGTGCATGAGATTGACCTCGAACTGGCCGGGTCCGAATTCCGCGGTCGTCGCGTCCGCCGGCAGCCCCTGCGCCTTGGCATAGGCCCTCAGCGTCCGCAGATAGCTGTCGAGCGCGTCGACGGCGCTCATGTCGTAGAGCTGGAAACCATTCGGCTCGCCGCGATAGGTGAGGCTTTCGGGCGGGGAAGGCCGTCCGGTCTCGCGCCAGTCTGCGGACATCACATAGAATTCCAGCTCGGTGGCGATGACGGGCGTCAGCCCGCGCAGCCTGTAGCGTTCGACCACCGAGGCGAGGATCGCGCGCGGATCCATGAAGCTCGGGGTGCCGTCGAATTCGCACATGGTGGCGAGGACCTGCATCGAGCCCTCCGGCGCCCAGGGCATTGGCGCGAGGCTGCGTCGGTCTGGAACGACCATCCCGTCGGGATCGCCGATGGTCAGCGACAGGCCGGTGATGTCGTCATTGTCGTCGCCCCAGATGTCGAGCGACTGTGTCGATGTCGGCAGGCGGATCTCGCCGGCCCAGACTTTGCCTTCGCTGCCGGGCGGAAGCTGTTTGCCGCGCAGCTCGCCATTCATGCCGACGATCAGGATATCGAAACGTGGGTCTCCATCGGCCTTGCCGTCCATCCTGTCGCTCACCATGACCTTGAAAATCCTCCGGGACAAGGCCAAGCTCCTATCCCATCGACAGCAGCCTTTCAATCCGCGAGGATCTTTTACCAGTGATGCCCGATACTTACCCGCCCTCCAACCTTGCTGCGGTAGACGCCGCGCACCATCTGCACCCCTTCGCCGACATGAAGAAGCTGAACGCCGAGGGAACGCGGATCATTCAGCGCGGAGAGGGCGTCTACATCTTCGATAGTCACGGCATAAAATATCTTGACGGCTTCGCCGGCCTTTGGTGCGTCAACATCGGCTACGGCCGCCGAGAGATCGCCGAAGCGGTTGCAAGGCAGATGAACGAGCTGCCCTATTACAACACTTTCTTCGGCACGACCTCCACGCCGACGGCGCTGCTGGCGCAGAAGGTGACGTCGCATGCGGGCGAACGGTTCAACCATATTTTCTTCACCGGCTCCGGTTCGGAAGCGAACGACACCTGGTTCCGCATGGCTCGCGTCTATTGGAGCGCCGTCGGCAAGCCGTCCAAGAAGATCGTGATCGCGAGGAGGAACGGCTATCACGGCTCGACCGTCGCTGGCGCCAGCCTCGGCGGCATGAAGTACATGCATGAGCAAGGCGATCTGCCGATATCAGGCATTGTCCATATCGGGCAGCCCTATTGGTACGGCGAGGGCGGCGATCTCTCACCCGCCGAATTCGGCCTGAAAGTCGCCCGCGAGCTCGAAGCCAAGATCGACGAACTCGGCGAGGAAAATGTCGCGGCCTTCGTCGCCGAACCGGTGCAGGGGGCTGCCGGCGTCATCATTCCGCCCGAGACTTACTGGCCTGAGATCGACCGCATCTGCAAGACGCGCAATATCCTGCTGGTAACCGACGAGGTGATCTGCGGGTTCGGCCGCCTGGGCGCCTGGTTCGGCCATCAGCATTTCAGCGTCGAACCCGATCTCGCGCCGATCGCCAAGGGGCTTTCCTCCGGCTATCTGCCGATCGGCGGCGTGCTCGTCAGCGGCCGCATCGCCGATGTGCTGATCAACGAGGTCGGCGATTTCAATCACGGCTTCACCTATTCCGGCCATCCGGTCTGCGCCGCCGCCGCACTCGAAAACCTGCGCATCATCGAGGAGGAAAAACTGGTCGAGCGCGTGCGCGACGATATCGGTCCCTACTTCGGCAAGGCCTGGGCAGCACTGGCCGAACACGATCTTGTCGGCGAGGCGGTCAGCATTGGCCTCATGGGCGGCCTGCAGCTTACTGCCGACAAGAGCGCGCGCACCCGTTACGAAAAGCCCGATCAGGTCGGCGCGCTCGTCCGCAATCACGCATTGGCGAACGGCCTGGTGCTGCGCGCCACCGGCGACCGCATGCTCGCCTCGCCACCACTCGTCATCAGCCACGCTGAGGTGGACGAGATGGCGAGAATCACCAGGCTGGCATTGGATGCGGCCTGGAAGGAGCTGAAATCATGAAGTCGTTCAGTTGGCCTGGTTGATCCAGGCATAACCGAAGCGATAGCGGTCGTCGCCGCGCCCGTAGAGATATGGCACATCGATCACCGCGGCGTCGGGCGCGGATACGCCGAGATTGACCTGGAGCCATTGCGCCATGGCCGGCGGCAGCCCTTCGTTTTTCTCCCTCTGCAGCATGAGCCACACGAGGAGAAGCGGGCGGCTTCCCGAGACATCCGGCTTGAAGCCGGGATAATCGACCGAAAGCACGGGAATACCGGGAATGTCCTGTCTGAGATTGCCGGCGAGCAGGCTGTCGCCGGCAAGGATCGCCGCCGGTTCGGCCTGCCTGCGCAAGGTTTCCAGCATATCAGCATATGGCCTGTTCAGGCGCTCGTAGTGACCCGTGAAGCGCGCGCTCGCCACACTGCCGTAAAGGGCCGCCGGCACGCCGATCATGATGACGGCGACGATGAGCATGAAGCGCCCGAAAGCCTTGCCGGTCTCGATGCCTGCCGCGTCGATCTTCAGGCAGAGATAGAGCGGCGCGATGAACAGCATCGGCACCAGCCAGCGATCCTTGATGCCTGCGGCGCCGCCGAAGACGATCAACAGTAGGATGCCGATGACGAAGACGAGCAGCATCCGCTCGAGGAGCCGTGTCCATTCCGATTGGACAGTCAGCGCTGAGCGAAGCTTCTTGCCGAAGACCATCGCGAACACTGCGATGGTCAATCCGGCGAAGCTGATGACGGCGAGAGCGAGCGAGCCGATGCCCATGGCGACCTGCATCGGATAGCTCGCATGGCCGCTCGCCGTCATCTTCTCCAGCGTGCGCGCGGTTGCGAAATCGAGATTGTCCTTCAGCCAGAAGAGATGCGGCAGGATGATGACGAGGGCCACGATCACGGTCAGCGCCAGCCGCCGGTCGAAGATTCGCGGCCGCAGGCGTGTATCCGCCAGCGCGGCAATCAGGGCAGCGGCCGGTAGGATGGCGAAATTATACTTGGCAAGCAGACCGAAACCGATGCCGATGCCCCCGATCAGATAGGAGGCAAGGCTCGGCTGCTTCAGGCTGCGGATGAAACCGTAGAAGAAGATGCTGGCCGAGAAGAAGACCGCGACCGTGTGCGTCAGGTCACGCTGCATCTCGAAAACCATCTGCGGAATGGTGAGCAGCCCGAGTGTTGCGATTGCCACGAGCGCCTTGTCACGCAGGACGAGCCGCGCCGTCAGGCCATACAGCAGATAGGAGATAAAGAGCAGAAGGTTCTTGACGACGGACAGGGCGGCAAGCGAGACGCCGGCAAACTGGAAGACGGCATACTGCAGCCAATTGTAGAAGGGCGGCTGCGGGCCATAACCGGCGGCAAGCCATTGTGAGCGAAAGGCCTGTTCGGCCTCGTCGAGATCGAGCGAATGCGATGTCGCGAGCCTCACACCGATCTGAAGGGCGAAATAGGCGGCCAGCAGGATGAAAATCCACCTGACGTCGCGAAGGCTGGTCTCGCTCATCTATCTCGCTCCCGGCCGAACCCAGGCATAGCCGAGTGCGAAATTATCGCCCTGGCGACCGAAATGATAGGGAAGCGACAAGGCGCCGATCTCCTGCGGTGCGATATCGGCCGCCGCCAGCGCCGATGAAAATCGCTCCGGCATGACCGCATCGGCGACCGTCGCCGTCTTCTTGCCGCGCCAGACGATGAGCACTGGTCCGTCCGATGTCGCATAGGCCGGGATGCCGGGTGCAGGGAAATCCGGGATCACCACGGGCACGCCGGGAAACTGCAGCCGCATGTTCCCGCCGACATAGGTATCCGAGGCGATCACCAGCGCAGGTTCGGCCTGTCGCGTCATTCCGCGGGCGAGATCGGCCATCGGCACATTCGGCCTGCTGTAGGTGTCGATCAGCCCGGCGCCGACGACGCGGAAGCCGAGCGCCACCAGGACGCAGGCCATCAGCACCGGCACGAGGGGTCGGAAGCGGCGCAGTCCGGCGGAAAGGTCGAGCCCGGCCGCCTGCATCTTTGCCAGGAAATAGATCGGCAGCACCAGCAGGAATGGGTCGAGCCAGCGTTCACGCACCGTCGTGGAGCCGGTGAACAGAACGATCAGAAGGATTCCGGCGAGGCTGTCAAGCATCATCCGCTCCATCATCCCCGTCCAGCGGTTTCCGGATGCGAGCGCCCTGAAAAAGTTCCGGCGGAAGGCGGCGGCGAAAATGGCGATGGGCAGCGCCGCAAAGGCGATGATGGCGATGACAAAGGCGACAATGCCCTTGCCGATGCGCAAGGCTCCGGCCGGTTCATTGCCGGCGGCCATTTTGACCAGAGTATCGGAGGAGGCGAATTCGAGGTTGCTCCGCAGCCAGATCGCGTGCGGCAGCACGATGATGAGCGCGACGGCGATCGCTGCCAGGATACGCCAGTCCAGCACCCTGCGCCGCCATTCGGCATCGGGCAGGACGGCGATCAGCGCCGCGACGGGCATCAGCGCGAAATTATATTTCGAGATCAGCCCTATGCCAGTCGCAAGCCCGAGCAGGAGGTAGCTGCCGATGCCGGGCCGCTCGAGCGTGCGGAAGAAGCCGTAGAGGAAGAGCGAACTGGCAAAGAGCAGCGCCGTCGTGTGGGTCAGATCCTGCTGCGCCATGTAGGAGACCTGGGGCAGGGTGATCAATGCCATCATTCCGACGGCGGCAAGCTTCTCGTCCTTCAGTGCCTCGCGTCCGGCAAGGCCGTAAAAGAGGTAACACAGGAAGAGCAGGATGTTCTTCGGGATGACAAGCGCGCCCATCGACAAGCCGGTCACCGAAACGATGGCATATTGCATCCAGTTGTAGAAGGGCGGCTGCGGGCCATAACCCGCCAGCAGATATTGCGAGAAGAAGGACTGCTCGGCCTCGTCGAGTTCCAGCGCGTGCGGAAGTACCAGCCTGAGCGCGATGTTCAGCACGAAATAGGCTGCAAGCAGCAGCGCCGCGGTTTTGATCGTCCTCGTCGCCCGGTTCAGCATCGTGCTGCCGGCTTATGCTTGGCTTTGATCGTCGAAGATCTCCCGGACGATGTAGTTCGGGGAGGCATCGTCACGATAGTAGGTGCGCGCGATCATTTCCGCCAGGATACCGGTGGTGATCATCTGTACCGACGAAAGCAGGAGCACGACGCCGACCATCAGCATCGGACGTGTGCCGATATCGTTGCCCATGATGAACTTGTCGAACCCGAGATAGAGCAGGATCAAGATGGCAACCGCGCCGAGACCGAGACCGAGCGAGCCGAAGAAATGGCCGGGCCGCGCTTTGTAGCGCATGAAGAACATCACCGACAGCAGGTCGAGGATGACGCGGAAGGTGCGCGAGATGCCGTATTTCGAAACACCGTGCTCGCGGGCATGGTGGGTGACGGCCATCTCGCCGATGCGCGAACTCGGGACGACGCCGGCGACCCAGGCTGGGATGAAGCGGTGCATCTCGCCCATCAGCTTCACCTGCTTGATGATCGAGGCCCGGTAGATCTTCAGGCTGCAGCCGTAGTCGTGCAGCTTGACGCCGGTGATGCGGCCGATCAGGTAGTTGGCGCACCAGGAGGGGATCTTGCGCAGGAACAGACCGTCCTTGCGGTTCTTGCGCCAGCCGACCAGCAGGTCGAGTTCGCGCCGCTCGAGCTCCGAGACCATCGCAGGGATGTCCTTCGGGTCGTTCTGCAGATCGCCGTCCATCGTCGCGATCAGCCGCCCCCGGGCGGTATCGATGCCGGCCTGCATGGCGGCGGTCTGGCCGAAATTACGCTGCAGCTCGACGATCCGGAGCGCCAGGCCCTTGCGGCCGACGAATTTTCGGGCGTTGACGAGCGTCGCATCCGTGCTGCCGTCGTCGACGAGGATCAGTTCCCAGCGATGAGGATACTCGGCCATCGCCGCAACGATGCGCTCGACCAGCGGGCCGACGCTTTCCTCTTCGTTGAAAACGGGCACGACCAGCGACAGCTCGAGCGATTGTACCGGATCATTCGTGCCGCGAATGGGCTCTACCGTTGTCTGCAACTTTGCATCTCCAAAAGGCCGGGCGGCCTTGCAATCTTACTGCCGCCACCGCGCTTGCGGAAGCCTACTACATGAAGTGTCCGCCCGTTGCCAGCGGGCAATGCCGCTTTCCCCGCAATCGGCCGACTTGCCGCAACCCTACTTCGCGCCGCCTTCTACCCAGGAATAACCAATCGAGAACGTATGTTTGCCGTCACCGAAAAGATAGGGAAGAGTCAGCGTCCTCACCTCCTGCAGATGAATACCCGACTTCACGAGATCATCGGCAAAGTCGGGAGAAATGGTGGGGTCATTTGCGGTTTCTCCGCGCCAGACGACGAGCACAGGACCCTTCGCAGCCGCATATTCAGGCACCCCGGGGCCTGGAAAGAATGGGATCACGACGGGGACGTCGGGGAATTCCAGCTTCATGTTGCCGGCCACGAACTTGGTTCCCGCCACGATGAGAACCGGCTTGCGGGTCGCGGTCAGCTCGTCAACGAAATTCGCGAAGGGCACGTTCGTTCTCGTGTAAACGCCGGTATATTGCATGCCGACGATCCTGAGCAGAAGGATCGCCAGGATGACGAGCATGAAGACCGGCACCACAGGCCGGAAGCGTGCTAGGCCGGCGGAAAGATCGACGCCGGCGGTTTCGAGCTTCAGGAACAGATAGATCAGCATGACGAGTAGGCACGGGTCGAGCCAGCGCTCGTGGATATCGCTCGCGCCGGCGACGATGACGACACCGACGAAGGCGAGCAGGCTCACGATCATCATTCGCTCGATGACCCGGATCATCGGACTGGACGCGGAAAACGCACGGAAGAAATCCCGTCGGAAGGCTGCTGCGAAGAGAACGAGGGGCAGTGCGACGAAGCCGAGGACGGCGATGACGAGGGACAACAGCCCCTGACCGATGCGGGGAAGGCCAGCGGCGGCCTCGTGTTCGGCGGTCATCCGCTCCATGGTCGGGGCCGAAGCGCTGATGAGATTATCGGGCAGCCATAGCGCATGCGGCAGAATGATCAGAATGGCGATTGCGAACGCCGGCAGCAGACGCCAGTCCAACAGACGGCTGCGCCACTTTCGGTCCACCAGGACCGCGACGAAGGCGGCAAACGGCAGGATGGCGAAATTGTATTTTGAGATGAGGCCGATGCCGGTGGCGATGCCGATGACGAGGTAGCTCCCGATCGTCGGCTGCCGAAGTGTGCGAAAAAAGCCGAAGAGGAAGAGCGAGGTCGCAAACAGCAGGGCAACGGTATGGGTCAGTTCGCGCTGCGCCATCAGGCCGACCTGTGGCAGGGTAATCAGGCTCAGCATAGCGACGGGTGCGAGCAGACGGTTCTTCAGCACCTCGCGGGCAGCCAGCCCATAGAAAAGATAGCAGCCGAAGAGAATGATGTTCTTCGGAACCGAGAGCGCCCACATCGTGATTCCGGTGACCGAGACGATGGCGTATTGGATCCAGTTGTAGAAGGGAGGCTGCGGACCGTAGCCGGCCAGAAGATATTGCGAGTAGAACGATTGTTCCGCCTCGTCGAGATCAAGCGTATGGGGCAATGCGATGCGGAGCACGATGTTCAGCAGGAAATAGACTGCCAGAAAAATGCTCGCACTCGTGATGTTTCTGGTAATGCGCTCCAACATCGATCTCCAAGTCAAGCCGGCAAGACGCCGTGATCTGTCGGTCTGCCGCGGCGGTGGTCGGCCTTAAAGCGATCTCGCCGCCGTCGCTTCAACTCCGCCGTTGTGCCCAACCTTCATTTCTCCTAAAACGCCTGGCAATGGAGCCGAGGCTCATGCCGACGCCAAGCGAGGAATGCCTACTACATGAAGAGTTCGATCGTTGAAAGCCAGCAGTCCTGGTTTATGCGCAATCGCATGACGGCGCTGACGGTCGTAATTGTCGCAGCCTATGCGCTCTTCGTACAATGGTTCTGGGGTTGGCCCGTCATCATCAGCCAATGGGCCGATGTCGGGGCAGGCCCGGTGATCGGCGCGCTCGTGGCGTTGACGAGCACCTATTTCCTGCGTACCTGGCGCATCTACGACTATTTTCCCAAGGAGACGGCGGGCCGCTTCGCGATTCTCTTTCGCGTTACGCAGATCCACAATCTCCTGAACATCATGCTGCCCTTCCGCACCGGCGAGACCAGCTTTCCCTTGCTGATGCGCACCGAGTTCGGCATTCCGCTGACCCGCGGAACCTCGGCGCTCCTGGTCATGCGGCTGCTCGACCTGCACGCGCTTCTGGCTGCCGCCGGTATCGGCTTTGCGCTTGCCGCGGCCGATGCATTCGTCGCATGGTCGCTTTGGGCAGTCTTCCTGCTGCTGCCGGTCGCAGCTTTCGCCGCGCGCAAGCCGCTGTTCCGGCTCGCTGCCAGGCTGTTGCCTGATAAGGCGCAGAAATTCGTCGTTGAGATCGAAAACGGGCTGCCGCTCGATGCCGCAGCCTTCGCGCGCGCCTGGGCGATGACCATCGTCAACTGGCTGGTGAAGGTGATCGTGCTCGCATGGGCGCTCGGCCTGATGGGCGTGCTGCCGATAGCGGCAAGCTTCGGCGGCGCGCTCGGCGGTGAACTCTCCTCCGTTCTGCCGGTGCACGCGCCGGGCGGCGTCGGCACCTATCCGGCCGGCATCACCGCCGGCGCCATTGCGCTCGGAGCCTCCAGCGAGCGGATGGCTCTGGCCGCGCTGGCGCAGGCAAGCGTCAATGCGCATCTCTTGATCATCGTCTCGGCGCTGACGGGCACCGCAATCTCACTGCCGCTCGGGCGCCGCGGCAAGCTCTGAAATCCGTTTCCGCAAAAAAGCCTGCTCCGGCTCCTGCCGACAGAGCGACAGTGCCGTCTGATAGGCGGTGATCGCCTCTTCGGTGCGGCCAAGCCTGCGCAGGAAATCGGCGCGCGCCGAATGGGCGAGGTGATAGGACCTGAGCTCCTGACGCCCTAAAATGGCATCGACCAGATCCAGTCCCTTCGCTGGCCCTTCCGCCATTGATATCGCAACGGCGCGGTTGAGTTCCACGATCGGGGAGGGCTGCGCCGCCAGCAGCAGATCATAGTAGAAGGCGATGCGCCGCCAGTCGGTCTCTTCGGCGGTCGGCGCCCTGGCATGCTCTGCAGCGATCGCCGCCTGCGCCGTATAGGCGCTGATCTCCGCCACCCGCATCGCCTCGGCGAGCAGCGCCAGGCCTTCCGCGATTTTTGCACGGTCCCAGAGCGACCGGTCCTGGTCGGCAAGCAGCACCAGCGATCCCTGCTCGTTGCTGCGTGCCAAGCGGCGGGAGTCCTGCAGCAGCATCAGCGCCAGAAGACCACGGGCGTCAGGATGCGGCAGCAGCGCCAGAAGCAGCCGCGCCAGCCTAATCGCCTCGGCGGTCAGGTCGGCGCGGACAACATCCTCGCCGGATGAGGCGGAATAACCTTCGTTGAAAACAAGATAGATGACGTGCAGCACCTGATCGAGCCGCTGAGGCAGTGCGTCGCGGCCCGGCACTTCGTAGGGGATATTCGCGGCGCGTATCCTGTTCTTGGCGCGCACGATCCGCTGGGCGACCGTCGGCGCCGGAACGATAAAGGCATGGGCGATCTCTTCGGTGGTCAATCCGCAGATTTCGCGGAGCGCCATCGCCGTCTGGGCATCGGATGGGATAGCAGGATGGCAGCAGGTGAAGATCAGCCGCAGCATGTCGTCCTCAATCGCTTCCATATCGCCGATCTCCGTTGTGTCGACGCTGTAGAGGCTGTCCTCGATGTGATGCTGCGAGGCGTCGAAGCGCGCTCGCCGCCGGATTGTGTCGATCGCCTTGAAACGTCCTGTCGAGACGAGCCAGGCGAACGGGTTGCCGGGAACGCCATCCGTCGGCCATGACCGGGCGGCCGCGGCAAAGGCATCCTGAAGCGCTTCCTCCGCTCGGTCGAAATCCCCGAGCAGGCGGATCAGCGTCGCCAGCACCCGGCGCGACTGGGTTCGATAAATCTCTTCGATCACGCTCTCCAGCGGCGCACCTCCTCAGTACGGCGCGGGGAGTGTCCGCACGGGCCTGAGCTCGACCGCGCCGAAACGCGCCGAAGGGATCCGTCCGGCAATCTCTTTCGCCTGCATGAGGTCCGGCGCCTCGATGACGTAGAAGCCGGCGAGATGTTCCTTCGTCTCGACATAGGGGCCATCGGTGGCGGAGAGCGTGTTGTTACGAACGCGCAGCACCGTCGCCTGGTCAGGCATCTCCAAGGCATCGGCGTGGATCATGATGCCGTCACGGCGTAGCTCCTCATCGAAGGCGAAATGCGCTTTGATGAGTTCATCGGTCTCACCAGGCGTCAGCCTGCCATCCGTGTCGGCGCTGTTGTAGATTAGGCAGATATAGCGCATGGCTATTTCCCATCCTGGATCGCGTAAGTCGGGCGCACTTCAATCGAGGAATATTTGACGATCGGAAAACTCGACGCGATCGTTTTCGCCTCCTCGATACTGTTGGCTTCGATAAGCACAAAACCACCGAGGTGCTCCTTGATTTCAGCAAACGGGCCATCGGTCACAGAAACTTCGCCATTGCGCAGGCGGACCGTGACCGCTGTTGACGGTTCATACAAGGCGAGCGCCACCTGGAGGTGACCGCTCTCGCGCCAGCGATTGTCGCTGATGATGCACTCCTGTGTGAGCGCATCCCATTCGCTCTGAGGGACCAGCTTGCTTTTTTCCGTGTCGAACCAGATCTGGCATAGAAATTTCATCGCTCTTTCCTCATTTGGTTCCGAATTCATGGATTGGCCGCACTTCGATTGCGCCGAGCTTCGCAATCGGGATGCCGGCGGCAACGCGGATCGCATCGTTAAGGTCCTTTGCCTCGATCAGAATGAAGCCGCCGAGCGCTTCCTTCGTCTCGGCAAAAGGACCGTCTGTTACCGATGTCTCGTCGGCCCGCACACGGACCGTCACCGCCGATGTCGGCGGCTGCAGTGCCTGGGCAATGATCATATGCCCGCTTTCGACGAGATCCCGGTCATAGTTCAGGGAATTCGCGTCGAGGTCGGCCTTCTCCTCATTCGTCATGGCGTCGAGTATCGCGCCATCGAACCAGACCTGGCAGAGATATTTCATTGCGGGCAGCCTCCTTCAATACCTCTGGACGAATGGGGTGCGGGCATTTCGACAGCGTCAGGAAAAATCTTTTGTGCCGGTCACCTGTCGAAATGACAAGTGAGCACTCGACAAGGCTTCGTCGAAACCTGTCGAGGAGAATGGCAATGAGTATTCTTGAAATCGCGCTGGCAAGCCAGATCTGGGCGCGCCGCCATGAGAAGCGCGGGCTGGCATTCGACGAAAGCGCTGGGCTGAAGGCCCTTCTGCGCGTCGCTTTCGTCTTCGTCGCCTTCACTCTGTTGATTGCAGGGCTGAACATCGCTGCCGGCAGGCCGCAGATGCTTGCGCAGAGTTCGGCGCCTGTTGCGACCGGCCGATAAAGAAACGGCTTATTGGAATGCCGTCTCGAAGAAGCTGCGCAGTTTGCGCGAATGCAGCGCTTCCTTCGGCATGGCCGCAAGCTTCTGGACCGCACGGATGCCGATCTGCAAATGCTGGTTCACTTGCGTGCGGTAGAAGGCGGTCGCCATACCCGGCAGCTTCAACTCGCCATGCAGCGGCTTGTCGGAGACGCAGAGGAGCGTCCCGTAGGGCACACGGAAGCGGAAGCCATTGGCGGCGATCGTTGCCGATTCCATGTCGAGCGCGATGGCGCGCGCCTGGGACAGCCGCTTCACCGGCCCCCGCTGGTCGCGCAGTTCCCAGTTGCGGTTGTCGATCGTGCCGACGGTGCCGGTGCGCATGATGCGCTTCAGCTCGAAACCTTCGTAACCGGTGATTTCGGCGACGGCCGCTTCCAGCGCCACCTGCACTTCGGCCAGCGCCGGAATCGGCACCCAGACCGGCAGGTCGTCGTCGAGAACATGGTCCTCTCGCATATAGGCGTGGGCGAGAACGTAATCGCCGAGCCGCTGGCTGTTGCGAAGCCCGGCGCAGTGGCCGAGCATCAGCCAGGCATGCGGGCGCAGCACGGCGACGTGGTCGGTTATCGTCTTGGCGTTGGAGGGGCCGACGCCGATGTTGATCATGGTGATCCCGGCATGGCCCTTCTTCTTCAGATGATAGGCCGGCATCTGCGGCAGACGGGAAAGTGTCGCATCCGTTTCCGGCACGCTTGAGCCGGGCAGGGTGACGATGTTGCCGGGCTCGACGAAGGCGGTGTAGCCGTCGCCGCCCTCTGCCATCAGCTTGCGCGCCCAGCTGCAGAATTCATCGATATAGAACTGGTAGTTCGTAAACAGCACGAAGTTCTGGAAATGCTCGGCATGCGTCGCCGTATAATGCGACAGCCGGGCGAGCGAATAGTCGATGCGCTGGGCGGTGAACGGCGCAAGCGGCGAGGGCTCTCCTGGCGGCGGGATATATTCGCCGTTGGCGATTTCGTCGTCGGTGGTGTTGAGGTCGGGCGTGTCGAAGATATCGCGCATTGGAACGTCGACAAATGCTGAGGCCGATGCTTCGACATGGGCGCCCTCGCCGAAGGCGAAGTGCAGCGGGATCGGCGTTGACGATTCCGAGACGACGATCGGAACATTATGGCTCTTGATCAGCAGCGACAACTGCTCCTTCAGGTAATGCCTGAAGAGCTTCGGCCGGGTGACCGTCGTCGTGTAGATGCCGGGCGCCGTGACATGGCCGTAGGAGAGGCGCGAATCGACATGGCCGAAGCTCGTCGTCTCGATGCTGACCTGCGGATAGAAGGCGCGGTAGCGCGAGGCGATCGGAGCACCCTGGGCAAGGTCGGTGAAGCTCTGGATCAGGAACGCCGTATTGCGTTCATAAAGCGCTGTCAGCGTCTCGACGGCCTTGGCCGGATCATCGAAGCTCTCGGGCTGGAAAGGGGGCGGAGAGGAAATGTCGAGGGGCGACAGAGGGGAGATTCGTTTGTTCATGACGCATTATAGAGAGTTGTTTTTGACAAGCAAACGACGCGCGCCGGCCGAATCCGATTTTTTATCCTCTTGCGAGCCTGTTGCCCTCACCGCACCGTGGGCGCGCAGAAGGTTCCGCTTCTCTCCAGGCAGGTATAGTTCGCACCGAAATGCGACTGCGTACCGCCCCCGCCATTGTGCACGACGACCGCCGAAAATGTGACGGCGAAGACCGCCGCAAACAGCGTGATGATGGTGAAACGTCTTGCCAGAATATAGAAGTTCATCCCAGGCCCCCGATACGCAACCTAACCGTGACATGAGTTTTGCCACACCTCGGCTGAACGAGTGCTGAGATGTCGGTTCATCCACCGTTCAGCTTGCGGGGCAGGGTCTGGCGATTGCAGTGACGATTGGCAAGTCGGGAAGACTTTGAGGACATGCCGGCTTTTCGACCGGCATGATTATACGTTTCGGATGCTTGTTGCGTCAGTTTTATCGCGTCAGAGCCGCGTCCAGGTCTGCGTCTTGCAAAGGATCTTCATCACGCAGCCCTGCATCTTCAGTGAATTGCCGGAAATCTTTCCTGAGCCGCTATAGGTCTTGTCGGCGGCGGGGTCGGTGATTTCGCCGGCGTAGCTGCCGCCGGTCCCGGCAAGTGTGCCGATCTTGCGGCCTGTATATTTGCCGGTTTTCAGCGTCACACAATAACTGCCGCCGCAGGCGGCAATCACCGCGGTTTCGCCGGAGGCGGTCTTCCAACTGCCGACGATAGGTTCCTCGGCATTCGCTGTGCCCGCCATCACGGCGATAGCGCCGGCAAGAATGAGACTGCGGATCATCTTTTCCTCCCTGATGTCCTCTGACCGACCGCGAAAATAACTGACGCGAACGTAAAGATAAATAGAGCCAGCTGCCGGTCGCTGAAAGCAGCCGAAAAGCCGACCGTAGAGCTTTTAAACCCGTCGCCTGCTGTTTTCATGATGAACGATCCGTTTATTTCCAAATCTGAATCGTTTGTAAAATTCGAACGAAAGCCTTAAATCGCCGGCAATCCGATGTTTAACAAAAACCCAATTTTACCAAGCGTTTGCAGTTTGTTTGTCTCAAATTAATCATGCATTTTAGGCGTTTTTTGAAAGCAGTTTGGCATAGTCAAGCCATCAGATGAGCGGGGTAAACCCGCCGGACCGGAAGGGCCGCAAAGCCGCGTAGACGGCAGGGTCCGAAGGTAAAACAGGGTAAGTCGTAAACAGGCTAACAGGGATAAAACCGATGGCACGCTTTGAAATGCACAATGCTGAAACGGCCACCATGGGTGGCGACAACAACAGCGCCGATGTCTTCTGCGAAATGGGTCTGATGTATGCGACCGGCCGCGGCTGCGCCGTCGACCTCGTTGCCGCCCACAAGTGGCTGAACATCGCCGCGATCAAGGGCAACGACCGCGCCGCCGAGCTCCGCGCCGACGTGGCCGCCGCCATGAACAAGATGCAGCTCGTGGAAGCACTGCGCGCTGCCCGCGAATGGATGACGGTTCACTAACGCACCGACCGAGAATCCGAAACGATTCCGGACAGAACGATACCTCAACTGTTGGAGCGCCGCGTGTCCAAAAGGACCCACGGCGCTCCAACAGACGTTTTCTGAGGTTGTCGGTGTTGGGACGCCTCAGACGTCCTTCGTTAGACGAGGCAAGACCTCGTCGATTGCAACGACACCTTGGGGATCAAAACATGGCGCTCAAGCGAATGGACAATGTCGGAATCGTCGTCGAAGACCTCGGAGAGGCGATTGATTTCTTTCGCGAGCTCGGCCTCGAATTGGAAGGGCGGGCGACGGTCGAAGGCGAGTGGGCCGGACGTATCACCGGACTGGGAGATCAGCGTGTCGAGATCGCCATGATGCGCACACCGGACGGCCACAGCCGGCTTGAGCTCTCCCGCTTTCTGGCGCCGCCTGTCGTCGCAGATCACCGGAACGCCCCGGTCAACGCCCTCGGCTACCTCCGCGTCATGTTCGCAGTCGATGACATTGACGAGACGCTTGAGAGACTGCGCGGGCGCGGCGCGCAGCTCGTAGGGGAAGTCGTTCAGTATAAGGATGCGTATCGGCTCTGCTACATTCGCGGACCTGAAGGGATTCTGATCGGCCTCGCCGAGGAACTCCGCTGAACGCAATACGCGGACAAAAGGGGAAGACCGACCAATGTCGGCGGACAGGGATAAAAACCTCAGGCGAGCGTCTTCAGGACCTGCGGCAGCGCTTCCTCGAACAGCGCCATCTCAGCCTCCGGTCCGACGCTGACGCGGATGCAGCGATTGAGCGGCGCAACACCAGGCATGCGGATAAACACGCCATGCTCCATCAGGCCATCGACGATCGCCCGCGCATGGGCGCCGTCGCGACCGGTATCGATCGCCACGAAATTCGTCGCCGAGGGCAGCGGCTCAAGACCATTTGCCCGGGCGATGCGGCCGATCCGCTCGCGTGCCGCATGGATCTTCCCGACCACCTCGGCCAAATAGGCCTGGTCCTTGAGCGCCGCCAGCGCTGCAACCGTCGCCAGCCGGTTCATGCCAAAATGATTTCGGATCTTGTCGAAGGCCTGTGCCGTGCTCGAGGTCGAGATCGCATAGCCGGTGCGTGAACCGGCGAGCCCGTAGGCCTTGGAAAAGGTGCGGGTGCGGACGATGTTCGGCAGATCGATGAGCGAGAGGATCGACGGCAATGAATTTGCCGGCCCCGTTTCGCTGTAGGCCTCGTCCAGCACCATCATCGTGGTCTCGGGCAGCGCCCGGGCGAATGCGACGATGCTGTCGGCGTCCCACCAGCTTCCCATCGGATTGTCAGGATTGGCGAAATAGACAAGCGGCGCATTCTCGCGCCTGACGGCATCGAGCAGCCCGTCCAGATCCTCGCGGTCGTTGACATAAGGGACGGTCACCAGCCGGCCGCCGAAACCGGCGACATGGAAGTTGAAGGTCGGATAGGCGCCGAGCGAGGTAACGACGGGCGCCCCCGGCTCGATCACCAACCGGACGATGTGACCGAGCAGTTCGTCAATGCCGCCGCCGATGGCGATATTGGCGGGCGCCACACCGAGATGCGCGCAAAGTGCTTGCCGCAGCGCGAAATTCTCCGGGTCGTTGTATTTCCAGATGTCGTGCGTCTCTTCGCGGATCGCGGCAAGCACGGAAGGAGCTGGGCCAAAGCCGTTCTCATTGGCGCCGATTCGCGCCAGGACGGCGCGACCGCGCTCGCGTTCGATGGCCTCGGGGCCAACGAAGGGAACTGTGGAGGGCAGGGCGCTGATGAGGGGTGTAAAGCGCGAGAAGGCGGACATGCGAAAGCGGTTTCCGGACATGTTGAGATCAGGCGCAACAATAGGCCCAGGCCCAGCCATGGCAAGCAAGATTATTCCGCAGCCACGGCGCTGCTGATGCGTTCCTTTCAATCGACAAGGCGACGAGTGATTTGAATTGCTGGACGATTTTTCCGCGGATCAGTGTCCCATACGGGGACTTATACCGGGCTGGCGGCAAGCCTCGTCTCGCGGAACATCGGTGCACGCCTGGCGTCAATCGCTTCCATATTGCCGACAAGGAAATCGGCGCGGACGACGCGTCGCAGAACCTCTGGATCCAGGAGGTTGATGAACCTTACCCCGATGCGTTCCTTATGGCGGTAGACCTCGGCGCAACCGATGCGATAAGCTAGGCCGAGGATGTTCAGATAATAATGTTTCGGCAGACCGGCGGTTGTCGAGACGATGAACGTCGCACCGCCCTGCGATATGTCGATGATCTCGGCGCTTCGCATCGACACGCCGGTGAGGCACGGCCGCACGGCGACGATGCGGGCCGGGCGCTTGACGTGGAACTCTTCCCAGCGCAGGTCGTAAATGGCGGATTTGACCGTCGCAAGGTGTGTGGCGCGGAGCATAGTCATCTTACATTCTCCGTCAGACAGGGCACAGTTGGGGTTCTTGCTCTGAGCAAGCTGATCTTGCTCCAGTCACGGTCCCATGAATGTTTTGCACATTCGTCAAACATATGATGACAATTTTAACGAGTTTAAATTTTGTTCCCAAGCGGGACTCCTAATGTTCACAATCGGCACGCAGGCTGTCATGCCAAGCTCGATGGCGGATTGCGCCGCGATCACTTCCGGCGCTGTTTTCTCGAACTCTTTCAATGGCCGGGCGTTCTGTCTAGATCGACGAGCAAGGGGCGCGTCGATGACGACAGCGAGGAGTTGAAGATGACCGACGTCAGAATTCCCGGAAAATCATGGATCGTAGTCTGCAATGGAGCCAAGGCCCTGATCATGCAGAACGCCGGCGATGCCCAGCTGATGAACCTGAAGGTGTTGGAAACCCTGACGCAGCCGAACGAGCCCGATCGCGAACTCGGCGCCGACAAGCCCGGCCGCAGCCATGCCGCAGACGGATTGAGCCGCAGCGCTGTCGAAGAGACCAGCTGGCAGGAGCAGGCCGAAGCGCAATTTCTGAAACATGTGGCGGAGCGAATGGACGAGCTGACGCAGGCAAAGGATGCGCGCCGTATCGTCCTCATCGCACCGCCGAAGGCGCTCGGCACCTTGCGGCCGGCGCTGAGCGCCGAGACGCAGGCAGCGATATCGGCGGAATTGGGGAAAGACTATACCAATCTGCCGATCGACGAGATCGAGCGGCATCTCGCAGCGTGATGAAACCGATCGATGAACTGACGCGGGCCTCTGGCCCGCATTTCTTGTTCGCTTCAGACCAACGGTCTCTCTCCGGCAAACAGATCCTCATGATCGGCAAACAGCGTGGCCAGGCGATCGATGACCGTCCTGACTTCCGGCCTTTGCCGCTCGTCGTCATGCGCGACGATCCACATCTCGTAGGTCAATTCATCGATGACAGGCCCGGCGCGGACGAGTTTGCGCTCCTGGTCGCCGATGAAACAGGGCAGCACGCCGCGGCCGGCGCCGCCTCGGATCAGGTAAAAGAGCATATGCGGCGTGTTCGTCCAGCTGGTGATCCAATAATCCGGCTGTTCGAAAGTCCACTTGTCCGCCGGTGTGATGGCGATGTCCGTTCCGAGTGAGATCCAGTTGCAATTGATCTCGTCGTAATCGGCCGCCTGATAAACCGCATGCGCCACCTTGACTGAACGGCGGATCGCGACGTTGCCGGCGTCCGGCCGGCTGTGGCGAATGGCGATATGCGCCTCGCGATAGGTGAAATCGACACTCGCGTCACAAGTCTTGTAACACATGCGAAAACAGTCTTTCGGCGTCCAGACGCTGGCCAGGTGGTCGGCGATAAAGCGCGACGTCCAGCTGTCGACGACCGTCGACACAATCGGCAGCGTCAGCACTTCACCGCGCCAGTCGGAAATCGCCCGGGCCGCATCCTGCATCAGCCGGACGCGATCGAGCAGCTCCTGGCCGTCCTTGGCAAGCAGGTAGCCTGTGGGACCGCGGTTGAACAGCGACCGGCCGGTCACACGTTCGAGCGCCAGCATACGCCGGCCGATCGTCGGCGCACTGAGCCCCGTCCGCGCCGCCGCCGCCGATAGACCGCCGCCGGTCGCGACATGGAAGAAAAGCTGCAGGTCGTCCCAGCTCGCCTCTTTCATGGATGAAAACCCCCTTTCCTCCATGCCTCTACATAACGGGGGCGTGAAGGCTTAGCTCAACTACTCCAGCAATAGATGGAGGATAGGCAATGCTTCTCAACTGGGTAGTTCTCTTCAACGAGGTCGCGTCCCGCAATTGCCGGATGCGCCGCGATCCCATGGCCGATCCGCTCGATGGCCCGGAATGGCGCGGACTTCTCTGGATCATAGCGATCATCGCGCATCTCTCGGCAACAAGAGGCGAGACGAGGAGGCCGCGCCGCGACCGGGCGGTGATTGGAAGACGCCTCAGTTTTCGAAGCTCAGTCGCAGCACGTGGTGCAGGAATTCCGGATTGAGCAGCATGTTGAAGCTGATCGTCACCAGTTCGTTTTCGCGCTTGACCAAGGTGGCGCCGATTTCGTCATGGATGCCGAGTATTTCGAGAAAGAAATGACTCGGCATCTCCAGGCTCGGACTGACTTCGAGCACGGCGCCGGCAAGTGTGATCGTGCGGATCAGGCATCGTACCTGCGTCCCGGTGCTGAGGTGGTGGCCGACGAAGATGATATTGCCCGGCCTGTCGAGATTGAATTCCCGGTAAGCTCGTTCCGGCTTGGGGTGTTCTGTGTCGAGGTGCATCTGAAAGGCCCTTTTAGCCTCCGCTCATCGTAAGCAGAGAATAATGCAAGAGTGCTGACGATTGCTGAAGATTATCGTTAAGTTCGAAGGTTTTTGCCGAGATCGGCTGAAAATCGCATCGATTCCGTCCAGATATGCTCCAAATTCGCGCAATTCGGCGGGCAGCCGCGCCATTCTTGACATGCCGACAGCGATCGCGCATACAAAGCCCCGGTTCGAGGCACCAGCCGCTCGCGGATGAAAATCCATGGTGAAGCCCTCGCGATCATGGTCACGGCCCCTTGTGCATGCTGACTGACGGCAATGCGAGCTCCCATTGACAGTCGAAGAGCATGCCTTGCGAAGGCTCACTCCATGACGACCTATCCCGGCATTGAAGAACTGAAGGCCCAGGCTAAGCGCCTGCGCCAGGCGATGAACGATCGCGGCAGCGCGCTGACCCACAGTGCGGCCTTGGAAATGATCGCCCGCCAGCACGGCGCGCGTGACTGGAACACGCTGGCGGCTCTGGCGGCAAAACCCAATGCGGCTGCGAAGACGCCGCTCTTCGTCGGCGCCCATATTCGCGGCCGCTATCTCAATCAGCCGTTCACTGGCGAAATCCTCTCGCTTTCGGCTCTGCCGGGCGGCCTCTACCGGATCACCATCCATTTCGACGAAGCGGTTGACGTGGTCACCTTCGAGAGTTTTTCAGCCTTTCGGCGGCGCGTGAGTGCACAGATCGATGCCGACGGCGTCTCCCCCAGGAAGACCTCGAACGGCGTGCCTCATCTGGTGCTCGATCTCTGATTTGCTCCTCATCCTTTCCTGGCTGCCCGCATGGCTTGTTCAAGCGCAGCGGATGTCGCCCGATATCACACGGATTTCTCCATGACCGATCCTTCCAAAGGCAATGACTTCCTCACCGGCTGGCTGCCGGGCGTATTCATCAGGACTGCGGCGCCGATCGTCGCGATCACTACCGTCAACGGCCTCTTTGCTGTCGTCGACGCCTATTTCCTGGGTGCCTATGTCGGCCCCGACGCGCTCTCAGCCGTCAGCCTGATCTTCCCGGGGTTGATGCTGCTGGTCGCCCTGCAATCGCTCGTCTCGAACGGCATGGGAAGCATCCTCGCCCGCCGGCTCGGTGCCGGCGATCGCCAGGGCGCGCGCCGGGTATTTTCCGGCGCCCATACGCTGGCGCTCACCGTCGTCGTGATCCTCATCGTGATCTACTGGACCCTCGGCGAGCGGATCATCGATGCCGGCGCCGCCGAGAACACGGCCGTGGCCGACGGCGCCATGCTTTTCATGGGCGCGATGATCGCCGCGACGCCGGTGAGTTTTTTCCTGTCGCTGCATCTCGACGGCTGCGCTGTGAAGGCAGGATCGGTTTCATGACGGCGGTCACGCTCTCGGCCTCGCTGCTCAACATCCTCGCCAACTGGCTGTTCATGGCGGTGATGCATTGGGGCGTGCTCGGTTCGGCCGCAGGCTCCATCGCTTCGCTATTCGTCTGTCTCGCCGCCGTGCTCGTCTATCGCTGGCGCCGGCCGGCGACGCTCAGGCCTTCTCCCGCATTCGCCCTTGTCGAATGGCGCGGCATTGTCGCCTTGGGCGCTCCCATGAGCCTCGGTTTCATCGGCATATCGCTTGCCTCGGCCGCGATTCTGGTCAACGTCTCGCTCTGGAGCACGCGTGATCATACCGCCACCATTGCCGCCTACGGCATCATCACCCGTATCCTGACCTTCGCCTATCTGCCGCTGCTTGGTCTCAGCATCGCCCTACAGACGATCGCCGGCAACAATCACGGAGCCGGCCTTGGGATGCGCGTCGGCCGCAGCCTGCAGATCGCCATGCTCTCGGCGCTCGTCTATTGCAGCTTGGTGGAGATCACGGTGGAATTGCTGGCTGGCCGCATCGGCGCCGTCTTTGTTGGCGATCCCGCCATTATCGCCGAGGTCAGACGAATTCTGCCTTGGACGATCGGCGCCTATTTTCTCTTCGGGCAGATGCTGATCCTGTCGTCCTATTTCCAGTCGATCGGCGATGCGCCGCGCGCGGCGATCTTCGGTCTGTCGCGACCCTATCTTCTCACCCTGCCTCTCACCTTCCTGCTGCCTTTCGTCTTCGGCGAGCAGGGAATCTGGATGGTGCCTGTTTTTGCCGAGGCAGGCATGGTGGTGCTTGCCTTGCTGGTGCTGTCTGAGAATGCCAGGCGCCGCGGCTGGCGATACGGGCTTCTGCCCGCCTGAGACACGGAAGCCGCGCCTTCCTGCGCGGCTTCCGTCGATTGGCTTCTATTCCTTGCCGGTCCGAGCAGCCGATGTCGAAGCCTCCGCCTCGTTCAGTGCCTCGGCGCATTCCCGGCAGCAGACTTCGACGGTCTTGCCGCCGAGCTTGACGGTGATGGTCTCGGCGCCGAGTTCGCAGTCGCAGGCAGCGCATGTGGTCTTCTTCATCGGGTGATACTCCATTGATCGTCCCCGGATCGGGACAGCATCATAAGAGCATCGAAGACCGCGTCATCGCTGTCGAAAACTTTAGCGATTATCAACTCGGAAAGGCTCTAAGGTCGGCGTCGCAGTTGCGCCGAGCGCTGGAATTCGGCCGGAGTCTGATCGAAGGCCTGTTTGAAGGAAGCGCTGAAATGACTGTGGCTGGAAAAGCCGAGATCGAGCCCGAGCGCGGTCAGATCCTCATACTGGCCGAGCAAATCGAGCGCCCGGGCAAGCCGCAGCCTCAGCTGATAGCGATAGAGCGGAGTGGCCTCGACCTGCTGGAAGACCTGGGTGAGGTAAACAGGGGAAACGCCGACTTCCGAGGCGATTTCCGCAAGCGTCCAGCGTCTCGCGAGATCGGAGGAAAGCACCAGCTTTGCCCGGTCGACGAGTTTCTGCCGGCCGAGGCTGGCGCCGGCCGCATGCGAGGTGCGCTCGCCGAGCGAGCGGCGAACCAGCGTCAGGGCCAGCGTTTCCGCCTCGAGCGTTTCGGCGACGTTGCGCCTGAGACCGTGGCGCAGCAGGGCGACCAGCGCCTGCGCGCGAGGGTCGATCCGCCGGCGCTGGCGGCGGAAGGAAAAGGCCGGGCCGGGCTGGGCCTGCTCCTTCGGCGCCAGCTCTTCCAGCATGGATTCGTCGATCGACAGGTCGATGCAGCCGTCGCCGCCCGCGATCGGATGGCTGATCCGATAGCCCTGACCGGCATTGAAGAACAGCACCTGATTGGCTTCAGCCACCGTATCCGTGCGGCCGACATGGCGCATAAAGACGCCGCGATAGGGATAGACGAGGCTTGTTTTGTGAGCACATTCCTCGTCGCTCTTGTGGCGGCACTCGCCATTGCAGACGACGTCACGAATGGTGACGGTCTTGGTTTTCAGGAGCAGAGCTGTTGAAAACTGCGACATTGTATCGTCCGGTTCAGGCAGGCAGCCCGACAAGGCTGCGCTGGGGCACAGTACCACAGTGAGTCTGATGTTTCAGTAGCGGCTGTAAACGTGCACGTCGCTTTCTGTCTGCCCCCGGGAGAGGCCGACATCCTTCAACTGATCGTCGGAAAGTTCCATCAGCGCATTGTAGTTGCGCCGTTCGCTGATCTTGCGCCCCAGCCAGCGGACTGCTGTGGCGGCTGCAGAACGAAGACCGGGCCGCCGCGAAGAGCGGATATTGCTGGCCGGTATGGTGAATTGCGAGCTGTGCATGATGATCCTCCATCCTCATTGGACGGAGGCAGTGAACCATCACCGACAGTTTGGCGCTGTCAGATTATTTAGCGATCGAGCGCGGCCTTCATGCCTTCAGCAGCCATTCGTGCTCGGCGGCATTGTGGAATTTCCAGATCCGCTTCGGCCCGGCCATGACGTTGAGATAATAAAGATCATAGCCATGCGTTGCGGCGCAGGGATGATAGCCCTTCGGCACCAGCGTCACGTCGCCGTCCTCGATCGCCATCGCCTCGTCGAGCGAGCGGTCGTCGGTGTAGACGCGCTGGAAACCGAAACCCTGCGGCGGGTTGAGGCGGTGGTAGTAAGTCTCCTCCAGGAAGCTCTCGTTCGGGAGGTCGTCCTGATCGTGCTTGTGCGGCGGATAGGAGGAGGTATGGCCACCGGGCGTGATCACCTCGACGACGAGCAGCGAATGCGCCGAATTATCGTCCTCAGGCATGATGTTGTTGACGTAGCGCACATTCGTGCCCTTGCCGCGCGTCACCTGCGGATGCGTGCCGGGCGGGATCGCCTTTGCCTCATAGCCGCCGCCGCCGGGCGCCGAGCAGACAGCCAGTTCCAGATCGGTCTCCGCCGTGACCGACCACGTCGAGCCCATCGGGATATAGAGCGCATGCGGCGCCCCGTCGAAGGGATTCATCCGCTCGCCGAGCGGCCCGAAATCCTTCGCGCCGGCCGACGCCTTGCCTTTGCCTGTCACCCAGACCAGGCAGACTTCCCGATCGCCGGTCTCGCCCGAAACCGTCTCGCCCGGCTTGATGCGGTGCAGATCAAAGCCGACATAGGTCCAGCCGGCATTTTCCGGGGTGACATGCGTGACGCGGCCATGTGTGCCGGATGGTTTCACCTTGAGGTTTGGCATTGGTGTTTCTCCTCGTATGTTGGTGGGCGCAGCCCCCTCATCCGGCTGCCGCCACCTTCTCCCCGAGGGGAGAAGGGATATGCCGCGCCGTCGCTTTTCGCTTAGGGGGAAGGGGGGCGGATGAGGGGGCCGCTTGCTCCAGCGGTCCGGTCAGTTCGTCCCTCTTGTGAGAGGGGTCTTTCGGCCCGTTACCCCTTCGGAAAGCCTTCCGTTTCCACAGTATAACCAGCCGCGGTCATGACGCGCATCAGTTCGGCATGGCCGATCTCGGCCATTTTCTGCGGCGGCGCCTTGCGCGGATCCTGTTCGGCCTCGACGACGAACCAGCCTTCATAGCCATGGTCGGCGAAGCGTTGGACGATGGCGCCGAAATCGAGCGAGCCGTCGCCCGGCACTGTGAAGGCGCCAAGCGCCACGGCGTCGAGGAAAGACTGCCGGCTGCGGTCGAGCCCATCCACGACGGATTGACGAATGTCCTTGACGTGGACGTGGTTGATGCGGGCGTGGTGATTGTCGATGGCGCGCAGCACATCGCCGCCGGCAAAGGCCAGATGCCCGGCGTCGAGCAACAGCGGAATACCTTCGCCCGAAGAGCGCATGAAGGCGTCGAGTTCCTGTTCGGTTTCGACGACGGCGGCCATGTGGTGGTGATAGGAGAGCGGCATGCCCTTCTCAGTGCACCATTCGCCGAATTCCGTGACGCGGCGCGCATAGGCCTTCATCTCGTCGTCGGAAAGGCGCGGCTTGGTCGCGAGCGGCTTGGAGCGGTCGCCCTGAATGGAGCGGCCAACTTCGCCATAGACGATGCAGGGCGCGTTGACCGCCTTGAACAGCTCGATCATCGGCGCAATGCGGTCCTTGTTGGCCGAGAGCTCCTCATTGACAAGCGTGCCGGAGAACCAGCCGCCGCACAGCGTCACGTCCGCGGCGCGCAGGATCGGCAGCATCTCTTCCGGGTTACTGGGGAAACGGCGGCCTTGCTCCATGCCGGTGAAACCGGCGCTGCGCGATTGCCGCAGGCATTCTTCGAGCGACACATCGTCACTAAGCTCAGGAAGGTCGTCGTTCCACCATGCGATGGGCGACATGCCGAGTTTGGCCTTCATCAATACTCTCCTTAAAGACATTGCGGAGGAGCGGGTCGGCCCCTGCGGAAAAACGGGTTAACCTGTTCAGCCAATGCGCTGGGAGCCGCGGGCTTCGACATAACCCTTGCGCGCCTGGTTGACTTCTTCGCGCGGGCTGACTTCCGGCACCGCGACATCCCACCAATGGCCGCCGGCCTCAGTGGTGATCAAGGGATCGGTGTCGATGACGAAGACGGATGTACGATCGTTCTTCTTCGAGTCGACGATCGCCTGCTCGAGTTCGGCGATGGAGCTGACCTTGACGGCGATGGCGCCCATGCTTTCGGCATGCGCGCGGAAGTCGATCTCCGGCATTACCTCGTGATAGGAGTCCTTCAGCAGATTATTGAAGTTGGCGCCGCCGGTTCCCATCTGCAGCCGGTTGATGCAGCCGTAGCCGCGATTGTCGAGCACGACGATGTTGAGCTTGAGGCCGATCATAACCGAGGTCGCGATCTCGGAATTCATCATCATGTAGGAACCGTCGCCGACCATGACGACGACATCCCTTTCGGGGCGCGCCATCTTGGCGCCGAGCCCGCCGGCGATCTCGTAGCCCATGCAGGAGAAGCCGTACTCCATATGATAGCTGCCCGGCGCCGTCGCCGGCCAGAGCTTGTGCAGTTCCCCGGGCAGACCGCCCGCGGCGCAAAGCACCGTCGTGTTCCCGCCGCCGAGCGTGCGCGCCACCGCGCCGATCACCTGCGCATCGGAGGGCAGGGCGGTGTTGGTCGCCGCCATAGCTTTGGTGGCAGCCTCCATCCAGACCTTCTTTTCCGCCGTTACCTTCTCGGTAAGTGCCGCCGGCGCCTTCCAGCCGGAAAGGCCTGTCGAAAGCGCCTTCAGCCCTTCGCGCGCATCGGCCACCACAGGGTGGCTGTCGTGCTTCACCGCGTCATAGGCGGCGATGTTGAGGCCGACCATCTTCAGGCTGTCATTCTTGAAGAGCGCCCAGGAACCGGTCGTGAAATCCTGGCAGCGCGTGCCGACGGCGATGACGAGATCTGTCTCTTCGGCGATTGCGTTCGCAGCCGAGGTGCCGGTGACGCCGACCGAGCCGAGCGCCAGCGGATGGGTCTCGTTGATCGACGACTTGCCGGCCTGAGTGACAACGACGGGGATGGCGTGAGCTTCGGCAAAGGCGGCGAGTTCCTTCGTCGCCTGCGAATAGAGCACGCCGCCGCCGGCAACGATCACCGGCTTCTCAGACGCCTTGATCAGCGCGACAGCATTTGCCAGCTCGTCCGCATCCGGTTGCGGCCGCCGGGTCGTCCAGACCTTTTCCTGAAACAGGCTTTGCGGATAATCGAATGCCTCAGCCTGAACGTCCTGGCAGAGCGACAATGTCACCGGCCCGCAATCGAGCGGATCGGTCAGCACCTGCATGGCGCGCTTCAGCGCCGTGATGATCTGCTCCGGCCGGGTGATCCGATCGAAGTAGCGCGAAACCGGGCGGAATGCATCATTGGCTGATACGGTGCCGTCGCCGAAATCCTCGATCTGCTGCAGCACCGGATCCGGCGCGCGGTTGGCGAAGACGTCGCCGGGCAGGAAGAGAACGGGAATGCGGTTGACATGCGCGACACCCGCGGCCGTCACCATGTTCAGTGCGCCGGGACCGATCGAGGTCGTGCAGGCCATGAAGCGCGTGCGGAAGTTTGCCTTGGCATAGGCGATCGCGGCATGCGCCATGCCCTGCTCGTTATGGGCGCGGTAGGTCGTCAATTCCCCGCGCACCTGATAAAGCGCCTCGCCGATGCCGGCGACGTTGCCGTGGCCGAAGATCGCCCAGACCCCGCCGAAGATCGGCACCTTTTTGCCGTCGACAACAGTCATCTGTACTTTCAGGAAATGCGCGACGGCCTGCGCCATCGTCAACCGTATCGTCTTGCCCATTGGGGCCTCCCGCAATCTTCGTTCTAGTTGGTTTCCCCTCCCCAACCTCTCCCCACAAAGGGGAGGGGCCAACTCGTTGGGTTCGCCGCATTTCACCGCAACCTTGCGTCCGCACCAGAGCTCGTTTGTGGTGTGAAGCGATGCCTCAACTTAAGTCCCTCCCCCTTGTGGGGAGGGGCTGGGGAGGGGTCTAATTCTCAGTGAAGCCCACGCGTCTTAAGCCAGGCCTCTGTCAATTGCCGGAAGCGGTCGGCCATGTCGGCGATTGCCGCCTCGTCGTTTATCTCGCCGGAGAGCCAGGCGCGCGCCGGATCGGCAAAGATTGTCCGGCCGACGGCGAAACCCTTCACCGAGGGAGCCGCCAGCGTCGCCTCGAAACAGGAGATCAGTTCCTCTGCGGGCGCTTCGAGTCCGAGAAGCACGATACCACGGCACCATGGATCATTTTTGGCAATCACGGCATCGATCTTCTTCCAGGCTTCGCCGGAAGCCTGTGGCTCCAGCTTCCACCAGTCAGGCTTGATGCCGAGCGCGTAGAGTTCCTCCAGCGCGGTGGCGATCGTATCGTCGGTGAGCGGCCCGTTCTTGCCGGCGATGATTTCCACCAGAAGTTCGCGGCCGACCTTGCGTGCGGCCTCGAATAGCGTGCGCAGCTTCTCTTGCTGCTCCGTCTTCAGGTCGGCGGGATCATCGGGATGATAGAAGCACAGGCACTTGATGCAATGGCCGAGCGGCCATTCGACAAGCTGCGAGCCGATATCCTGGCTGAATTCGAAGCGCAGCGGCTTCGAGCCCGGCAGTTCGACAGGCCGGCCGATCCAGGAGAAATTCTTCGTCGCCGCATCGAAGAAGGCGTCGCGGCCGAATCGCTCGTCGATCAGCATGCCGTAGCCGTCGCGGCCGTTCGAAACGCGTGCTGCCGCCTCGACCGCCAGTCGCTTGAAGGCGACGATCTTCTTGTGGTCGACGCCGAGCTCGTCGGCGACGCTGACGAGCTGCGAGCGGTGGTCGATCGCCAGCGCCATCAGAAGCGGGATTTCGCCGCGGCGGGTGGATGCCCAGTGAATATGATTGATCGCCTCGTCCTTGCGCAGCGCCCGATGTTTGCTGCCGGTCTTCAGGAAGAAGTCGAGTTCCGCCCAGGTCGGATATTCCGGCGAGCAGAGCAGGCGAGAGACCGCGAAGGCCCCGCAGGCATTGGCCCAGGTGGCGCAGGTCTGCAGCGGCTCGTCGCGCAGGAAGCCGCGCAGGAAGCCGGACATAAAGGCGTCGCCGGCGCCGAGAACGTTGAACACTTCGATCGGGAAGCCCTGGCCGACGATGCCGGCTTCGAGATCATCGGCGATCGGCCCGTCATAGACGATGCAGCCCATGGCTCCGCGCTTAAGCACAATCGTCGCCGGCGTCAGGCGGCGGATCTCCTTCAGCGCGCCGAGCACGTCATCTGCGCCGGATGCGATGAGGATTTCCTCTTCAGTGCCGACAATGAGATCGCAATCGGGCAGCGTTTCCTTCATCTTCGAGGAGACGCGGTCGGATTTCACATAGCGTTCGAAGCCTTCCGCATGGCCGGCAAGGCCCCAGAGGTTCGGCCGGTAGTCGATGTCGAAGATCACCTTGCGGCCGTTCTCCTTAGCGATGCGGATTGCCTTGCGTTGCGCGGCTTCGGTGTTGGGCCGCGAAAAATGCGTGCCGGAAACGAGAACGGCGCGCGACGATTTGATGAAATTTTCGTCGATATCGCCTTCCTCGAGCGCCATATCGGCGCAGTCGGAGCGATAAAAGATCATCGGCGACACGCCCTCGGCCTCGACCGCCAGCAGCACCAGCGCCGTCAGCCGTTCCTTGTCGGTGACGATGCCGTCCGTCGCCACACCTTCGCGCGCCGCCTGCTCACGGATAAAGCGTCCCATCTGCTCGTCGCCGACGCGGGTGATGAGCCCGGACTTGAGGCCGAGCCGCGCCGTGCCGATGGCGATATTGGATGGGCAGCCGCCGACGGATTTGGCGAAGGAGGCAATATCCTCCAGTCGCGAACCGATCTGCTGACCGTAAAGATCGACCGAGGAGCGGCCGATGGTGATTACATCAAGCGCCGGCTCCGGCTGTGAACCCGGATTCGATTGTACCATGATGTCCTCCCGCTAGATCTTGCGCGGCTTCCAATGCCTGCGAATGTCAATAATGAAACATTGGTTCCGATATTTTGTCAATTCGGAATGTTTATTCCATTTTCTCTTTTCCAGCTTTGTGATGCTGACGCTTGCGACGCCGCTCGGCGATCGCAACCGGCAGCGCCATGGTGAGCGCCATCGACGCTGAAAGCGAGCGGAACCCGGCGAAATCCGCTTCCGCCACCTCGAACCAATGCGTGGCGCAGGCGGCGAGCGGCGAAAAGGCCGAATCGGTAATCGCAATAACGGGGACGCCGCGATCGGCAAGCTCCTGGCTTTGGCTGAGGCTGTCGGCTGCATAGGGCGAGAAACTCGCAGCGATCGCCGCATCCCTCGGCGATGCGAACTGCACCATTTCAGGATCGACTCCGTTCGGCGAGGCGACGATCTGATGGCGGATGTTGAGCTTGGAAAATGCGTAGCTCATGTGCGCCGTCAGCGGATAGGAGCGGCGCTTGGCGATCAGGTAGATCGTTTCGGCGGTGGCGAGGATATCCACCGCCTTCGTGAACGTCTCGCTTTGAACCGTCGCAGCCAGCCGGTTGACCGACTGGTTCGCCGCGGCAATGAATCCGGAAAGCAGGTTGGCGTCTTCGTCGTCGCCGCTCGTTTGCTCCAGCGTGACGAGCCGCTCTTCATAGCTCAGCGTCCGGTCGCGCAGTCTTTCGCGGAAGATGCTCTGCAGATCGGAAAAGCCTTCATAACCGAGATGATGCGCGAGGCGTACCAGGGTCGAAGGCTGGACGTCGGAGGCGGCCGCAATACTCGCCGTCGTGCCAAAGGCGATTTCGTCGGGATTGCCGAGCGCGAAGGCGGCGACCTGCGCCAGCCGCTTCGGCATGTTCGCCTTACGCTCGATGATGGTGCTGCGCAGGCTTTCGAAATCGCGCGGCACGCGCGCGTGCCTTTGGGGATCATTATCCATGCTTGCGGCTCACGGGATGAAACAAATATTCCATATCGCCGAGCATAGACGATTTCGAACGGCGCGCCTAATTGTTTTTAATCACCTGAAATTGAATGGGTTTTATACAATCGCACCGAGGAATGAAGGCCATATGCCTGCCAACGGTCTCTTGTCAAAATGATCCAAATATTCCAAAAATCCGCGCACACTTCTGGAGGAGACGGAAATGAAGCCACTTGGCATCGGTTTGATCGGCACGGGTTATATGGGCAAGTGCCACGCGCTGGCCTGGAATGCGGTGAAGACCGTGTTCGGCGATGTCGAGCGTCCGCGGCTCGTGCACCTGGCTGAAGCCAATGCCGGGCTTGCCGAGGCCCGTGCCGGCGAGTTCGGCTTCGAGAAGGCAACGGCCGACTGGCGGGCGCTGATCGCCGACCCCGAGGTCGACGTCGTTTCCGTCACCACGCCCAACCAGTTCCATGCCGAGATGGCGATTGCAGCCCTGGAAGCCGGCAAGCATGTCTGGTGTGAGAAGCCGATGGCGCCCGCCTATGCCGATGCCGAGCGCATGCTGGCTACGGCCGAGCGTTCCGGCAAGGTTGCCGTTCTCGGCTATAATTACATTCAGAATCCCGTCATGCGGCACATCAGGAAGCTTGTCGGCGACGGTGCCATCGGTACGGTCAATCATGTCCGAGTCGAAATGGACGAGGATTTCATGGCCGATGCCGACGTCTTCTTTTATTGGAAGAGCGAGCTTTCCGCCGGCTATGGTGCGCTTGACGATTTCGCCGTGCACCCGCTGTCGTTGCTCTGGTATCTTTTCGGCCACGTCGAGGCCGTCATAACAGACATGGTGAAGCCCTATGCCGACCGTCCGCTCAACCAGGGTGGCCGCCGTGCGGTCGAAAATCACGATGCCGCCAATGTGCTGATGCGGCTCGGCGGCGGCATCTCCGCGGTGTTGATGGCGAATCGCGCCGCCTGGGGTCGCAAGGGGCGGATCGCCCTGCAGATTTACGGCTCGAAAGGCTCGATCCTCTATGACCAGGAGCGCATGAACGAGTTCGAACTCTATCGGGCAGAAGGCCCCGGTTCGGAGCAGGGCTTCCGCAAGATACTGGCGGCGCCTGCCCATCGGCCCTATGATCGCTTCATCCCGGCTCCTGGCCATGGCCTCGGCTTCAACGATCTGAAGATCATCGAGTGCCGCGAGCTGATCCGGGCAATATCGGGCGAGCCGTCGTCGATCGTAACATTTAAAGACGGTCTCAGGATAGAAAAGTCGGTGCATGCCATGGCACAGTCCTTCCACGAGCGTCGCTGGATCGAAATCGGCTGAATGTAAGAAGCCGCTTTCCGTTGACGGCGCATGGGGCAGGGGATAGGCCTTGGCGTAAGTGTCGAGCCTAGTTTCAGGAGTGAGATCGTGACGGATAAAGTGGTGATCATCGGCGCGGGACAGGCGGGTTTCGCCTTGGCGGCCAAGCTGCGTGCTTTGAAGGATACGCGCCCGATCACCCTCATCGGCGCCGAGGATGTAGCCCCCTATCAGCGCCCGCCACTTTCGAAGAAATATCTGCTCGGCGAAATGAGCTTCGACCGCCTGCTGTTCCGCCCGGAACACTGGTATGCCGACAACGACGTCGATCTTCGCCTTTCGACCTGGGCCGAGCAGATCGAGCGGGACAGCAAGCAAGTTCTGCTGCAGGACGGCTCCGTTCTCGACTACGGCACGCTGGTGCTCGCCACCGGCTCGACGCCGCGCCGGCTGCCGGCGGCGATCGGCGGCGATCTCGAAGGCGTCTATGTCGCCCGCGACAAGCGCGATGCCGATCTGCTGGCCGATGAAATGCGCCCCGGCCGGCGCGTCCTCATCATTGGCGGCGGTTACATCGGCCTCGAGGCTGCGGCAGTCGCCCGCCATCGCGGCCTTGAGGTCACGGTCATCGAAATGGCCGATCGCATCCTGCAGCGTGTCGCGGCGAAGGAAACGGCCGACCTCATGCGCGCCATTCACGAGAGCCACGACGTAATGATCCGCGAGAAGACCGGCCTGAAACATTTGATCGGCAAGGATGGTCGGGTTTCCGGCGCCGCCCTTTCCGACGGATCGGTCATCGACGTCGATTTCGTCGTCGTCGGCATCGGCGTCGTGCCGAACGACCAGCTTGCCAAGGAAGCCGGCCTCGAAGTCGCCAACGGCATCATCGTCGATGAATTCGCCCGCACCTCCGATCCGGCGATTTTTGCGGCCGGCGATTGCGCCGCACTTCCATGGCAGGGTGGGCGCATCAGACTCGAATCGGTGCAGAACGCCGTCGACCAGGCTGAAGCTGCGGCAGCCGTTATCGCCGGCGGCGGCGAGCCCTATGAGCCGAAGCCGTGGTTCTGGTCCGACCAGTACGACGTCAAGCTGCAGATTGCCGGCTTCAATCTGGGCTATGACGACACGCTGCTGCGTCCCGGCGCCCGCGAAGGGGCTCATTCGGTATGGTACTTCAGGGAAGGCCGGCTGATCGCGGTCGATGCAATCAATGACGCAAAGGCTTATGTGACCGGCAAGAAGCTGCTGGAATCTGGCGCTAATCCCGATCGAGCGATCCTCGCCGACCCCTCGGCCGATCTCAAGAGCCTATTGAGCTGAGTCCGCGAGCGCGCGCCGCCAGGCGCGTGCGCTTGAAGGACGATCGGCCGAGCTTTCCGGGGAAGGGCGCAGACGAGCGATTGTTCTCGCTGTCCGTCAAAAGCCGAAACGCCGGCCCCTGCATTTCTTCTGGTGAAAACTGAAAAAACCCTTGCATTCAAAGACCGCTCACCCTAGTTAGGCCGCACCGGAGAGGTGGCCGAGTGGTCGAAGGCGCTCCCCTGCTAAGGGAGTATACGTCAAAAGCGTATCGTGGGTTCGAATCCCATCTTCTCCGCCATTTTTCGTTTGTCCGACCCGGAGACATAGGTAACAGTTTGTCCCTAAGACATGGGTGACAACCTCGTGCCGAACGGGTTGTCGATGGTTTGTAAGGTTCTCTGT
>NZ_JACHYV010000018.1:0-132531 GCF_014193135.1 Rhizobium sp. BK049
GAAACCTGGCGCCATCTGGGCTTACTCGCCGACACCATCAAGCCAGAGGAATGCGCCAACTACTTCTCAAATGCGGGCTATGCTTCCGTCAAAACGTGAAAGGCTCTAGGTAGGGGGTGGCCGGCGGGATAGAGGGAGCTACGCGGCCTTCCGCTCCCCAAGAAAAACAAAAGGCCGGAAGAGCGCCTGCCCTTCCGGCCTTGTTCTGTAACCCGAAGCGCTCAGGCGGCTTCGGTGGTGTGGGCCTTGCGGACTTCCTCGTCCGTCAGGATGCCGCTGGCGCGCAGCAGCGCGGCGAAGCGGCCGTTGCTGTGGCTGAGCTCATCGAATCCGCCCTGCTCGACGACACGTCCATCATCGAGGAAGAGCACCATATCGGCTTCGCGGACCGTCGAGAGGCGGTGGGCGATGATGAAGGTGGTGCGGTTCTGCCGCAGATTGTCGATCGCGGCCTTGACGCGCGCTTCGGTCTCGACGTCGAGCGCCGAGGTCGCTTCATCGAGCACCAGGATCGGCGCATCCTTGAGGATGGCGCGGGCGATCGCAATGCGCTGGCGTTCACCACCGGAGAGCTTGTTGCCGCGTTCGCCGACATGGGTATCGTAACGATCTTCACGGGTCTCGATGAAATCGGCGGCGGCGGCGGCTTCGGCAGCACGGCGCATGTCCTCCTCGCTCGCACCTTCGCGGCCGAGGCGGATATTGTCGCTGATGGAACGATTCAGCAGGCCCGCATCCTGGAAGACGGTAGCGATATGGCGACGGAGCGACTTTCGGGTCACCTTGGTGATATCGGTGCCGTCGACGAGGATCTGGCCGCCCTGCGGGTCGTAGACGCGCTGCAGCAGGTTGACCAGTGTCGTCTTGCCGGCGCCGGTCGGGCCAACGATGGCGACCGTCTGGCCTGCCTTCACCGAGAAGGAGACATTGTGCAGGCCCTGCGAGCTGTTGCCGAATCCGAAGGAGACGTCGCGGAATTCAACCGCACCCTTGACGTTCTTGATCTCACCATTGCCGGCCGGCTCTTCACGATCGCGCACCGAATCCTCAAGCGTATAGAAATCCTGCAGCTTGGAGCGGGCCTCGAAGATCTGCGTAGCGAACTGACGCATCAGGTCGAGACGGGCAATCAGCAGGTTGGCAAACCCAATGAAGGCAATGACGTCACCGACGCGCAGCTGGCCGGACTGGACGAGCATCGTGCCGATGATCAGAACCACCATCATTGCGATGGTCGAGGCCATGCGGTTCAGCGCGCTGGCGAGCGCCCACCAGTCGAGCACCGGATATTGCGCTTCGAGCAGGCGGTTGGCGAAGGACTTCAACGCCTTGGTTTCCGCTTCGATGCGGTTGTAGCTATGCAGAACGGAGACGTTGCTGATCGAGTCGCTGACATGCGAGAAGACGGTATGGTAGTGGTTTTCGACCGAAGCCTGGCCATCCTTGGTGCGGCTCATGACCACGCGGCCGATCAGCCAATAGGCGATGCCAAGCACGATCAGCACGGCAGAGAGGCGCAAGTCCATCGATATTGCGGTCGGCACCAGCAGGGCCAGCGCAATGACCGTCGACAGGTGGTTGCGCATGAACTCAAGCCAGAGGCCGAACAGCGTCTCGCAGGCCCGCAGCAGCGTATGCAGCGCGTTGGAGGTGCCGCGCTGATGGTGCCAGGCAAGCGGCATGGAAATGATGCGCCCGAAGGCTTCCGTCAGCAGCGTTGCCCGCCGGCCATGGGCAAGCCGGTCGGCCTCGCGGGATACCAGAACGAAGGCGACAGTATTGAACACGGCGAAACCAGCCCACATGAAGAGGATGGGTTTGACTTCGCCCTTGCCCGATATCGCATCGATGATGCGACCGAACAGGATCGGTTCCGCAATGGTGATGGTCGCCAGAACAATGTTGGCGATAACGACCAGGGATACGCGGAGCTTGTAAGCGCCAAGATAGCGCAGAGCTCTTGCATAGACCTTGAATAGCGACACGTCTAACCTCTTGTGCATCTGCGAAAACGGGAATGGTGGGATGCTACAAAAGGCTACCTGAACCGGCGATTAACGGAGTATTCGGGAATCCGCCCGTCGGGTTGTTAACTTGATCGCGCGATCGCATCTGCGATGAAATTGAAGCTGCCTCAATAGGATAGAACAGAGAGACTTTCTCGGGCTCATCAGATTTTTCGGCAGCGGGGTCTGGCGCCGGAATTCCACCATGATTATATCTCGCAACAATTTGCGCTTGCATTTTAATCAATGTTTAGCGCAGCATTAAATTAGAGACTGCATTTTCTGCAGAAGACCGTTACGCGACCAATCTGAACAGCCGCCAACGGCCTGCGGGCATTTAGTCCGGACAAAGGCGCTATTTGTGAATATTAATTCTTTAATTCAATTGCTTGTAATTCTGGAAGAGTGCCCAGATCCGGACGCCGTCGTCACCGAACTCGAGCAGGCCCTCCACGGTTCCGGTTTCGAATATTACGGTCTGCTGCGACATTTGCAGCAAGGCCCGGCGCAGCAGAATATCGAACTGCGCGCCGCCCCGCTTGCCGGCCGCTGGCCGGAACAATGGCTACAGATATATGCCGCAAAAAAATATGTCCGGATCGATCCGATGGTGCGTTTTCTCGCGCATGCGCAACGGCCTTTCCGCTGGCGGGAGAGCATGGCAGCCTTCGACGGTGACGTGCATCAGCGCCGCATGGAGCAGATGATGGTCGATGCCTTCGGCCACGGATTGGAGGACGGCTATCTCTTTCCGATTCACGGGCGCAACGGCATTCTCGGCAGCCTCAGCCTCGGCGGCAAGCCGATCGATCTGTCGCCGGTGGAAATCGCGCTGCTTGAGGCCGTGGCGCGCAAGACCTTCTGGCGATTACTCGACCTGAAAGGCGAGGCCGAGGCGCTGGAAGCGGTGCTGCCGACCGAGACGCCGCTGACGCGGCGCGAGATGGAAATCCTCCACTATCTCGCCGAAGGCATGACGTCGATGGAGATCAGCAAAATGCTGAAGATCTCAAACCATACCGTTGACTGGTATATGAACGGTCTGCAGGCCAAGCTGAAGGCAAAGAACAGGCAGCAGGCAGTGGCGCTTGCCTTCCGCCACGGTCTGCTAAGCTAGACTTTTCCTTATCCACTCCGTCGAAATCGCTGCATACTGACGGCCGACATGCGCTGCATGGCGAGAAAGTGCGTTTCGCAGTCGCAAGAGAAATTGAACTTCCCGTGACAAGAAGTTAAGAATTTTCTTCGCGGGTGCAGCATGCCCGTGTCTGAACGACGGAGGAGACCGTTTTGCCCATATCCAAGATACTCGTTGCTAACCGCTCCGAAATAGCCATTCGCGTGTTCCGCGCGGCCAACGAGCTTGGAATAAAAACGGTGGCGATCTGGGCGGAAGAGGACAAGCTGGCGCTGCACCGCTTCAAGGCGGACGAGAGCTATCAGGTCGGCCGCGGCCCGCATCTTGCCCGCGATCTCGGGCCGATCGAAAGCTATCTGTCGATCGACGAGGTGATCCGCGTCGCCAAGCTTTCCGGTGCCGACGCCATCCATCCGGGCTACGGCCTCTTGTCGGAAAGCCCGGAATTCGTCGATGCCTGCAACAAGGCCGGCATCATCTTCATCGGCCCGAAGGCCGATACGATGCGCCAGCTCGGCAACAAGGTGGCGGCGCGTAATCTGGCGATCTCCGTCGGCGTGCCGGTCGTGCCGGCGACCGAACCGCTGCCGGACGATATGGAGGAAGTCGCCAGAATGGCCGCCGAGATCGGCTATCCCGTCATGCTGAAGGCCTCCTGGGGCGGTGGCGGTCGCGGCATGCGCGTCATCCGTTCCGAGGCCGATCTCGCCAAGGAAGTCACGGAAGCCAAGCGCGAGGCAATGGCCGCCTTCGGCAAGGATGAGGTCTATCTCGAAAAGCTCGTCGAGCGCGCTCGCCACGTCGAAAGCCAGATCCTCGGCGACACCCACGGCAATGTCGTGCATCTCTTCGAGCGCGACTGTTCCGTTCAGCGCCGCAATCAGAAGGTTGTCGAGCGCGCGCCGGCACCCTATCTTTCGGAAGCCCAGCGCCAGGAACTCGCCGCCTATTCGCTGAAGATCGCAGAGGCGACGAACTATATCGGCGCCGGCACCGTCGAATATCTGATGGATGCCGATACCGGCAAATTCTACTTCATCGAAGTCAATCCGCGCATCCAGGTCGAGCACACGGTGACCGAAGTCGTCACCGGCATCGATATTGTCAAGGCGCAGATCCACATCCTCGACGGCTATGCGATCGGCACGCCGCAATCCGGCGTGCCGAAGCAGGAAGAGATCCGTCTCAACGGTCACGCCCTGCAGTGCCGCGTGACGACGGAAGATCCGGAGCATAATTTCATTCCGGATTACGGCCGCATCACCGCCTATCGCTCGGCCTCCGGCTTCGGTATCCGCCTCGACGGCGGTACCTCCTATTCCGGCGCCATCATCACCCGCTATTACGATCCGCTGCTCGTCAAGGTCACGGCCTGGGCGCCGAACCCGCTGGAAGCGATTTCCCGCATGGACCGGGCGCTGCGGGAATTCCGTATCCGCGGCGTCGCCACCAATCTGACCTTCCTCGAAGCGATCATCGGCCATCCGAAATTCCGCGACAACAGCTACACCACCCGCTTCATCGACACGACGCCGGAGCTCTTCCAGCAGGTCAAGCGCCAGGACCGCGCGACGAAGCTCCTGACCTATCTCGCCGACGTCACCGTCAACGGCCATCCCGAGGCCAAGGACCGGCCGAAGCCGCAGGAAAATGCCGCCAAGCCGGTGGTGCCCTATGCCAATGGCAATGGGGTGAAGGACGGCACGAAGCAGCTTCTCGACACGCTTGGTCCGAAGCAGTTCGGCGAGTGGATGCGCAAGGAGAAGCGGGTGCTTCTGACCGACACGACGATGCGCGACGGCCACCAGTCGCTGCTCGCCACCCGCATGCGCACCTATGACATTGCCCGCATTGCCGGCACCTATGCGCATGCGCTGCCGAACCTACTCTCGCTCGAATGCTGGGGCGGCGCCACCTTCGACGTCTCGATGCGATTCCTCACGGAAGATCCGTGGGAGCGGTTGGCGCTGATCCGCGAGGGGGCGCCGAACCTGCTCCTGCAGATGCTGCTGCGCGGCGCCAACGGCGTGGGCTACACCAACTATCCCGACAATGTCGTCAAATACTTCGTCCGCCAGGCCGCCAAGGGCGGCATCGATCTCTTCCGCGTCTTCGACTGCCTGAACTGGGTGGAGAATATGCGGGTATCGATGGATGCCATTGCCGAGGAGAACAAGCTCTGCGAAGCGGCGATCTGCTATACTGGCGACATCCTGAATTCGGCGCGGCCGAAATACGACCTGAAGTACTATACCGGCCTTGCCGTCGAGCTCGAAAAGGCCGGCGCCCATATCATCGCTGTGAAGGACATGGCGGGCCTGTTGAAGCCTGCGGCGGCGAAAGTTTTGTTCAAGGCGCTGCGCGAGGCGACCGGTCTGCCGATCCACTTCCACACGCATGATACCTCAGGCATTGCGGCGGCGACCGTTCTTGCCGCGGTCGAAGCCGGCGTCGATGCCGTCGATGCGGCGATGGATGCGCTGTCCGGCAATACCTCGCAGCCCTGTCTCGGCTCCATCGTCGAGGCACTCTCCGGCTCCGAGCGCGACCCCGGCCTCGATCCGGAATGGATCCGCCGCATCTCCTTCTATTGGGAAGCGGTGCGCAACCAGTATGCCGCCTTCGAAAGCGATCTCAAAGGGCCAGCCTCCGAAGTCTATCTCCACGAGATGCCTGGCGGCCAGTTCACCAACCTGAAGGAGCAGGCCCGCTCGCTGGGGCTGGAAACCCGCTGGCACCAAGTGGCGCAGGCCTATGCCGACGCCAACCAGATGTTCGGCGACATCGTCAAGGTGACGCCCTCCTCGAAGGTGGTCGGCGACATGGCGCTGATGATGGTCTCCCAGGACCTGACCGTTGCCGATGTCGTCAGCCCCGACCGCGAGGTTTCCTTCCCGGAATCAGTGGTGTCGATGCTGAAGGGCGATCTCGGCCAGCCACCGTCTGGATGGCCGGAAGCGCTGCAGAAGAAGGCATTGAAGGGCGAAAAACCCTATACGGTGCGTCCGGGCTCACTGCTGAAGGAAGCCGATCTCGATGCGGAACGCAAGGTCATCGAGAAGAAGCTGGAGCGCGAGGTCAGCGACTTCGAATTCGCTTCCTATCTGATGTATCCGAAGGTCTTCACCGACTTTGCGCTTGCCTCCGATACCTACGGCCCGGTTTCGGTACTGCCGACGCCCGCCTATTTCTACGGGTTGGCGGACGGCGAGGAACTGTTTGCAGATATCGAGAAGGGCAAGACGCTCGTTATCGTCAACCAGGCGATGAGCGCAACCGACAGCCAGGGCATGGTCACCGTCTTCTTCGAGCTCAACGGCCAGCCGCGCCGCATCAAGGTGCCCGATCGGGCCCATGGGGCGACCGGGGCGGCCGTGCGCCGCAAGGCCGAGGTCGGCAACGCCGCCCATGTCGGCGCGCCGATGCCCGGCGTCATCAGCCGCGTCTTCGCCTCGCCGGGCCAGGCCATCAGCGCCGGTGACGTGCTTGTCTCCATCGAGGCTATGAAGATGGAAACCGCGATCCACGCCGAAAAGGACGGCACCATTGCCGAAGTGCTGGTCAAAGCCGGCGACCAGATCGACGCGAAGGATCTGCTGGTGGTTTACGGCGGATGAGCAAACGGCACGCAAGGTTTCGTCCGCCCGTCCTTGCCAAGTCGGGCTGATCACCCGATTGTGTAGAGCCAGGCTGTTAAAAGGCCGGCTTTTTCGAAAAGCAAATGGCCTCCTCGCCTTGCCCGGCGGGGAGGCTTTTTCGTAGACTTGCCTGCCTGCCTCTCCCAAGATCAATCAGGAAACAATTTCATGAGCAAATTGAAGATCGCTGTCATTGTCGGAAGCACTCGTATTGGCCGTTTCGCCGAACATCCAGCAAAATGGATTGCCGGGCTCGTCGGCCAACGCTCCGATCTGGAAGTCGAGGTTCTCGATCTTCTCGACTATCCCATGCATTTCTTCGGCGAAGAGCGCGCCACCACGGCGGAAAGCGACACCGCCGAGCGCTGGAAGAAGAAGCTGCGCGAATTTGACGGCTACATATTCACCGTTGCCGAGTACAATCATGCGCCGACGGCGGTTCTGAAGAACGCTATTGATCTCGGCGAATTCATTCAGAAGCCAGTCGCCTTCGTCGGTTACGGCGGCGTTGGCGGTGCGCGCGCCGTCGAGCAGCTTCGGCTGATCTTCGTGGAAATGGGCGCCGCCTCGGTGAAAACGGGCGTGCACATCGCTTTCAGCGAATATCTGAGCGTGCTCAAGGAAGGCAAGAGCCTTGGCGATTACCCGCACCTCAACGAGGCGGCCAAGAACCAGCTCGATCAGCTCGTGTGGTGGGGCAATGCGTTGAAGGCGGCGCGTTCGGTCGTCACCTCGGCCTGAGGCAGGCCTCTTAAATCAAAAGCGTCTCACGTGAATCACGATTCACGTGAGACAGTTCAGATGTCGTATGTATGGGCGGCGTTGATCGTCGAGATGAAGCGCTTGGTACGCTCGCGCTTAGGCGCGCTGAAAATAGCTTTCGCACTGCCGGTTTCGACCACGCTCCCGGCTTCCAGGAAGACGACGTCGTTGGCGATTTTCGAGGCGAGTCGGAGATCATGGGTGGCCATGACCATCGTCGTGCCTTCGCGGGCAAGCTGGCCCAGCACATCGACCACCTCCGCCGAAAGTTCCGGATCGAGCGCCGAGGTCGGCTCATCGCAGAGAAGCACCCGCGGCGACGGCGCAAGCGCCCGAGCGATTGCCACGCGTTGCTGCTGACCACCCGATAAGGTCGAAGGCCAGGCATCGGTCTTGTGTGCCATTCCGACCTTGGTCAGCAGTTCCATGGCGCGTTCGCGCGATTTCGCCTTCGGCCATTTTAGCACCGTGACCAGACCTTCCATGACGTTTTCGATCGCGGTCTGATGCGGGAAGAGCTGGAAGTTCTGGAAGACCATGCCGGTCTGACGGCGGATTTTCTGGATCGCCTGCCATCCCAAGCGTTTGCCGGGCGCGAAGGAAAGCTCTTCCTCACCGAGGCGGATCGCGCCTGATGTCGGGATTTCGAGCAGGTTGATGCAGCGCAGTAGCGTGCTCTTGCCACCACCGGACGGCCCGACGAGCGCGGTGACGCTGCCCTCGGGAATGCGGATGCTGATATCCTTCAGAATGACGGCATCGCCGAAGCGCTTTTCGATGTTGGAAAGCTCGATCATGCGTTTGCCTCCAGCATGCCGCCATAACGCGCGAAACGGCGTTCCAGCCGCACCTGCAGCTGCGAGAGGACGGAGCTGAGGACGAGATAGATCAGCGCCGCCTCGATATAAAGGATCAGCGGCTCGTAGGTGGTGGCGACGATGCGTTGTGCCGCCTGGAAGAGCTCCGGCACGGTGATGGCGGCGGCAAGCGAGGTATCCTTGACCAGCGAGATGAAGGTGTTCGACAGAGGCGGCACGGCGACGCGGCCTGCCTGCGGCAGGATCGTCCGGCTCATCGCCTGGCGCCAGCTCATGCCGATCGAATAGGCCGCTTCCCACTGGCCCTTCGGCACGGAGGAGATGACCGCGCGGATGATTTCGGAGCTGTAGGCGCCGATATTCAGGGTAAAGCCGATCAGGGCGGCAGGAAAGGCGTCGAGCAGGATGCCGATGCTCGGCAGCCCGTAAAAGATCACGAAGAGCTGGACGAGCAGCGGCGTGCCGCGAATGACCCAGACATAGAAACGGGCAATCGCCGCGACGGGCGTCGGGCCGAAAAGGCGGGCGATCGCCGTGATCAGGCCGAGGATCAGACCAAAGACGAAGGAGAGCAGCGTCAGTGGAATGGTGAAGATCAATCCCGCCCAGAGGAGCGAGGGAAGCGATTCCGCCATCAGTTGGAGCCAGTGCGGCAAGGGATATTCCCTCTCGTCGGTTGAGCAGCAATACTTCGAAATACCCCTCCCCAACCGCTTCCCACAAGGGGCAGGGACTTAATCTGCCTCCCGCGCTGCATGAAATGACCACCGAACTGCAAGTCGGGACGTCTATTTTGAGGTGAGGCGGTCTCCCGGCCAAAGCCCCTCCCCTTGTGGGGAGGGAGGGGAGTTTTTTAGACGAAGCTTACTTCGAAACGTCCTGGCCGAAATATTTGTCGGCGATCTTCTTGTAAGTGCCGTCGGCCTTAATATCGGCGAGCGCCTTGTTGATCGCTTCCAGCAGTTCCGGCTCGTTCTTGCGGATGATGATGCCGGAGTAATCGGCATTTTCCTGCTCGGCGGCGATCTTTACCGGCGCGTCCGGCTTGTGCTTCTTGAAGTCGAGGAAGGAGAGGCTGTCGTTGATCGTCGCATCGGCGCGTTTGGTCAGCACAAGCTGGATCGACTGGTCGAAACCATCGGTGCCCACGAGTTCGGCGCCGGATTCGGTAGCGATCTTGCCGAAGTTGCTGGTCAGCGACTGCGCTGATTTCTTGCCCTTCAGGTCGGCGAAGGTCTTGATGCTGTCGTCGCCGTCGCGGACGATCAGCACGGCCTTGGAAGCGATATAGGGCTCGGAGAAATCGTATTTCTGCTTGCGGGCTTCGGTGATGCCGACCTGATTGATGACAGTGTCGTAACGCTTGGCGTCGAGGCCGGCGATGAGGCCGTCCCACTTGCCTTCGACGAACTCGGCCTTGACGCCGAGCTTGGCGGCGATGGCTTCGCCGATCTCCACGTCGAAGCCGACGAGCTTGCCGCTTTCGTCATGATAGGTGAAGGGCGCATAGGTGCCCTCGGTGCCGATCTTGAAGACGCCGGCCGATTTGATGGCGGCGAGGTTTTCGCCCGCATGGGCGGGCAGGAGGGCTGCGGCTTGAATAAGGGCAGCGGCGGCGACGGTTTTCAACCAGTTCATTGTTCTATCCATCCTTGGGAGGTTGCGATCGGATGAGCGATACTTTGCAGAAAACTAGGGCGCCGGAAGCGTAGAAAACTGCGAATAAAAGCGGCAACTGCGAATATTTTTCTCAAGCCGTCTTCTGAAGCATCAATTCCATGGAAACGGGCATCACACCGCGGCCCGGCGGCGCAGCCTTTCGCTGACGATGGTGATCAAACCGGCGCCGAGGATCATCGCCGCGCCGCCGACGACATTCGGCGGTGGGATATCGCCCCAGATCAGATAGCCGAGGACGAAGGCCCAGACGAGAGACGTATATTCGAACGGCGCAAGCACGGAGACGGGTGCTTGTCGCATTCCCTCGAAGAGGGCGAACTGCGCACAGCCGGCGACTACGCCGGTTGCGATGAGAAGCCCCAACTGCGTCATGTCGGGTGTCTGCCAAGTGTAAGGAACGGCAATGCCCGTCATGGCGAGGAAAAAGACGTTCGAAACCGCAAGCTGGACGATGGTCTTTTCGTGCAGCGAGGTCTTGCGCAGCAGCACCATGGCCGCCGCCCAGAGGACCGCCGCCTGTAGCGCCAGATACACGGGCCAGGAAACAGTGAGACCGATCGGGTCGCAGGCGATGAGCACGCCGACGAAACCGACGCCAACGGCCAGCCATCGCGCTGGCATGACGTCCTCCTTCAGAACGAAGCATGCAAGCAAGGTGCCGACGACGGGTGCGGCGTAATAAAGCGTGGTGACTTCGGCCAGTTGCAGGCGGCTTGCGGCGGAGTAGTAAGAAAGCCAGGCGCAAAGGAGAAGGATACTGCGGGCAATCATTGGTTTTATGATCGGCGATGTCATTGTCTGACGGATGAGCCTGACGCGACCATAGGCGAGACAACCGAGCAGGATCGTAAGGCTGCGAAAAAACAGGATCTGCCAGACGGGAATGCTTGAAGTCAGGATCTTGATGATCGCATCATGGAACGTGAACGCCATGTAGGCGAGGCTCGTGAGCAGAATGCCCAGGCTGACGGGATTTTTCACGGGGACGCACCAGGGGGCGGGTTTGCCGGCGGGAATCGGGAATGGTGAATCGATAATCCTGCCTACTGGGCCGGTCAATAGTAAGTTCGCCCGGTGGTGGCGCTTTGTATCACCGCGTCAGAAAACGTGTGATCGCGCATATTGCCTGCACGGTCGTAAACGGTTATGCACGTTGTCCATACTTCACACGCAGATTCGGTAGGAACATGCAGGATTTTCTGTTACGAGAGCGCCAAGGCGTCATTTCCGAACGGCTGCGGCTGAATGGCCGCGTGCTGGCGGCGGAACTTGCGCTCGAATTCGGCGTCTCCGAGGATACGGTGCGGCGCGACCTGCGTGAGATGGCGGCGGCGGGCCTCTGCGAGCGGGTCTATGGGGGCGCGCTGCCGGTTTCGCCGGCGCATGGAAGCCTGACGCAGCGCACGGGATTTGCCGCCGACCGCAAGCAGGCCTTGGCGCGGGCTGCCGCGAAGCAGATCACTGCCGGTTCGTGCGTGTTCTTCGATGCCGGCAGCACCAATCTGGCGATTGCCAACGCCCTGCCTGCCGAACTTGAACTGACGGCTGCGACCAATGCGCCGGTGATTGCCGCAGCGCTGATCGACAAGCCCGCCGTCAACGTCATCCTGATCGGCGGCATGATGGACCGGCAGACAGGTGGAGCGCTCGGCGCAAAGGCCTTGCGGGATATGGAGCAGATTTCGCCCGATCTCTGCATTCTCGGCGCCTGCGGCATCGATCTCGAGGCCGGCATCACCACCTTCGGATTCGAGGATGCGGAATTCAAGCGGTTTGCAACATCGAGAAGCAAAAGGGTTATGGCGGCGGTAACTTCGGAGAAATTCGGCACGGCTGCGCCCCACAGCATCCTTCCGGTTGCGCATTGCGAATGCTTGGTCGTCGAGCACGATGCCGATCCCGCCATTCTTGCGGGTTATCGCGAGCGCGGCTGCCGGACCGTCATCGCCGAAAAAACGAACTGAGCCGTCGTCACGGAGTTTAGAAAAAGCGGGCGCTCCCAAGCCCGTTAGCGAGGAAAGACCGAAAATGGACAGTCATGTGAATGCGCCGTCGGGGGTCCGCAGCGGCTTCATTACCAGAAGCAGGGCAGCGGTTTCCCTGCTCTTTCTCATGAACGGCTTTGTCGTCGGCTGCTGGGCACCGAAGATTCCGGATTTTGCCGAGCGTCTCGGGCTGAGCAAGTTCGAGCTTGGGCTGATGATCATCGTCTTCGGTGTCGGCTCGCTGGTCATGATGCCGATCGCCGGCGCGCAGATCGCCAGGCACGGCTCTCGCGTCGTTGTACGGGCAACCGCCGTCTGCGTGCTGCCGCTGCTCCTGGCTCTGACGCTCGCGCCGAATGTGTTTACCGCGGCAATCTCGCTCTTCCTGTTCGGCGGCTTCATCGGCGCCATGGATGTGGCGATGAACGCCAATGCGGTGTCCGTCGAAAAATCCATGCGGCGGGCCATCATGTCATCCTGCCATGCTTTCTGGAGCCTCGGCGGCTTGATCGGCTCGGGCCTCGGCGGCATCGTGATTGCCAAACTCGGCGTTCTCGGCCATGCCCAGCTCGCGACTGCGCTGGCGGCGATCTTCCTCGCTGTCGCCTGGCCGATGATCCTTGCGGATCCACCCCATCCCGATGCGAAAAAGGAGAAGACGAGGCTGCCGATGGTGCCGCTGCCGTGGCTGCTCGGCTTGATGGCGCTGTTCTCCATGGTGCCGGAAGGCGCGGTTCTGGATTGGGGTGCGCTCTATCTCCGGCAGGACATGGATGCGTCGGTGGCGCTTTCCGGTCTCGGTTTCGCAGCCTTTTCGGCGACCATGGCGACCATGCGCTTTGCCGGCGACCTGGTGCGCGACCGCCTCGGAGGGGTCAAGACACTGCGCATCTGCACGCTCTTTGCCATCGTCGGCATGTTGCTTGCGAGCCTTGCGCCGGACGCTGAGATCGCCATTCTGGGCTTTGCGCTTTGCGGCATCGGCATTTCAAACATGGTGCCGATCGCTTTCTCGGCTGCGGGCAATATACCCGGTCTCAAACCCGGCATCGGCATCTCGGTGGTTACGACGATGGGCTATTCCGGCATGCTGGTCGCGCCGTCGGTGATCGGCTTCGTTGCCGAACATATCGGCTTTGCCGTCGTCTTCATGGCGCTGCCAGTGCTGCTGCTGTTCGTTCTCATGTTCTCCAAGCTGGCCCATTATGCCGATGGGGTCTCCGGAGGCGGCCACTGAGCGCCTCCAAACAAAAGTGATATAGTCGGCGGTTGACAAGGAGCCGGGCTTGATCCACCTGAAAGGCACTGTTTCTAGGGGTGCAAGAACTCTGCATGTTGTCAGCCGCCGATTTTGATCCGAAACCGCGCCGCGCTTCCGTCGCCGTCAATGTCGGCGGCGTCATTGTCGGTGGTGGTGCGCCGATTGTCGTGCAATCGATGACGAATACGGATACCGCCGATATCGATTCGACCGTTGCGCAAGTCGCAGCCCTGCACCGGGCGGGTTCGGAACTGGTGCGTATCACCGTCGACCGCGACGAGAGTGCCGCCGCCGTGCCGAAAATCCGCGAGCGGCTGCTGCGGCTCGGCATGGACGTGCCGCTGATCGGCGACTTCCACTATATCGGCCACAAGCTGCTTGCCGATCATCCTGCCTGCGCCGAGGCGTTGGCGAAATACCGCATCAATCCCGGCAATGTCGGCTTCAAGGACAAGAAGGACAAACAGTTCGCCGAGATCATCGAGATGGCGATCCGCTTTGACAAGCCGGTACGCATCGGCGTCAACTGGGGCTCGCTCGATCAGGACCTGTTGACGGCGCTGATGGATCAGAATGCCGAGGCCGGCTCGCCGCTTTCGGCACGGCAGGTGACGCGCGAGGCGATCGTGCAGTCGGCGCTGCTGTCGGCCGCCCTTGCCGAGGAGATCGGCTTGCCGCGCAACCGCATCATCTTGTCGGCCAAGGTCAGCCAGGTGCAGGACCTGATCGCCGTCAATTCCATGCTCGCCGAACGTTCCAATCACGCGCTGCATCTCGGCCTCACCGAAGCCGGCATGGGCAGCAAGGGCATCGTCGCTTCGTCGGCTGCCATGGGCTTCGTGCTGCAGCACGGCATCGGTGATACGATCCGCGTCTCGCTGACGCCCGAGCCGAACGGCGACCGTACCCGCGAGGTCCAGGTGGCGCAGGAAATCCTGCAGGTCATGGGCTTCCGGCAGTTCGTGCCGGTCGTCGCCGCCTGTCCCGGCTGCGGGCGCACGACCTCGACGGTCTTCCAGGAACTGGCCCAGAACATCCAGAACGACATCCGCAAGAACATGCCGGTTTGGCGCGAGAAATATCCCGGCGTCGAGGCGCTGAACGTCGCCGTCATGGGCTGCATTGTCAACGGACCGGGCGAAAGCAAACATGCCGACATCGGCATCTCGCTTCCCGGCACCGGCGAGACGCCGGCCGCTCCCGTTTTTATCGACGGCAAGAAGGCGCTGACACTGCGCGGCCCCAATATCGCCGCCGACTTCGAGGCGCTTGTCGTCGACTATATCGAGAAGCGCTTCGGCCGGCGGACGGCTGCGGAATGAAGGCCCGCGCGTTCGAATGAGCCGGTATTGGTCTGATAATGTCAGCAAGATTCGGCCCTACGTCGCGGGGGAGCAGCCGCGTATTCCCGGCCTGGTCAAGCTCAATACCAATGAGAATCCATACGGGCCGTCCCCAAAGGCGATCGAGGCGATCAGGCAAGCGACAGACGACCGCCTGCGGCTCTACCCCGATCCCGCCGCCACCGAGTTGCGCGAGGCGATCGCCGCCCGTTTGGGGCTGACGAGCGAACAAGTGTTCGTCGGCAACGGCTCCGACGAGGTTCTCGCCCATACGTTCCAGGCGCTGCTGAACCACGATCTGCCGCTTCTCTATCCCGATGTGACTTACAGCTTCTATCCGACCTATAGCCTGCTATATGGCGTCGAGACTATCGAGATACCGCTCGACGATCGGTTCCGGATCCGGCTGTCCGATTACGACAGACCGTGCGGCGCGATCATCATCCCCAATCCGAACGCGCCGACGGGTATCGGCCTGCCGCGGACCGGGATCGAGACGCTTCTTGCTGCTCATCCGGATGCGGTAGTCGTGATCGACGAGGCCTATGTCGATTTCGGCGGCGAAAGCGCAGTTCCGCTCATTTCTCGCTATCCCAACCTTTTGGTCATCCAGACCTTGTCGAAATCTCGTTCGTTCGCAGGTCTGCGCGTTGGCTTCGCACTGGGGCACCGGGACCTGATCGAGGCGCTGGTGCGCGTCAAGGACAGCTTCAATTCCTATCCGCTCGATCGCCTGGCACAGGTCGGGGCGACGGCGGCGATCAGAGACGAGGCTTGGTTCGAGACATGCCGGCGGAAAATCATCGCCAGCCGGCAACGCCTCGTCCGGGAGCTTGAGGCACTGGATTTCGAGGTGCTGCCGTCGCAGGCGAATTTCACTTTTGCGAGGCACGCAAGCCGGCCGGGCGTTGCACTTCTGACCGAGCTGCGGGAGCGTGGCGTCCTCGTCCGGCGTTTCGCCGAGCCGCGCATTTCGGAATTCCTGCGCATCAGCATCGGCACCGACGAGGAATGCGCCCGCCTGGTTTCCGCCCTCAAGGAGATATTGGCGGCCTGACCTTCGCCTCAGCTCTTGCGGTCGGCGATGAAATGCGCAGCGGCGGTGAGGGTGGAGGCGCGCGCCCCGTAGGGGGCGAGCAGGTCCTCGGCATCGCGCACATGCCGGCGGAGCTCGGTCTCGGCCCATTCCATGCCGTGAAGCGCCACCAGCGTTCCCTTGCCGCGGGCCGCATCCTTGCCGGTCGCCTTGCCCATGGTCTCAGCATCCGAGGTCAGGTCGAGGATGTCGTCGGCGAGTTGGAAGGCGAGGCCGATCTTTTCGCCGAAGGCACGCAGGCGGCGGCGATCTTCGGGCGGGCTTGCCGCGATAATGGCGCCCGCCTCGCAGGCGAAGCGGATCAGCGCGCCTGTTTTCATCGCCTGCAGACGGATGATACCGGCTTCGTCGGGAGCCTGCTTTTCCGCCGCCAGATCGAGCGCCTGGCCGCCGGCCATGCCGCCGAGACCGGCTGCGCGGGCGAGCGCCAGCACCAACGCCGCTTTGCTCGTATCGGGAAGGGCGGTTTCCGGCGCGGCAACAATGTCGAAAGCATAGGTCAGCAGGCTGTCGCCGGCGAGGATCGCGGTGGCTTCATCGAACTTGACGTGCACTGTCGGTTTGCCGCGGCGCAGGTCGTCATCGTCCATGGCCGGCAGGTCGTCATGCACGAGAGAATAGCAGTGAACGCATTCGAGTGCGGCGCCGACCCGAAGGGCCGCCTGCACATCGCCGCCGAGAAGGGCCGCACTTTCGGCCACAAGGAATGGGCGCAATCGCTTGCCGCCATTCAGCACGGCATAATGCATGGCGCTGCGCAGGGTGTCAGGCCTGACGATTTCATCGGAAAGAGGGCTCGGCGAAAGCAATGTATCGAGCAGCGCCTCGATTTCGCGGGCGTTGTTGCTAAGCCTCGTCTCGAAAGTGTTCCGGTTCGCGTCCATGGGCGCTGTTTGGCATGGGGCATCGGGGCTTGCAACGGAATTGTCGATGACTGCCGCAAGATTTCCCTTGTCCTCTGGCATAAGCGGCTCACAGGCGTTATGAGAACGAAAGGGAGCGAAATGGGCTGGGGACATTGGATATAGCGACGGAGAGAGAGGATATCGCCGACATGCCGGCCCGTCGGCGATGGTTCGAAGATCGGCCTGTGCTGAGACGCGTCGGTCTTGCCGTTCTGGCCGTGCTGATCCTTCCTTACGCGCTGATCTTCCTCTACCTGCTGCCCTTCATCCATCCCGTCTCGACGCTGATGCTGCGCGATCTGGTGCTGCTGCGCGGCTATGACCGCAGATGGGTGTCGCTGGATGAGATCTCTCCGGTCCTGGTGCAATCGGTGATGATGTCGGAAGATGGTCAATATTGCTTCCACGGCGGCGTCGACTGGGCAGAGATGCGGATGCTGGTCGAGGACACGCTGAAAGGTCAGGCGACACGCGGCGGCAGCACAATCCCGATGCAGACGGCCAAGAACCTCTTCCTCTGGAACAGCCGCTCCTTCGTGCGCAAGGCGATGGAGCTTCCCCTCGCCGTCACCACGGATTTCGTCCTGTCGAAACGGCGGCTGATGGAAATCTATCTCAATATCGCCGAATGGGGCCCCGGCATTTACGGCATCGAGGCCGCCGCCCAGCATCATTTCAAGGTGCCGGCCTCGAAGCTGACGCGACGCCAGGCATCGCTGCTCGCCGTTTCGCTGCCCAACCCGATCGACCGCAATGCCGGGAAGCCCGGACGAGGCCTTCGCCGGCTTGCCGGCGTCATCGAGAGGCGTGCGCAGGGTTCGGGCGACTACATCAAGTGCATCTATGAATAAGATCACAACTTGTCATTAGAAGCGGTGGCCGTCATCTGACATTCTTGGTTCTGCCATATGGGCGAATGCAATCCAACCAGAGCCCCCGAATCGCCCATGACAGCCCCGACCTTTTCTCCCGAACTTCTCCTTTACTCGAAGACGCACAATCAAAACCCACCTCCCCATCTCGGCAGCCGCTATCGCAGGATCGGCGGTTTCCTGCCCGAAGCCGGCAACACCATCGTCTGTCATCCCGAGAAAGGTTCAACGACGCTCACGGCACTGATCGAGGCGCGTGAAAAATATCTGGCGATGCCCGAGGCGTCGCAATTTCTCTTCACGCCGATCTCGAGCCTTCACATGACGCTTTTCGAAGGCGTCATTGAGACCAGGCGCCGGCAGGACTGCTGGCCTGCAGACCTCCCTCTCGACACGCCGATCGACGACATGACCGCGCTGCTGGCCGCGCGTCTCGACAGTTTTTCGATGGCCGAGCCCTTCAATGTCGCGGTCATCGGTGCTCGTCCCTCGGGTCTGCTTGTCGATGGGGCGACGGAGAAGGACCGCGGGATCATGCGCGCCTGGCGCGACGCCTTTGCCGATCTTCTCGGCTATCGGCAGCCGAACCATGCGGACTACAAGTTCCACGTCACTTTCGCCTATCCTATCGACTGGCTGGAGGACGAAGCCCTGCCGCGCTGGCAGGCGATACTCGACGACGTGGTCGAGGACGTCAGCCGCAAAGTCCCCGTTTTCGAGCTGACGCCACCGGCATTCTGCGTGTACGAGGACATGAACCATTTCCACGAACTGCTGATCTTCGATTTCGACGCCGGACCGGGAGGGGACCATGGATAGACCGACGCTCTACATCGCCAACAAGAACTACTCCTCTTGGTCGTTTCGGCCGTGGATGGCGCTGAAGGGCGCCGGCGTCGATTTCGAGGAAGTCCTGATTCCGTTCGACTATCCCAGTGGCAATCCCAGGATCAAGGCGGCCTCACCGACTGGCCGCGTGCCGCTTCTGCAGCATGGTGAATTGAAAATCTGGGAATCTTGGGCGATCATCGAATACGCCGCCGAGCTTTACCCGGATGCCGGCCTTCTCCCCAATGATCGCGCCGACCGGGCGCTTGCCCGGTCCGCTTCGATGGAAATGCTCTCGAGCTTCCGAGCCCTGCGCAATGCCTGCCCGATGAATATTCGCCGGCCGAAGGGGACGATCGCATTGCCTGACGACATCGACGCCGATGTCAGCCGTATCGAGACGATCTGGCGAGACTTTCTGCAGAAATCCGGGGGACCGTTTCTATTTGGGCGCTTCAGTGGCGCGGATGCGATGTTTGCGCCTGTGGTCAACCGGTTCGACGTCTATGATCTCGTCAACCGAAAGGATACACTCACCTATATGGAGACGATGAAGGCGCATCCGGCCTGGCGGAAATGGGAAGAGGCCGCCCGGGCCGAGCCTTGGATCGTGGCGGAAGACGAGGTCTGAGGCTCGAATCATCGGCGTCGCAAAAAATACGCATGGGGACTGGTCAAGGCCGCCCGTTGCATGTATAAGCGCGCAAAATTTCCGAAATCGCGACATGTCCGTTTCGGCCGCCAGTCTGGCCGTGGGAATGTTTTGCCCGCAAGTGGAGTAAGAAAAATGGCTGTACCGAAGAGAAAAACGAGCCCGTCCAAGCGCGGCATGCGCCGTTCGGCTGATGCGCTGAAAGCTCCGACCTACGTCGAAGACAAGAATTCCGGCGAACTGCGCCGCCCGCATCATATCGACCTGAAGACCGGCATGTATCGCGGCCGTCAGGTTCTGACGCCGAAGGAAGGCGCGTAATTTCCGACCGGCTCGTCCGATCGCAAGTTTCAAGGCCGGCTTCATGCCGGCCTTTTGCATTTCGGCAAGATAATATTGCAACGACTTGCAGTAGGACAGCGGTTTGCGGCAGTATTCTTGCTGCGCAAGGAGATTGCCGATGGTAGCCGCAATGCCGCTGATGATTATTCCGTTTATTCTTTACAATCTGGCGATGCTCGGCCTGATGGGCGGCGGCGGCATCGCCGCCTTGGAGCATGACATTATCGTGCTGTCGATGCTCTCGGGCGCGATCTGGAGCATGGCGCTCGGCGATCTCTTCATTGTCGTTGCCCTCGTCGTGTTGTTCTTCGAAATCCTGAAAGCAACGCGAACCGGGCCTGGCAACCTGCTCAATCACATATTGTCGATGCTGGTCTTCATCGCCTTCCTGGTCGAGTTTCTGCTCGTCCAGGACGCTGCGACGCAGGTGTTCTTCATTTTGATGACGATCGCTCTGATCGATGTGATCGGCGGTTTTGCCGTTTCGATCCGGAGCGCCGGGCGGGATGTTTCGATCGGACTATAGGTTGTCGAGTTTATTCTGGAGAGCGCGGAGCTGCTCCTTCAACTCGTCGATGTCCTTGGCCTCGGCCTTGCGGCTTTCCTTGGCCGCTGGCGGCGCCATGAATGGCGAAAACATCTGCATTGCCTGCTGAAACAGCTCGGTATTGCGGCGAACCTGGTCCTCGACCATCTGCATCGGCAATTGCAGGTTCTTGCCGAGCGGCGTCTCGCCAAAGGCGCGGTTTACCTGTTCGCGCATCTGGGACTGCTGTTCGCTGAAGGCGCGCATCGAATGTTCGAGGAAGCTCGGCACGACCATCTGCATCTGGTCACCGTAATAGGTGATGAGCTGGCGCAGGAAGGAGATCGGAAGCAGCGTGTTGCCGGTTTTAGATTCCTGCTCGAAGATGATCTGCGTCAGCACTGAATGGGTGATGTCGTCCCCGCTTTTTGCGTCCTGGACGGTAAAGTCTTCGCCCTTCTTCACCATCTCCGCCAGATCTTCCAGCGTCACATAGGTGCTGGTGCCTGTATTGTACAGGCGGCGATTGGCGTATTTCTTGATGACAATCTGACCCTCATTCTTCGCCATATCAGTCTCCTGAACCCCCGTCTGATTTTGGATGTTCCTCCACTTCAGACTGTAAACGCAAAAGAAGGCCGGTGACAATCTCTTTGTGCGTTGCGGCAAACCTTTAGCAGATCAAACGAATCGGCCTTGACGGCTGCCGCCGAAAAATGGCGGCGACCGGTCTTCCCGTTTGACTTGTGCTCAAAGCTTTGCCAGTTTCCCCTTATGTAAGTAAGACGAAAAACGAGGAGCCACCCCATGAGCAATTCATCCGTCGTCATCGCCAGCGCAGGTCGAACCGCAGTCGGCTCGTTCAACGGCGCTTTTGCAACGGTCCCCGCGCATGAACTCGGCGCGGCCGTCATCAAGGGCGCGCTCGCGCGTGCCGGTGTCGATGCCGGCGAGGTGGATGAGGTGATCCTCGGCCAGGTCTTGGCCGCGGGTGAAGGCCAGAACCCGGCCCGCCAGGCGGCGATCAAGGCCGGTATTCCCAAGGAGGCAACGGCCTGGGGCGTCAACCAGCTTTGCGGCTCGGGCCTGCGCGCCGTCGCGCTCGGAATGCAGCAGATTGCCACCGGCGATGCCAGCATCATCGTTGCCGGCGGCCAGGAATCCATGTCGATGGCGCCGCATGCTGCGCATTTGCGCAGCGGCACGAAGATGGGCGACATGAAGATGGTCGATACGATGATCAAGGACGGCCTGACCGACGCTTTTCACGGTTACCATATGGGCATTACCGCCGAGAATATCGCACGGCAGTGGCAGCTGTCGCGCGATGACCAGGATCAGTTCGCCGTCGCCTCGCAGAACAAGGCTGAGGCCGCGCAGAAGGCCGGCCGCTTCACCGACGAGATCATTCCCTACGTTATCCAGACGCGTAAGGGCGACGTGACCGTCGATTCCGACGAATATATCCGCCACGGCGCGACGCTTGAGGCGATGGGCAAGCTTCGTCCGGCCTTCGACAAGGAAGGCACGGTTACCGCCGCCAATGCCTCCGGCCTCAACGACGGCGCTGCCGCCGCCGTGCTGATGAGCGAGGCGGAAGCGGCGCGGCGCGGCATTCAGCCGCTTGCCCGCATCGTTTCCTGGGCAACGGCGGGCGTCGATCCGTCCATCATGGGCACCGGCCCGATCCCGGCGTCGCGCAAGGCGCTCGAAAAGGCCGGCTGGTCTGTGAACGATCTCGATCTCGTCGAGGCCAACGAAGCCTTCGCGGCACAGGCTTGCGCTGTCACTAAGGATCTCGGCTGGGATCCGTCGATCGTCAACGTCAATGGCGGGGCGATTGCGATCGGCCATCCGATCGGCGCCTCCGGCGCGCGCATTCTCAACACCCTGCTGTTCGAGATGAAGCGCCGCGGCGCGAAGAAGGGCCTCGCCACGCTTTGCATCGGCGGCGGTATGGGCGTCGCCATGTGCTTTGAAGCACTTTAAACAGCATACGATCCGTCATTGATTAAATGCCGCCACGAGCAGGCGAAAACACAGAGGGGAGCGGAACATGAGCAGAGTGGCTCTGGTCACCGGAGGTACACGCGGCATCGGCGCAGCGATATCCATGGCGCTGAAAAATGCCGGCTACAGGGTTGCGGCCACTTATGCCGGTAATGACGAGAAGGCTCATGCCTTTCACGACGTCACCGGCGTTGCGGTATTCAAATGGGATGTTTCGGACTACGCTGCCTGCGGTGAAGGGATCACCAAGGTCGAACGCGAGATCGGGCCGGTCGAAATCCTCGTCAACAATGCCGGCATCACCCGCGACGCGATGTTCCACAAGATGACGCCGCAGCAGTGGCACGAGGTGATCAACACCAATCTGACCGGCCTGTTCAACATGACGCATCAGGTCTGGAGCGGCATGCGCGACCGCAGCTTCGGCCGCATCGTCAATATCTCGTCGATCAACGGCCAGAAGGGCCAGATGGGCCAGGCGAACTATTCGGCGGCCAAGGCGGGCGATCTCGGCTTTACCAAGGCGCTTGCTCAGGAAGGGGCGGCGAAAAACATCACCGTCAATGCCATCTGCCCCGGTTATATCGGAACGGAAATGGTGCTTGCCGTGCCGGAGAAAGTGCTGAATGAACGCATCATTCCGCAGATCCCGGTCGGCCGGCTCGGCGAGCCCGAGGAAATTGCCCGCTGCGTCACCTTCCTCGTCTCCGACGATGCTGGTTTCATCACCGGTTCGACGCTGACGGCCAATGGTGGGCAATTCTTCGTTTAAGACAGGACGAACGTTTGTTGATTTGCAAAGGCGCGTTGCAGGACGCGCCTTTGGTTTTTGTTCGGGAGCTCAGAAGCGCTTGCCGGTGTTCCGGTCTCGCTGCACCCGAATCTTGACAGGCACTCGCTGCCGCGAGCGATCTCCGCTGCGAAGAGCTGAGACCGCGGATGTCAGGAAAGCCGCGGCAACGAGAATAGCGACGGTGGAATTCAGGACAATCTGGTCCATGCAAATATTCCTTTCAGTGCCTGCGCTCACGAAGGAAATATGCGCCAAGCTAGTGGGCGCCGGTAGATTTGACTTTCACGACCGTTCGTCAACGTCACATTGACGAACGCGCCGGCAAAGAAAACGGGCGCCGAAGCGCCCGTTGGGAGTCCGATATGACTTGTCGGTCAGTAGCGGCAACGAGCCTCGTAGCGGCGGCCGTAGCGGTCGCGATAGATGCAGTAGCCGCGGCGTTCGACCGACTGGCCGATCAGGGCGCCGGTCAGACCGCCGGCAACCGCGCCGACAGCGGCACCACCCCAGCTGTTGGTGACCGCGCCACCGATGACCGCACCGGTGCCGGCGCCGATCGCCGTGCCCTGTTCGGTCGCCGTGCAGGATGCGAGAGCGCCCACCAGCGCGCCGATAAGAACAATCTTCTTCATCATGTCGTAACTCCCCAAGTTGTCGGGCTTTAGATGCGGCCCATTAGTACAAGGATAATGATAATGACGAGAACTAGCCCCAAACCGCCGGAAGGTCCATAGCCCCAGCCACGGCTATAACCCCAGTTTGGCAGAGCTCCGATCAAGAGCAGAATGAGGATAACGAGAAGTATCGTGCCAAGCATGGTGTTTTTCCTTCATTTCATCCGCAATCTGGATGGACAAGAAACACGCATTGGCGATTTTTGTTCCCGGTTGGGCGCGTGAATTAGCACGCAAGGCGATTCATGGTTTGTGATCCGTCACCCCTCGCAAACCGTCCGTATGGTTAAAAAGGCATTTAAATACAATATGTTGCGGTGAACAAAGCAGGAAGGTCTCGATGTCTCCGATTCGTCGGTGATTCGTTCCGTTTTTGATCGACCCCACTGGGGCACGCGGGTCCGGCTTAACGCTGTGTGAATTTGCTCGCCGGAAGATTAACACCGACGTGACGAGACCTCGCCGCCTGCCCCGCATCTAGCGGCAGAACATGGCGACGCCACCAGATATGGCCGTGAACGAAAGGGGACAGCCGAGCAGTCGGCGATTCGTCGCTGATTTGTTCCGGATTTGATCGAGACGTTAATTTCGACGCATTTTTCACTTGGCAGAAAGCGTATGCCAGACCTCCGGCACGGTCACAAAATACCAACAGGAGAGAGATCCGCGATTCAGCATTTAGTAGGAAAAAGTGATTCAAAATCAATACTTAGCCGTGAACAAAAGCTGAATCAATAGGAGTCAGCGATTCGTCTCTGATTCGTTCTCACGCTGTTCCGAATTGGAAATACGCACCGTCGAGACGACTCGCAGAGGTCGCAATCCCCGACGCATTTTGAAATCTGCCCTTGCGTTTGCGGCGGTAGCTGTCCATGTGTTCTGTGCCTCCATCGAGATGGCAAAATTTTTCCCGGGGCGCGCCTGCCTCACTTGCATGGACCATGACTCTGACTTCGCAGCCGATGATTCTGAGCGGGCGCGGTGTGACCGCGGTGCTTGGACCAACCAATACCGGCAAGACCCATTATGCCATCGAGCGCATGGTCGCACACGGGACCGGCGTGATCGGCCTGCCGCTCAGGCTCCTGGCCCGCGAGGTCTATACGCGGGTGGTGGAGAAGGTCGGCTTGCAGAACGTGGCGCTGGTCACCGGCGAAGAAAAGATTTCGCCGCCCAATGCGCGTTTTTCCGTCTGCACTGTCGAGGCGATGCCGCGGGAGACCAAAGCCGCCTTTGTCGCGATCGACGAGGTACAGCTCGCAGGCGATCTCGAGCGTGGCCATATCTTTACCGACCGCATCCTGCATCTTCGCGGCCGCGATGAAACGCTGTTGCTGGGTGCAGGGACGATGCGGCCGATCCTGCAGCATATCCTGCCAGGTATCACCATCGTCGAGCGGCCGCGGCTTTCGCATCTCCTTTACGCCGGGCAGAAGAAGATCACCCGGCTGCCGCAGCGCTCCGCCATCGTCGCCTTTTCCGCCGACGAGGTCTATGCCATCGCCGAACTGATCCGCCGGCAGCGCGGCGGCGCGGCAGTCGTGCTGGGGGCGCTGAGCCCCCGCACCCGCAATGCGCAGGTCGCACTCTATCAGGCGGGCGACGTCGAATATCTGGTGGCGACCGATGCGATCGGCATGGGCCTCAACCTCGACGTCGATCACGTCGCCTTCGCCCAGGACCGGAAATTCGACGGCTATCAGTTCCGCAACCTCAATCCGGCCGAGCTCGGCCAGATCGCCGGCCGCGCCGGGCGGCACGTGCGGGACGGCACCTTTGGCGTCACGGGACAGGTCTCGCCTTTCGACGAGGAACTGGTGCAGCGCATCGAGGGACATGAATTCGACAACGTCAAGGTTCTGCAGTGGCGCACGACGGAGATGGACTTCTCCTCGATTCAGTCGCTGCGCGCCAGCCTGGAGGCCGGGCCGCGCGTGCCCGGGCTGACGCGGGCGCTGCCGGCGGTCGACCAGCAGGCGCTCGAGCAGCTTTCGCGCTACCCCGAGGTAATGGACCTCGCCGACAGGCCGGCCCGCGTCGAAAAACTCTGGGAGGCTTGCGCGCTGCCCGATTACCGGCGTATCACTCCGGCCCAACATGCCGATCTTATTTCGACCCTCTTTTCCGATCTCGTGCGCTATGGCACGGTGAACGAGCAGTTTCTTGCGGAGCAGGTTCATCGCTCGGATCGAACTGATGGGGAAATTGACACGCTTTCGGCGCGAATCGCGCAGATAAGGACCTGGACCTACGTTTCGAATCGGCCCGGCTGGCTTGCCGATCCGACACATTGGCAGGAAAAGACGCGGGAAATCGAAGATCGATTGTCCGATGCGTTACATGAAAGGTTGACGAAACGCTTTGTTGATCGCAGGACATCTGTGCTCATGAAGCGCCTGAGAGAGAATGCGATGCTGGAAGCTGAAATCAGTGTGAATGGCGATGTCTTCGTTGAAGGACATCATGTAGGGCAGTTGAGCGGATTCCGTTTCACCCCGGTGGCGGGAACGGATGGACCGGATGCCAAGGCGGTTCAGGCTGCGTCGCAGAAGGCGCTGGCGCTCGAGTTCGAGGCTCGTGCAGCCCGGCTGCATGCCGCGGGTAACAGCGATCTGGCGATCGGTTCGGATGGATTGATCCGTTGGCTCGGCGACCCGGTGGCGCGGCTTTCCGGCAGCGATCACGTCATGCGGCCGCGCGTGATCCTGCTCGCCGACGAGCAGTTGACGGGCAATGCCCGTGATCACGTCGCCGCCCGCATCGAACGTTTCGTCAATCATCACATCAGCACGGTATTGAAGCCTCTGGACGATCTGTCGCGCGCCGAAGACCTGCAGGGCCTTGCCAAGGGTCTTGCCTTCCAGCTGGTCGAAAATCTCGGCGTGCTCTTCCGCCGCGACGTCACCGAAGAAGTGAAGTCGCTGGACCAGGAGGCTCGCGCCTCGATGCGCCGCTACGGCGTGCGTTTCGGGGCCTATCATATCTTCGTTCCGGCCCTTCTGAAGCCGGCACCGGCCGAACTGATCACGCTGCTCTGGGCGTTGAAGAACGACGGTCTCGACAAGCAGGGCTACGGTGATCTCATTCCCGTGCTTGCCGCTGGCCGCACCTCCGTTGTCACCGATCCGAGCTTCGAGCGGATGTTCTACAAGCTCGCCGGCTTCCGTTTCCTCGGCAAGCGCGCCGTGCGCATCGACATTCTGGAGCGGCTTGCCGATATCATCCGTCCGCTGCTGCAATGGAAGCCCGGTCAGAACAATCGTCCGGAAGGCGCCTATGACGGTCGCCGTTTCACGACGACGACGGCGATGCTGTCGATTCTCGGGGCGACGCTCGAGGACATGGAAGAGATCCTCAAGGGCCTCGGCTATCGCGCCGATGCCGTGAAGGCGGAAGAGGCGTCGGCCCATCTTGCGGCGCAGGACGCAGCTTCAGCCCCTGCCGCCTCCGCGGAAATGTCCGGGGAAGAAGCGGTAGAAAAAGCCGATCACGACGATGCCGACGCGGCGACGGAAGAGGCTGCTTCCGAGCCATCAGCAGCCGAGGCGGCGTCGACGGCAGCCGAGACCCCCGCGCCAGAAGCGACCGACAACGACGCTGCGGCCGAAGTGACCGAGACAGCCGCGTCGACAGAGACTGCCGCTTCCGGGGAAGCTGGCGAGCCGGCGGAACCAAAGCCGGTTCTTTTGTGGCGTCTCGGCGGTCGCAATGACAATCACCGCCAGGCACGCGGCGGCTACGGCGAACGCAGGGGCGGCCAGAACCAGGAGCGCGGCGAGCGCAATCGTCGTCCGAACGGCGGTGAAGGCGGCGAGGGCAATCGCAGCGGCGACGGGCGCGACAACCGTCACGGCCGCGGCAAGGATGGTGGCGGCCGCGACGGCGGCAGGCCGCAGCAGGCAAGGGGCGAGCGCAAGGACCAGCCGCGCGGTGATCGTCAGGACCGTGGCGATCGGAAGGACCGCGGCGAGCGTAACGATCGCAATGACCGTAACGACCGGAACAACAATCGCGGCGCCCAGCCGCTGCGCTTCGAGGCCAAGCCGCCGCGCAAGGAGAAGCCGATCGATCCGGATTCGCCCTTCGCCAAGCTCGCAGCCCTCAAGGAACAGATGAAGAAGTAGTCATGGGCGGGGAGACACAGCCGGCAAGCGGTTCGCGCCAGCGCATCGACAAGTGGCTGTTCTTCACGCGCGTGGTGAAGTCGCGCTCGCTGGCCCAGAGCCACGTCCAGTCAGGGCATGTGCGCATCAATGGCGAGCGCTGCAGTCACCCGAGCCAGACGGTCAAGCCGGGCGACCGCGTCGAACTGACGCTGGAGCGGCGCGACGTCATTCTCATCGTGCGTCTCGCCGGGGAACGGCGGGGTCCCTATGAAGAGGCTCGCCTGCTCTATGATGACCAGTCCCTGCCGCCGGATGAGACAAAACGTCTCACGCCGTTTGAGCAAGCGACCCGTGCGACCGGTACCGGCCGTCCGACCAAAAAGGAAAGACGTGCAATCGACAGGTTGATGTCGGACGAGGATTAGAAAACTCTGTCTGTGGTGGCGGCTTTTGCAGATCGTTTATCCTTGAAATCCGCCGCTAAAGCCGATAGGTCACTGAAAACCTGCCGGAAGCGTGCTTGCCTGCCAAGCCTGTCCACGCTTTTCGCCCGGCACGGGGATAGGCGCGACGTTCCAGGTTGCCCGGTCCCATCCGCATGAAATCCTGGAGTTCTTCATGACCTATGTCGTGACCGACAATTGCATCAAGTGCAAATACACCGATTGCGTGGAAGTCTGCCCTGTCGACTGCTTTTATGAAGGCGAGAATTTTCTCGTCATCCACCCCGACGAATGCATCGATTGCGGCGTCTGCGAACCGGAATGTCCCGCCGAGGCGATCAAGCCGGATACCGAGCCGGGCCTCGACAAGTGGCTGAAGATCAATACTGAGTATGCCAGCATCTGGCCGAATATCACGGTCAAGAAGGACCCGTTGCCGGAGGCCAAGGAAATGGACGGCCAGACGGGAAAATTCGAGAAATACTTCTCCGAAAAACCCGGTTCCGGCGACTAAGACCCTGCGCGATTCGGCCGCTGCATTTGAGCGGCCATGCGGTGAAACGTTTTAAATCCTGCGTCTGGCATATGGGTGATCTGTGTTGCTCGCATGACTCAGGCGAAGCAAATTATTGATTTCCTCATATTTTTGTGATAGGTTCCCTGCACTGTTCCATTTGTGGCATGACGCATGCCCAAAACCATCACGAAAGCAAAACCAATCCGTCCAACGGTTTCCGTGACATATCAACGCCTTGAGCGTCGCATCCCAAGATGGCGCGCAAGACACATTTGCTTTTGCCTGATGGGACCAGAGTGAAGTCACCCGACGGATCTACCCGTCTCATCCGGGCCTGACTGACCCGGCTCCGGCCGCCGCCGGAAGCGTAACAGGGAGTTTTTGAATAGAATGACGACTCAGCAGAAAAAGCCTTCTACAGCACGTCACGGCTTCAAGACCGGTGAATCGATCGTCTACCCCGCTCATGGCGTCGGTACCATCACCGCTATCGAAGAGCAAGAAGTTGCCGGCATGAAGCTCGAACTTTTCGTTATCGATTTCGAGAAGGACAAGATGCGCCTGAAGGTTCCGGTCGCCAAGGCGATGAGCATCGGAATGCGCAAGCTTTCGGAAACGGACTTCGTCGATCGTGCGTTGAAGGTTGTGCAGGGCAAGGCGCGCGTCAAGCGCACCATGTGGTCCCGCCGCGCCCAGGAATATGATGCCAAGATCAATTCCGGCGATCTGATTTCCATTGCTGAAGTCGTGCGTGATCTCTATCGTGCAGAGAACCAGCCTGAACAGTCCTATTCCGAGCGCCAGCTCTACGAAGCAGCACTCGATCGCATGGCGCGCGAAATTGCCGCAGTCAACAAGATGTCGGAAACCGAAGCCGTCCGCCTCGTCGAGACCAACCTTAATAAGGGTCCGAAGCGCGGCAAGGCGATCGAAGAAGACGATTCGCAGGACGAAGCCGCTTAAGACAAGCCTGTCTCTCCCATGAAAAAACCCGGCCTTTGCGCCGGGTTTTTTATTGGAACTTTTTCCCGACTGACGCGTTTATCACACGTAATTGCGGACTGCTCGTCGGGCGCTGGCTCGTCGGGCGAACTGCTATTCCGTCAATATTCGGTGAGGAGCGGCTCATGCCTTTTCAATATTGCCCGTTCGGCAACGTGAAGAAACAGGTCCGACCCAGCCGTCTTAGCGGCACATGATAAGAAATAGGGCCTTTCCCTGAGAAGTCCAGGGTGAGGCCCTTTTGCATTCGGAACCCATTCAGTCCGGACAGCGATGTTCCGGAAGGTGAGTTTTATTGTTCATTTTGAGGGCGAAGGCCTGTTTCGGGAGATCGAAATGAAGAACATGTCTGCAGATCGGCGCATGATCAAAATCGCGATGGCCGCCCCATATCTCGCCCGCCAGGAAGAGCATGATCTCGCCACTCGCTGGAAAGATCACGACGATCGCGGTGCGCGCAACCAAATCGCCATGGCGCATATGCGCTTGGTTATCTCCATGGCCGGCAAGTTCCGCAATTTCGGTCTCCCGATGAGCGACCTCGTGCAAGAGGGCTATGTCGGCCTGCTGGAAGCCGCCGCACGTTTCGAACCCGAACGTGACGTGCGTTTTTCGACCTATGCCAGCTGGTGGATCAGGGCGTCGATCCAGGATTATATCCTGCGCAACTGGTCGATCGTGCGCGGCGGCACCAGTTCGGCCCAGAAGGCGCTATTCTTCAATCTGCGCCGCCTGCGCGCTAAGCTTGCCAGGGGCGATACGCAACTGACACTGCAATCCATTCATCAGGAAATCGCGGCGGCTCTCGGCGTCAGCCTCGCCGATGTGCAGACCATGGATGCCAGGCTTTCCGGCAACGACGCCTCACTGCAGGCGCCTTCCGTCTCCGGCGATGCCGAGAGCGCGGAGAAGATGGATTTCCTCGTCAGCGACGATCCGCTGCCGGACGAGCAGGTTTCCAATATGATCGACGGCGAGCGGCGCCGCGTCTGGCTCGCCTCGGCGCTGAAACATCTCAACGAACGTGAGATGAAGATCATCAGCGCCCGGCGCCTGGCGGAAGACGGCGCCACGCTCGAAGAACTCGGCGCCGATCTCGGCATTTCCAAGGAGCGCGTGCGCCAGATCGAAAGCCGGGCGATGGAAAAGCTTCGCAGCGCGCTGGTCAGCGCCGATCCGCATATGGCGGCCTACGCTTGAACGTCTTTCCGCTCCAGCAGCACCGACTGCCCGGCAACAGCCGGGCTTTTTTATTCGGCGATGATTTTGACGCGGTCGCCGGGGGAAACGGCCGCACCCGTCGGCAGGGCATTGATGAGCTTGAAGAGATCGAGCTTGCGGTCGGTGCCCAACATGCGGGCGGCAAGCGTCGAGATGTTCTCGCCGGGCCGCACGGTAACGACGCGAATGCGCAGCGGCTTCAGCGAGGCAGCTTCCGCCGGTGTCATGCGCCGGAAGCTGGCGCGCAGAACATTGGCCGTCGGTTCGAGGGCATCGCTGCCCTTCGGCACGGCGGTCAGGAAACGGAAGATCTGCGCATTGTTGCGGATGACGGTGACATCGAAATCCCAGCGGTCGGCACTTGCGCGCGCAGTGGCCGCTTCCATGCCATTGACGGTAATCTGCTGAATTGTCGATGGGTCGAGACCGGTCACCCAGCCGCTGGAGATATAGTTTGTGAGGCTCTGGTTCTGGTTGTCGGCGACGCCATCGAAGCGGACGGCGATGTCGTTGGGGCCGGTGGCCATCACGGCTTCGACCTTGTTGTCGATCTTGAAGTCCGCCGGCACGTCGAAGCGGATCCCGAGGCCGCCATGCAGGAAAGTCTGACCGCGCACGTAGCCCTCTTCCGGGCTGTCGCCGTAGAGCAGGCCGTCAATGCCGTCAAGATAATAATCGCGGCCCTTGTCGCCGACCGTCCCCTCCTGGCCAAAGGCGCGCGCATGGGTGCGGGCAAGCTCGATGCGTTGGGCGGAGTTCGGATGGCTCGAAAGGAAGTCGAGGCTTTGGTCGGCTTCCGGGTCGACCGACATGAAGCGGCTATAGGCCGCCATGGAATCGAGGAAGCGGGCGGCGGCATAGGGGTCGTAACCGGCTTCGCCAAGCATGCGCACGCCGATGACATCGGCCTGCAGCTCCTGCTGGCGGGAGAAGGCGGCAAGCCTGAGCTTGCCCCGGGCCAGCGCCTGCTTGCCGGCAATGTCGCTCGAGAGGACCTCGGCGACGACGCGGCTGGCGATGACTTCGGCTTCTTCGCGCTTCTGCCGCTCGATACCGTGGTTCGCTGTCACGTGGCCCATTTCGTGCGACAGCACAGCGGCGACTTCCGAGGCGTCGTTGGCAAGCGCGAGCAGGCCGCGGGTGACGTAGAGATACCCGCCCGGCAGCGCAAAGGCGTTGATCGCAGGCGAGTTCAGGATGGTAATCCGGTAGGACTGGCTGGGATTTTCCGACACTGCCGTCAGTGCGCCGGCAATGCGCGCGACGAGGCGCTCGGTCCTGGCATCCTTATATTCGCCGCCGTAGCTTGCCACGATACGCGGATGCTCGCGGGCGCCCATCGCCGCCCGCGGATCGTTCTTCTGCACCTCGTCGACGATCTGGGGATTGGAAGAAGGCGAGATGCTCGGCTGGTAGGATTGTTCGATCAGCGGCTGACACCCGTTCAGCGCCATTGCGACGGCTGAAAGCAGCATCAGGCGATGGACGAAGCGCCGCGTCGCAGAGATGGAATCACTGGAAAGCGCGGGCGATTTCCACGTCGTCAAGCTGTCCAGTCTGGTTCTCCGCATCATGTCGCTGTTTTGCCGGTTTGCCGCAGATGGGGACCGGCCTTGGCAAGGGGAACTCAACGGGTGCGCACCCCTGATCTCGCGCCGCATGCTAAGCCGATACACGTCGTTGCTGTAACTGATTTACGCATCGGTTGCATAGCGAGACTCTGTTTAATTGTGGTGCCGTTGCATTTTAGCAAGCCTCAGGCATCGAGGTTCCCTTCGCTCGGATGAAATTATGGCGAAAGTTCCGTCACCAGGCATAGATTTGTCGCCGGCACGGAAAAAGAACGGCACGATTGAAGTAACAGGCTGGGAAACGGCAGTCCCGCAAGAAAATCGCAACTTTCAATTTATTTGCGCGATAATGGAACGTCTGCTGGTGAATATTCCTGTTATGCGGCCCGCTATTCCACCGCTTCCGCCGCCCCCGATTGCGGTCGCTTCATTTCCCCGGTGCGGGGCAGCTGCACGGGCTTCAGCATCATTGCGGCAGCAAGGCCCATCAGGGCAATGGCGCAGGAAGTCATGAAAAGGGGCGAGAAGGCGGCGGCATAGACATCTGCGACGGCCTGGCGGCTTGCTTCGGGAAGGGCGGCCATCATCTTCGGCGTCAGCTGTTCGATATCGGCGACACCGGGAATGGGAGCGCCGACCTTGCCGAGCCCGGAGGCGATGATCGCGCCATAGATCGAAATGGCAATTGAGGCGCCGCCCATGCGCGAGAGCGTCACCGAGCCGGTCGCGGCGCCGACGTCGCGAGCGGGGGCGGCATTCTGCACGCCGATGACGGGGACCTGCTGCGCAAGGCCGATGCCGATGCCATGCAGCATCATGATCGCGCCGATGAAGGCGATTGGCGTTCCCGCATGGACCTGTGACATCAGCGCAAAGGCAATGGCGCTGCAGGTGAGGCTCGCGATGGCGAAGGGTTTGTAGCGGCCGGTCATCGAGATAATACGCCCGGCGGACAGTGATCCGCAGACGAGACCACCGGTCAGCAGAATGAACAGAAGGCCGGCGGCCGATGGGGAAAGGCCGGTTGTCGTCTGTAGGAAGAGAGCGAGATAATTGACCATGCCGATGGCGATCCCGCCGCCCATCACCGATATTAGCAGCAGGAGGCTGAAGGTCGAATTGCGGAAGAGCTGCAGGGGAACGATCGGCTCCGGCGCGCGGCGCTCGACGAACACCCAGGTGACGGCGCAGACTGCGCCGAAGGCGACAATGCCGATACTCTGTGGTGAGACCAACGCGCCGAACAATTCGCTGCTGTCTGTGGCAAGCACGATGCTCGTCGTCGTCAGCGCGATCAGGAGTGCGCCGGCATAATCGATCTTCGGGCGCCGATGCGGCTTGCGGTAGGGCAGCATGAAGGCAAGGCCGGTGAGCACGATGAAACCGATCGGCACGTTGACGAGGAAGATCGAGCGCCAGCCGAAGAGATCGCTCATCGTTCCCCCGAGCACCGGGCCGATCGCGCCTGAAGCCATCAGCACGAGGCTGGAATAGCTTTGATAGCGCGCCCGCTCGCGCGGCTCGAACAGGTCGGCGTTGACGGCAAAGATCGATACCATGATGCCGCCACCGCCGAGGCCCTGCAGCACACGGGCGGCGATCAGCGTGTTCATCGAGACGGCGAGACCGCAGACCGCGGAGCCGGTGGTGAAGATTGCGATCGCCGTCATCATCACATATTTGCGGCCGAAGAGATCACCAAGCTTGCCGTAGAGTGGCATGACAGCGCTGAGCGCCAGCAGGTAGGCCGAGCCGATCCAGCCGAAACGCTCGAGATGGCCGAACTCACCGACGATCGTCGGCAGGGCCGTGGAGACGATCTGATTATCGAGCGTGGCCATGAACATGGCGGTCATCAGAAAGAAGAAGAGGATAAGCCGGCGACGAGAATCCGTCACGAGCGGCGCAGGCGCGGGCTGCATGTCCATGGGGGCATATTTCCGAGTTTCATCCATTTTATGTGCCATTAGCATGGAATTGTCAACGGCACATGAGTGACTCCGGCATATTCAATTTTAACCTCCGCTCTGCTATGGTGCCGTCATGAATGAGACGCTGACGAAGATCCTGTCCAACGGTCGGGCCGAGCCGGACGATGAGAACCTGCCTCGCATCGGTAAGAGCATGGCACGCATGCGCCTGATGACCGGCCGACGGCTGATCGGCAGGCTGGCGATCCAGAGTGCCGCACCGGGCCTTGAGCTTTCCCATCTCGACGTGCTGGACGCCGTGCGGCGGGCTGAGTCGCCCGGCGAGGTTACCGTCGGCTTGATCGCGGAGATGCTGCGCATCGACCCGTCGCGTGCCAGCCGGGTCGTGGCCGAGATGGTCGGGCGCAACGTGCTGCGCCGCGAAGCCTCCCAGGCCGATGCGCGGCGGATCGTGGTCGTCATCACCGAGGCCGGCCAGGCGCTGCTTGCCGAGATCCACGCGCAGAAAATGGCCATCATTTCCGAGATCGTCTCCGATTGGCCGCGCGAAGATATAGAGCGCTTCGCGACGCTGTTCGAACGTTTCATTGGCGGTTACGAGGCGATCTTTCTCTCGCGCGACAAGGACACGCCCGGTTGAGGCGAAAGCGCCGTCCGTCAGTGCCCCTTCCCCTCGCCCCCCCGTTTGCGCTAAGGGCAGTGCCCATGAGCCAATCCACCTTCACCATTCTGCTCGGCGGCGAACTCAGCCTGACGGAACGCCTGCGCCACGCGATCGGCGGCAGCCGTTTCATCGCGGCCGATGGCGGCATGCGGCATGCGGCGGCGCTTGGTGTCATGCCTGAGCTCTGGGTCGGCGATTTCGATTCGACGCCCCCCGAGCTCGAAGCGGGCTTTCTCGATGTGCCAAAGCAACCCTATCCCGCAGCAAAGGCGGCAACGGACGGAGAGATCGCGGTATCGGAAGCGGTCGCCCGAGGCGCCCGGCGGCTGATCCTCGCCGGCGCGCTCGGCGGCGAACGCTCCGACCATGCGCTTCAGCACCTGCTGTCGGCCGTCGGTCTTGCTGAGCAGGGTTTCGACGTCCTGCTGACCTCGGGCAAGGAAGAGGCCGTTCCGCTGCTCGCCGGCACGATCGAACTGGACCTTCCCAAGGGCTGCCTGTTTTCCGTCCCCGGGTTCAGCGAGCTGAAGGGGCTCTCCATCGAGAATGCGCGCTATCCGCTCACGGATTTCCATCTGCCTTTCGGCTCATCGCGCACCATTTCAAATGTCGCGGAAGGCAAGGTTCGCTTTTCGCTCGAGAGCGGCCGGGCAATCGTGCTTGCCCGACCCTATGATCTTTCCGGAGTCTGATTTTGGCCCCTCCCATTCTGAAACTCGACGACATCTTCCTGAGCTTCGGCGGCGCACCGCTGCTGGCGGGCGCTTCGCTGCAGGTCGAGCCCGGCGACAAGATCTGTCTCGTTGGGCGTAACGGCTCTGGCAAATCGACACTCCTGAAGATTGCCGCCGGCCTGGTCGAGGCGCAGTCCGGCGAGGTCTTCCGCCATCCGTCTTCGACGGTGCGCTATCTCGAACAAGCCCCGGACTTTGCCGGCTTCCGCACCGTTCAGGCCTATGCCGAGGCCGGGCTGGGACCGGGCGACGACCACTATCGCGTCACCTATCTTCTGTCGCATCTCGGCCTGACCGGCGAAGAAGATCCGAACACCCTTTCCGGCGGTGAAGCGCGCCGGGCCGCGCTTGCCCGCGTGCTGGCCCCGGAACCGGATATTCTCCTGCTCGACGAGCCGACCAACCATCTCGACCTTCCCACAATCGAATGGCTGGAAGGCGAGCTGCAGAAGACCCGCAGCGCCCTGGTGCTGATTTCGCACGACCGTCGTTTCCTCGAAAAAGTCTCGACGGCAACCGTCTGGCTCGACCGCGGCGCCTCGCGCCGGCTCGACAGGGGATTCGCGCATTTCGAGGCATGGCGCGACCAGGTGCTGGAGGCCGAAGAGCTGGAGCAGCACAAGCTCGGCAAGGCGATCGAGCGCGAAGAACACTGGCTGCGCTACGGCGTCACGGCCCGGCGCAAACGCAACATGCGCCGCCTCGGCGAGCTGCAGACGATGCGTTCGCAATATCGCGGCCATAAGGGACCGCAAGGCACGGTGCAGGCGACGGTTTCGGACGCGCAGGAATCTGGCAAGCTGGTGATCGAGGCCGAGAAGATCACCAAGAGCTTCGGCGACTGGGCCATCGTCACGCCGTTCTCGATCCGCGTACATCGCGGCGATTGCATCGGTCTCGTCGGACCGAACGGTGCCGGCAAGACGACGCTCCTGAAAATGCTGACCGGCCAGCTTTCGCCGGATAGCGGCACAGTGAAACTCGGCACCAACCTGGAGATCGCCACCCTCGACCAGAAACGCGAGGACCTGAACCCCGAGGATACGCTTGCAAACTACCTGACGGACGGGCGTGGCGAAAACCTGCTCGTCAACGGCGAACAGCGCCATGTCACCGGCTACATGAAGGAATTCCTGTTCCAGCCGGAACAGGCGCGCACGCCGATCAAAAGCCTCTCCGGCGGCGAACGCGCCCGCCTGATGCTGGCACGCATCCTGGCGCGCCCGGCAAACCTCCTGATCCTCGACGAACCAACCAACGATCTCGACATCGAGACGCTCGACCTCCTGCAGGAAATCGTCGCCGGCTTTCCCGGCACCGTCATTCTCGTCAGCCACGATCGCGATTTCCTCGACCGCACCGTGACCTCGACGATCGCGCCCGCCATACCGGATGCGCCCGATGGCCGATGGATCGAATATGCCGGCGGCTACACGGACATGCTGGCGCAGCGCAAAGGCGCGCTCGAAGAGCGCCGGAAGGCCGAGAAGACGGCGGAGAAGCCGAAGACGCAGGAGATAACAGCTTCCGGCGGAGGCTCGAAGGGCAAGCTTTCCTTCAAGCAGAAATTCGCGCTGGAAAATCTGCCGAAGGAGATGGCCAAAGCCGAGGCCGAGCTCGCCAAGCGCGAACTTGTCATGGCCGATCCCGGTCTCTTCACGCGTGACCCCGCCGCCTTCAATCGGCTTGCGAGCGAGATGGAAAAGCTGCGCGCCGGCCTGTCCAAGATGGAAGAGGAATGGTTGGAGCTCGAAATGCTGCGCGAAGAGCTCGAAGGCTGAGACTCTCGCGCTCAGCCGCTCGCGTCACGCTGCAGGTAAAACTCCTGCTGATGGGGGAGGTCTTAAAGCGCCGGCGCGGGGACGACGGCTGCGCCCGCACTGGCGCTGGCGCCGGTGGTCTGGGCGACCTGCTGCTGCGGCTCTTCAGATCTCGAAGGCAGAGCCTGCAGATGCAGCACCCGCGGCTGCAGCGCCTCCAGATAGGTCTCAGAGCGGCCGATATAGATCATGCCCGTTTCGGGTATCGAAGTCAGCACGCTGCACATCGTCTCCTGCCATTCCGGCTCCATGCCCTCGAGCACTTCGTCGAAGATGATCCAACGCGGGCGCACCAGCAGCAGGCGCGCGAAGCCGATCGCCTTCTGCTCATCGCTGTCGAGCAGCTTGTCCCAGCGGGCGCGGGTATCGAGCCTTGCGATCAGAGAGTGCAGGCCGGCCTTTTCAAGGGCCGCCTCGACGGCAGCCTGCTCGTAGGCATCCGGGCTTTCGGGGAAGGCAAGCGCCTCGCGCAAAGTGCCGCCCGGAATATAGGCAATCTGCGGAACGAACAGCATGTCGTCGATCGGCGGCAGACCCATCGTGCCGCTGCCGCACGGCCAGAGCCCGGCCAAGGCCTGGAACAGCAGTTTGCGGTTGACGCTATGATCGCCGTTGATCATGATCTTTTCGCCGGCCTTGATCACGATATCGGTTTCACGCAGGCGAAAACCGCCGCATTCCTCGATGTCTTCGCCGATTTTGGCATTGATCACCACATCCTTCAGCGTCAGCCTGTCGGGGGTGGTGTTTTCATAGGCGATGCTGCCCTTCACACCAAAGTCCTCGTCCATGTCGAGCAGCGCCTGGCGGAAGTCGGTGACGCGCATCAGCGTGGCACGCCATTCGGCGATCGGGCCGAAATTGGCGACATACCAGCGCAACGCCGTATTGACTTGGTTGAAGGCGCCGACCGACATCATCAGCTGCCCGAGGGTGAGGCCGCCGGAAAAATAAGCGGGTGCGGCAACGATAATGGGGATAACGATCACGAGCCAGCCGTAGCCGGCCGAAACCCAGGTGAGATTGGTATTGGCCATGGCGAGCCGCTTGACCACCCTCAGCACCGAACTGATGTCGGTGTTGATGCGCCGGCGTTCATTCTCTTCGCCGCGAGCGACGGTGATTGCCGGCATGTTCTCATTGGCATGCATCAGCGTGAAACGAAGCTCGGCCTCCTTCGAGAACCGGTCGGCATTGAGCTTGACCAGCTTGCGGCCGACGACCTGACTCAGCACCGAGGCGGAGGCGGCATAAAAAATCGCTGCCCAGACCATGTAGCCTGGAATGGAGAAGCTGTGGCCGCTGATGTGGAAGACGAAGCCGCTCGACAGCTCCCAGAGCACGCCGATGAAGCTCACCAGAAGAATGGTTGACTGTAAGAGGCCGAGAACGAGCCCTGTTGTGCTTTCGGCGAGGTTACGGGAATCCTCGTGCAGGCGCTGGTCGGGATTGACGCCGATCAGGCCGCTCGAGGCGAGCCGCAGCGCCCGCTTGCGCTTCAGCCATTGATCGACGAGATCGCGCGACAGGCCCTCGCGCATATAGAGCGCGGTCATCTGGTTCAGCCAGGCCTGCAGCACGTTGAGCAGCAGCAGCGTGCCGGCGATCATCGCAAAGATTTCGAGCTGGTGGAAGAATTCGCCGAGATCGCGGCGCTCGAGCGAATCATAGAAGGGGGCGTTCCACTCGTTCAGAATGACCTGGCCATAAGCTGTCAGAAGGATGACGAGGATCAGCACTGTTGCCAGAAACAGCACCTTGCCACGCACTTCAGAATTCCAGAATGCCGAGAACATTACTCCGAGGCGATATGTCAGGCTGAAGTCGTAACCAACCTTATCCTGCCTCCTGGTGCCCGGCCTCCCCTCAATCTTATCTGCCATCATGCTTTTCCAAACCGCCCATACTGTCATTATTAACATGGTGGCGTTACCGGTCTATCAACAGATTTTATCAGTCATTAAACTGTGATGATTCTTGACGCTCCGCTCCCGCATGCATTCGGAGTTGATTCGCGGCTCAACTGGGACTAATTAAGGCACTCCGTGGTGATTTGGCCGGCCGGCTTGCAGCCACGTTAAAAAAGTCGCTAAAGGGCCGCGTGCGGACCGGTAGCGATTTTTTCGCCGCCGGTTTTTTATTTTCGATCGAGTTGACCGCAAATGCCCATCAAGATCCCCGATACGCTGCCCGCTTTCGAAACCCTGGTTCAGGAAGGTGTGCGGGTGATGACCGAGACGATGGCGATCCGTCAGGATATAAGACCGTTGCAGATCGGCCTGCTCAACCTGATGCCCAACAAGATCAAGACCGAACTGCAGATGGCCCGTCTCGTCGGCGCTTCGCCGCTGCAGGTGGAGCTGTCGCTCATCCGCATCGGCGGCCACAAGGCGAAGAACACATCCGAAGATCACCTGCTCGCCTTCTACCAGACCTGGGAAGAGGTGAAGCAGCGCAAGTTCGATGGCTTCATCATCACCGGAGCGCCGATCGAGCTTCTGCCCTACGAGGACGTTACCTATTGGGCAGAGATGCAGGAGATCTTTAATTGGACCGAGACCAACGTCCATTCGACGATGAACGTCTGCTGGGGCGCGATGGCGGCGATCTATCACTTCCACGGCGTTCCGAAATATGAGCTTAAGGAAAAGGCCTTTGGCGTCTACCGGCACCGAAACCTGAAGCCTTCCTCCATCTATCTGAACGGCTTTTCCGACAATTTCGAGGTTCCGGTGTCGCGGTGGACAGAGGTGCGCCGCGAAGATATCGAGAAATCCGCAAGCCTGGAAATCCTGATGGAATCCAGCGAGATGGGCGTATGCCTCGTGCACGAGAAGAGGGGCCGGCGGCTCTACATGTTCAACCACGTCGAATATGATTCCACCTCGCTTTCGGATGAGTATTTCCGCGATGTGGATGCCGGCGTGCCGATCAAGATGCCGCATAATTACTTCCCGCATAATGATCCGACGCTTGCGCCGCAGAACCGCTGGCGCAGCCATGCGCACCTCTTGTTCGGTAACTGGATCAATGAGATTTACCAGACGACGCCCTATGACGTCGAAGAGATCGGCATGGATCTTTGACCGGCATTTCTTTCTGACCTGCCCGGTTGCGGTTTGGAGCAAATGCGGTCAGGTTCCGGTCCGGAACTCTATAGCGCCGCGCGTCTTATCGGACGCGCAAAGGAACGGACGGTCGATTATGTCGGATAAGTTGGAGCGGGATGTTTTCGGGCAGACGAAGGCGGGCGAAACCGTCTATCGCGTCGTCATCAATGGCGGCGGCCTGACGGCCAAGATCATCACCTGGGGCGCGGTCATCCAGGATCTGCGCCTTGCGGGACATGACGCGCCGCTGCAGCTTGGCTTCGAGGAGTTCGACAACTACCCGCTCTACTCGGCCTATTTCGGCGCGACGCCCGGCCGCTGCGCCAATCGCATCGGCGGCGGCAGGTTCACGCTCGACGGCAAGGATTATCAGCTCGAGCGGAACGAAAACGGCGTGACGCATCTGCATGGCGGCAGCGACAACATCGGCAAGCGCAACTGGACGATCGTCGAGCATGACGTCGACCGGCTGGTGATGAAGATCGTCGATCCCGACGGCCGCGCCGGCTACCCCGGCAATTGCACCATCCAGGCGACGTTCCGGGTGCATGGCAACGGCGAGCTGTCGATCACCTACGAATCAACAAGCGACCAGCCGACGCTCGCCAATGTCTGCCAGCACGCCTATTTCAATCTCGACGGCCGCGACGATGCGCTGGCCCACGACATCATGATCGCCGCCGATCACTATTTGCCGACCGACGAAAAGCAGGTGCCGACCGGCGAAATCCGGCCCGTTGCCGGCACTGAATTCGATTTCCGCGAGATGGCTCCGATGAAGCGTTTCGTCGGCAATGAACAGGCATTGTACGACCATAATTTCTGCCTGTCTCGAGAACGCACCGCCAAGCGGACTGTGGCACTCGCCCGCAGCCTCTATTCCGGCGTGTCGCTGGAAGTGCGCAGCACCGAGCCGGGCGTGCAGTTCTATGCCGGCTTCAAGCTCAATACAGGTGCTCCCGGCCTCGGCGGGCGCAATTACGGCCCGTTCGCCGGCTTCTGCCTGGAAACGCAGGTCTGGCCGGATGCCATTAATCACGAAGGCTTTCCGAATGCGGTCCTGCGCCCCGGCGAAGTGCTGCGCCAGGAGACGGACTACATCTTCACCAAGAGCTGAGCATTCTAGAGACGCACGGCTGTCAAATTTGACCGTTATGAACCCTCTTCGGTTTGCCGGAGAGGGTTTTTTTAGGCCTTGTCCGATTCAGACTTGCCGATTGGTTCTATATAGGTTCTATTGTCTGCCCATGGATAGAACCAGTCTAGTAGCTGAACTCAATAGACGCGGCCTGCGCGACGAAGCGTTGGCCGGGCCGCTCTACAAGCGGCTGGCGCAGGCGCTGACCAGCCTCATTCAGGAGGGCTTGCTGAAGGCCGGCACGGCGCTGCCGGGCGAGCGCGACCTTGCCGAGGCTCTCAAGCTTGGCCGCGTCACCGTGCGCACTGCCTATCGCGACCTGATGGCGGCCGGCGCACTGGAATCACGCCACGGAAGCGGTACTTTCGTATCGGGTAAGGTGGAGCGCATGGAACAGTCGCTCTGGCGGCTTTCCTCCTTCTCCGCCGACATGCGCTCGCGCGGGCGTCTGCCGGCCGCACGCATCTTGTCGCGGGAGATCAACACGCCGTCTCCGGAGGAATCCTTTCTGCTCGGCCTCGGCGCTGGCGAACCGGTTCTGAGGCTCGACCGTCTGCGCCTCGCCGACGGCCTGCCGCTGGCGATCGAGCGCGCCGTCGTGCCGGTCAAGTTTCTGGGGGAGAACGCCGGCGGCGAGGGATCGCTCTACGATGCGCTGGCGGCGAATGGCCACCGACCGGTGCGTGCGCTGCAGCGGCTGACCGCCGTCACGCTCGATACGTCCTATGCCGCGATGCTGAACGTCAAGGCAGGCGCACCGGCGCTTCTGATCGAACGTGTCTCGCGCCTGGAAGACCAGCGCGTCGTCGAATATACCCGCTCGCACTACCGCGGCGATGCCTATGATTTCGTTGCCGAATTGAGAATTGGAGATGACCATGAGTGAGAACCAGTCGTTGATGCTGCAGGAAGCCGGCCAGTCGCCGGAGGTGGTGGCCACGCTTCTCGAAAAGGAAAAACCGGTCTTTGCGGAAATCGCCCGGCTGTTTTCGTCCGCCCGCCCGAGCGTGGTGACCACGGCGGCGCGCGGCTCCTCGGACCACGCCGCCACCTTCTTCAAATATCTTTTCGAGATCTCCTGCGGCGTACCGGTCGCATCGGTGGGACCGTCAATCGCTTCCGTCTACGGCGCTGCCCTCCATCTGAAGGGCGGTGTGCACTTCACTGTTTCGCAGTCGGGCGCCAGCCCTGACATCGTGGCTTTGCAGGAGGCGGCGAAGAAGGGTGGGGCGACGACCATCGCCGTCGTCAACGTCACCGACAGCCCGCTTGCCAAACAGGCCGATATCGTTCTCGGTCTTAACGCCGGCGCGGAAAAAAGCGTGGCGGCGACCAAATCCTTCATTGCCTCCGTCGCCGCCCTTTCCGGCGTGACGGCCGCGATCGGCGGCGCGTCCGGCCTGCAGGCAGCGCTTGAAAAACTGCCGGAGGCGCTTTCGGCGACCGCAGGTATCGAAACGGCGGCGGTCGAGGAGGTGCTGTTCCATGCGACCTCGCTCTATACGGCCGGCCGCGGCCCGGCGTTTGCGATCGCGCTAGAAGCGGCACTGAAGGCGAAGGAAACCTCCGGCCTGCATGCCGAGGCCTTTTCGCTAGCGGAACTGATGCACGGTCCGATGCGCCTGGTGCAGCCCGGCTTTCCGATCGTCGCCTTCGCGCCTGACGATGCGGCCTTCGCCAATAACGGCCAGGCGCTGGAGCGGCTGCAGAAGCTCGGCGCCACCACCGTCGGTTTTTCGGCACAGCCGCTTCCCGGCATCAATCTGCGCGTGCCGACGACGGGCAATGGCCTGATCGATCCGCTGGTGTCGCTGCTCGTCTACTACCGGCTGATCGAATCGGTGACGCGCCGCAAGGGCTTCGATCCCGACCGGCCGGCGAACCTGCTCAAGGTGACGGAGACGATCTGATGGTCCGCAAGATCTTCGTCGGCGCCCGCATCTTTGACGGCGAGCGCTTCCATGACGACAAAGCGCTCATCGTTGCCGACGGCCGCGTCGAAGCGATCATCGCGGTAAACGACCTGCCCGATGGCGAGACGGTCGCTCTTGCGGGCGGCATCCTGTCGGCCGGCTTCATCGATGCGCAGGTCAATGGCGGCGGCGGCCGAATGTTGAACGATGAGCCTTCCCCAGCGTCGATGGATATCATCGCCAACGCGCATCGGCCTTACGGCACGACGTCGCTGCTGCCGACCTTGATCACCGACACATCCGAGGCGACCAGTGCCGCTATCGAAGCGGCGAAGGAGGCTGTGAAAGAAGACCGTGGCGTCGCCGGCCTGCATCTCGAAGGCCCGCATCTGGCGCCAGCCCGCAAGGGCGCTCATTTGGCCGAGCTGATGCGGCCGGTGGAGGATAGCGACATCAAGGCCTTCATCCGGGCACGTGAGTCGATAGGCACGCTGCTCGTCACCATCGCCGCCGAGCAGGTGACGGTCGCCCAGGTGCGCGAGCTTGCCGAAGCCGGCGTCACCGTCAGCATCGGCCATTCCGATTGTTCCAGCGAGGCGGCGGAGGAACGGTTCGATGCCGGAGCGCGCGGGGTCACGCATCTCTTCAACGCGATGAGCCAGATGGGCCACCGTGCTCCGGGCCTGGTCGGCGCGGCCATCGATCATCCCGCATCCTGGTGCGGCATCATTGCCGACGGCCATCACGTCGATCCGAAGGCCCTGCGCACGGCGCTGCGCGCCAAGCGCGGCGAAGGCAAGCTGTTCTTCGTGACCGACGCGATGTCGCTTGTCGGCTCGCAACAGGACTCGTTCACGCTGAACGGACGCACCGTTCGGCGCGAAAGGGGCGGCTTCTGCTCGAAGCTCGTGCTTTCCGACGGGACGCTCGCCGGCTCCGACGTCGATATGATCTCGGCGATCCGCTACGGCGTCACCTATCTCGACCTGACGCTCGCCGAGGCCTTGCGTATGGCGACCCTCTATCCCGCGCGTTTCCTGAGGCTTGCCGATCGTGGCCATCTCTCGCCGGGCGCGCGCGCCGATCTCGTACATCTGACAGATGCGCTTACTGTCACCGCCACCTGGCTTGCCGGCGAGGCAGCCTGAACGCAAGGAGAAGCGGGATGACTGACATTACCGATGCCTATTTCTCCAACCTGATCGGCCGGCTGGAGACGTTGAGGCAGGCGCTCGCCGAACCGATGGCGCAGGCCGCGGCGGTCATCCTCGATGCCGCCCGCGACGACAAGCGCGTCTATGTGTTCGGCACCGGCCATTCGCACATGCTGGCGGAAGAGGTGCACTACCGCGCCGGCGGGCTCGCCTTCACCGTGCCGGTGCTTGTCGGCTCCGCCATGCTGCATGAGGGCGCCGTCATCAGTTCGGTCTATGAGCGCACACAGGGCCTTGTGCGGCCGATGCTGGAGCGTTACGGCATGCAGCCGGGCGACGTTATCATCATCGCCTCCAATTCGGGTGTGAACGCCGCGCCGATCGAGGCGGCCGACTATGCGCGCGACATCGGCGCAAAGGTCATCGCCATCACGTCGATCGCCTATTCCTCGGCGATCGCCAATGGTCGCCGCCGGCTCGCCGACGTTGCCGACGTGGTGCTCGACAACGGATTGCCGCCGGGTGACGCCGTTGTCGATCTCGAAGGAACAGGACTTCGGGTCGGACCGGTTTCGACGGCGGTCGGGGTGACCATCATCAATGCGATCTTTGCCGAAGTTGCCTCGGAGCTTTCGAAATGCGGCGATGCGCCGGTTTATCTCAGCGCCAACATGCCGGGTGCAGCCGAGATCAACCAGAAGCTCGTCAAGAAATACCGGCCGCGCAACCCGCATCTGTGACAAGTGGACGAAAAAAGGCCGGTCGAAGCCGGCCTTTTCACGCGATCAAATCAGTAATCAATCCTTGGCGCGCTCGACGTAGGAATTGTCTTCCGTCGCGATGACGACGCGGGTGCCGGCATCGATATGAGGCGGGACCGAGGTGCGGATGCCGTTGGAGAGCATGGCCGGCTTGTAGGACGAGGATGCCGTCTGGCCCTTGACGACCGGTTCGGTCTCGACGATCTCGAGCGTGACGTGGCGGGGCAGTTCGAGCGCCAGCGGAATGCCTTCGTGGATCGACAGGATGCAGGTCATGCCTTCCTGCAGATAGGCCTTCTGGTCGCCCATGGTTTCCGCGCTGACGACCACCTGGTCGTAGGTCGCCGGGTTCATGAAGTGGAAACCTTCGCCATCTTCATAGAGGTACTGGAAGTTGACGTCTTCGACGAAGGCGCGCTCGACCTGTTCGGTGGTGCGCCAGCGTTCGGAGACCTTCACGCCGTCGACGATGCGGCGCATGTCGACCTGGGTGACCGGCGTGCCCTTGCCCGGATGAAAGTTCTGGGCGGTGAGAACGACGTAGAGCTTGCCGTCCACGTCGAGAACGTTGCCCTTGCGGACCGAAGAGGCGATGACCTTGACCATAAGACTTCCTTGTAACTCGGCTTTCGGCGTCGTAGAGGACTGTCGAGACGCCCCAAGACGCAAATGTTTTTCTTTGGGGGCGCAACTAACCTAAAATCCGGGAAATAGCCACCCCCATACCGGCTTCTCCGGCGAAGAAAGCTTGGAATGAACTTTTCGGCCAAAGCGTCTCCCTGGTGGACCCCGTCCGTGCATGCCGACCGCCGCCCGTTCCTGATCGGGCGCAATACGATTCAGGCTGCGCTTCGCGGGTTTTTCGCGCGCGAGGATTTCATCGAGGTCGACACGGCGGTGCTGCAGGTCTCCCCCGGCAACGAAGCGCATCTGCATGCCTTCGCGACGCAAGCGATAACGACGGACGGTCAGGCGGCACCGTTCTATCTGCACACCTCGCCGGAATTCGCCTGCAAGAAGCTGCTTGCTGCGGGCGAACAGCGCATCTCGTGTTTTGCCCATGTCTATCGCAATCGCGAGCGCGGGCCGTTGCACCATCCAGAATTCAGCATGCTCGAATGGTATCGGGCCGGTGAAAGCTATGAGAGCCTGATGATGGATAGCGTGCGGATCCTGGCGCTGGCGGCCGAAACAGTGAAGACGGACAAACTTTCCTATCGTGGCAGCGAAAGCGATCCCTTCGCCGGGCCGGAGCGGATCAGCGTCGCAGAAGCCTTTGAGCGGCATGCCGGCATCGATCTTCTTGCCTCCGTTGCCGCGGACGGTTCGACGGATCGCGAGCATCTGGCGACCGAACTCAGGCGTGTCGGCATGCGCGTCGCCGATGACGACGGCTGGGCCGATCTCTTCAGCCGGGTGCTGGTCGAAAAGATCGAGCCGCATCTCGGCTTCGGCCGTATCACCATTCTCGACGAATATCCGGTCTCGGAGGCCGCACTTGCACGTCCCTCGGCGCGCGACCCCCGGGTTGCCGAACGCTTCGAGCTCTATGCATGCGGCGTCGAGCTTGCCAATGGTTTCGGCGAACTCACCAACGCCGGCGAACAACGGCGGCGCTTCGAGATCGAAATGGCCGAGAAGGCGCGGATCTATGGCGAGACTTACCCGATCGATGAGGATTTTCTTGCCGCGCTGTCGCTGATGCCCGAGGCAAGCGGCATCGCGCTCGGCTTCGACCGGCTGGTGATGCTGGCCACGGGGGCGTCGCGGATCGACCAGGTGCTGTGGGCGCCGGTTGCGGAGTACGGAAGATGAATGCCGTCAAACAGATCAAGAGCGTCGACGATCTCGTGAAGGCGGGGCTTGCCGCGCCTGCCGACCGCGCAGCGCTCGAGGCGGTCGCCGCGCGTTACGCCATCGCGCTGACGCCTACCGTCACCAGGCTGATCGATCACGCCGATCCCAGCGACCCGATCGGCCGGCAATTCGTGCCCGATGCGGCCGAACTCATTGTCGCGCCCGAAGAACGTGCCGATCCGATCGGCGATCACGCCCACAGCCCGGTCGAGGGCATTGTGCACCGTTATCCCGACCGGGTGCTGCTGAAGGCCGTGCATGTCTGCCCCGTCTATTGCCGCTTCTGCTTTCGCCGCGAAATGGTCGGGCCGCAGGGTCTCGGCACGCTCGATGCGGCGGCGATGGAGGCAGCCTTCGATTACATCGGGAGTCATCAGGAGATCTGGGAGGTCATCCTGACCGGCGGCGACCCGCTGGTGCTTTCACCGCGGCGACTCCGCGAGATCATGGAGGCGCTCGCTAATATTGCCCATGTGAAGATCGTACGTTTCCATACGCGCGTCCCCGTCGTCGATCCGGAGAAAATCGATGCGGCGCTCATTGCCGCGCTGAAGGCAAGTGGCAAGACGATCTATGTGGCGCTGCACGCCAATCATGTCAGAGAGTTGACGATGGAAGCGCGGGCGGCCTGCGCGCACTTGGTCGATGCCGGCATCGCCATGGTCAGCCAATCGGTGCTGCTCAAGGGTATCAACGACGACCCTGCGATTCTTGCCGAACTGATGAAGGCTTTCGTCGAAATCCGCGTCAAACCTTACTACCTCCATCATCCCGATCTCGCGCCCGGCACCAGCCATTTCAGACTGACGATCGAGGAGGGGCAGAGGATCGTCGCGGCGCTGCGCGGACGGATTTCCGGCCTCTGCCAGCCGACTTACATTCTCGACATCCCGGGCGGCCATGGTAAAGCCGTTGTCAGCGGAAGCACTGTTCGGACGACGGGCGACGGGTGTTATTCCATCTCGGATTACCGCGGCGGCGAGCATTCCTATCCGCCGGCTGACTGACCCGAGGTCGCGCTTTTGCGTATCATTTCTGTACTCGCCGCGTCGGAAGCCGCGTCGAGCATTTCCATTGAAATGATCTTAGCTCATTGATGTAAAATGAATATTCCTGCCGTCACCGGAAGGATCGTTAAAATCCTAACTATGAGGACCCATCATCTTTAACCCAACCTATTAGCGGAATGTTCTGTTTTCCGCACTAAAAGGACGCTCATGACAAGGCGATGAACGCCGGTTCGGGATCATGAGAACCTTGGAGTGATGGGATGAATAAGACAATCCGCGACCTCGTAGCCAAATTCGGCAAACTTCCTACGCCGGTTGACCAGATCGCCGACGATGCCGATCTTTATGCGGCAGGTCTGACGTCCTTTGCCTCGGTGCAGCTGATGCTCGGCATTGAAGAGGCGTTCGACATCGAATTTCCCGACAATCTGCTGAACCGCAAATCCTTCGCGAGCATCTCGGCCATCGCCAAGACGGTCGATATCATCCAGGATGGTCGGAAGGTCGCCTGATGAACTTCCCCGTCAAGATCATAGAGGACGGTCTTGTCGCAAGGGTCGCCCGTGTCGCCGAAGTTGCGGCGAGACATGCGGATGCCGTCGACATCGAAGGCCGCTTCCCCAGGGAAGCCGTGGATGCGATGAAGGCCGAGAGGCTGCTCGGCATTCAGGTGCCGCGCCAGCTCGGCGGTGAATCGGCCTCGATCACCCAAATCGCCGAGTTGTGCTCGATGCTCGGCCAAGCCTGTGCCGCAAGCGCCATGGTCTTCGCCATGCACCATATCAAGCTGTCCAGCCTCGTTGAACACGGCGCCGACAGCGAATGGCATTGCGGCTTCATGCGCGGCATCGCAGCAGAACAACTGCTGATCGCGTCGGCCACCACCGAAGGCGGCATCGGCGGCAACCTGCGCAACAGCATTTGCGCGATCGAGATCGATGGCGATCTCTGCCGTCTCGAAAAGGATGCGACCGTCATTTCCTATGGCTCGCATGCCGACGCCATTCTCATCACTTCGCGCGCCCACGCGCAGGCGGCATCCTCCGATCAGGTGCTGACGGCCTTCCTCAAGGACCAGTACACGCTCGAGAAAACGCATGTCTGGAATACGCTCGGCATGCGTGGCACCTGCTCCGACGGCTTCCTCTTCAAAGGCCAAGCGCCAGTGCGGCAGATCCTGCCGAAGCCCTTCGCGGAGATTGCGGCGCAATCCATGCTCGCTTCCTCGCACCTGCTCTGGAGCGGCGTCTGGTACGGCATCGCGGTCGATGCTGTTGCCCGCGCCCAGGCCTTTGTGCGCGCTGCTGCCCGCAAAGCGCCGGACGCCCAGCCGCCGGGCGCGCTGCGCCTCGCCGAAGTCTCTAACCTGCTGCAAATGGTGAAATCCAATGTCGTTGCCGGGTTGAAGGCTTATGACGATGCCAAATTAGACCCGGACAGGCTGTCGTCGATGGGTTTTGCGGTGGCGATGAACAACGTCAAGATTGCCTCTTCCGAGACGATCCTGGAGATCGTCAATCACGCCATGCTGATCTGCGGCATCATGGGCTACAAGAACGGCACGCCCTTCAGCCTCGGACGCCATCTGCGCGATGCCCATTCCGCACAACTCATGATTTCGAACGACCGCATCCTCGCCAACACATCGAGCATGCTTCTCGTCCACAAGCAGGACACTAGCCTACTGGGGTAAAGCCATGGATATGCAGACCTCGTTTCTGGACCGGCTCTTCGAGTCCGGCCTGCTGATAGATACCGGCGTTGACGGTCTCTATGGCCGCAGCGGCCAGTTCGAAGATGTCATAACCGCCTTCGAACGGCTGATCGATACGTTCGGCGGCGCCGACGGCGCCGAGGCGATGCGTTTCCCGCCCGGCATGAACCGCGCGCTCTTCGAAAAGAGCGGTTATATGAAAAGCTTCCCGCAGCTTGCCGGCACGGTGCACAGTTTCTGCGGCAGCGAGCTCGACCATATGAGCCTGCTTGAATGCATGGAGGTCGGCGAGGACTGGACCAAGGACCAGCAAGCGACCGATATCGTGCTGACACCGGCTGCCTGCTACCCGCTGTATCCGACGGTCGCCAAGCGCGGCAACCTGCCGAAGACGGGCGGCCTGTTCGATTTGCAGTCCTACTGCTTCCGCCATGAACCATCGAAAGATCCGGCCCGCCAGCAGCTCTTCCGCATGCGCGAATATGTCTGCATGGGAACCGAGCAGCACGTCACCGATTTCCGTCAGAAATGGATAGACCGCGGCGTCGAAATGATGAAGCAGCTTGGCCTCGATGTGACCATTGATGTTGCCAACGACCCCTTCTTCGGCCGCGCCGGCAAGATGATGGTCAACAACCAGCGCGACCAGAACCTGAAGTTCGAGCTGCTGATCCCGATTACCTCTAGGGCGAAGCCGACGGCCTGCATGAGCTTCAATTACCATCAGGACTCCTTCGGTCTGAAGTGGGGCCTCAATCTGGAAGACGGCAGCGTTGCGCACACCGCTTGCGTCGGCTTCGGCCTGGAGCGTATCGCGCTCGCCCTTTTCCACCACCACGGGCTCGACGTGAAGCAGTGGCCGGCCAGCGTACGGAAAACGCTGTGGGGCTGATGACGGCGATGACATCGGTCTTCCCGGCGATCAGTCCGGAAACCTACCAGCAGCATGCGCTGCATTCCGGCGAGCGCGCATGGCCGGAAACCAACTGCTATGTCGATCTCTGGATCGAGGTGCTGGCGACGGCGGGCGTCGCGCCCGAGGCGATGCTGGGTTTCACCCTGTCGCAGGATTTCGAAGGCGATCAGTTCACCTTCTTCAAGGTGCCGCTCGAAGATCTCGAAGCGCTTTACGGCATCCGCGCGACCGAGCTTGCCATCTACGACCGTGTCGAACGGCATGTCGAAGTGCAGATCGCGCGCGGTCGTCTCTGCCTGATCGAGATGGATTCCTTCTACATGCCGGATACGCGCGGCACCGCCTATCGGCAGGAGCATGGCAAGACGACGGTTGCGGTCAACCGGCTTGATGTTGCGGCAAAGCGCGTCGAGTATTTTCACAATGCCGGCTATTTCCGCCTCGAAGGCGAGGATTTCGATGGGCTGTTCCAGCAGCAGCTGACGGAGAACGACCCACCCTTCTTGCCCTATACGGAATTTGCCCGGTTTCCGGAAAAGCCCGCCGACGAAGCGCATCTGCGCGCGACCGTACGGCGGCTTGCGGGTTTTCACTTCGCCAGGCGTCCCCGCGAAAACCCTATCCGCGCCTTCGCGCGCGTCTTCCCCCAGCAGGTGGAAGCGGTGGCGGAGCGGCCGTTTGGCTTCTTCCACAAATACGCCTTCAACACGCTTCGACAGGTCGGCGCCAATTTCGAGCTGGCGGCCGATCATCTGCTCTGGCTCTCTCCCGAATTTACGGCCCCCGCCGAGGATGCGCGACGCATTTCAGACGCGGCGAAGTCCGTGCAGTTCCAGCTTGCCCGCGCCGTTGCCCGCAGGAGGTTCGAGCCGCTGCAGGCGGCACTTGATCCGGCCGCCGATGCATGGGATTCCATGATGGCATCGCTTGCGGAGCGAATCTGAGGCTGGAGATCAGACAATGCGGGGGCGTTTGGCAAGCATCGGAGCCCGGGAAAGCGTGCTTTCCGAAGGCTGGAATCTGATCCTGACGGAGCCGGGTGCCTGCGCCGTACCACACGATATTCCTCTTTCCGCGCAGTTCATCCCTGCGCCCGTTCCCGGCACGGTTGCGGCGGCGCTTGAAAAAGCCGGGCTCTTCGATCGGGAAAATCCCGAACCGTTGAATACGAAAGACGCCTGGTATCTCTGCCGGCTTTTCGATGCGGAGCCCGGCGAAGCCATCCTGCGTTTCGGCGGGCTGGCCACGATCTGCAATGTCTTCCTCAACGGTCAGGAAATCCTCTTTTCCGAAAGCATGTTCACGGCGCATGAGCTCCCGGTGACGCTTTCGGGTGGCGACGAGCTGGCGCTCTGCTTCCGGGCGCTCGCCCCCCGGTTGTCCGAACCCGGTCCGCGGGCGCGCTGGCGGCCGCAGATGATCACGCCGGCGGGCCTGAAGAATTTCCGCACGACTCTGCTCGGCCATATGCCAGGCTGGTGCCCCGATATCCACGCCGTCGGGCCATGGCGGCCGATTTCACTGGTGCAACGCGATCCCAAATCGATCGACAATGTCTGCATCCGCGCGGTACTGGAGGAAAGCGGCGCCGGCCGGCTGAGCGTTTCCTTGCATAACAATGCAGAAGACCCGGCAATGCTGCTGCGCTGCGGCGGCATGGAACAGCCTTTCGAGAAGATCGGCGAAAATCATTATTCGGCTATCCTCAAGCTGTCCGACATCGAGCCCTGGTGGCCGCATACGCACGGCACGCCACGTCTCTACGATCTGACGCTGGTTTCCGCCGGCGAGGAATATTCGCTCGGCAGCACCGGCTTCCGGCGCATCGACGTCGACCGCGGTGCGGATGGCGAAGACTTCGCGCTCCTTGTCAACGGCGAGCGTGTCTTCTGCCGCGGCGCGGTCTGGACGACCGCCGATATTGCGCAGCTGCCGGGCGGGCGCGCGGATTATGAGCCGTTCTTGCGGCTTGCCTGCCAAGCCGGCATGAACATGATCCGCATCGGCGGCACCATGGCCTATGAGACGCCCGATTTCTTTGCGCTCTGCGACGAGCTCGGTCTGCTCGTGTGGCAGGATTTCATGTTCGCCAATTTCGACTATCCGCGCAACGACAAGGCTTTCCTCGGCCATGTGCATGCCGAGGTTGAGGAATTCCTGCACGGCGTCCAGGCGTCGCCTTCGCTCGCGGTTCTCTGCGGCGGCAGCGAGATTCATCAGCAGGCGGCGATGCTCGGCCTGCCCATGGAATTTTGGAGCGGACCGGTGACCGAGGAAATCATCCCGGCCATCGCCGCGCGCATGCGTCCCGACGTGCCCTATGTGCCGAATTCGCCCTATGGCGGAGCGATGCCGTTTTCGCCCAATTCCGGCATCGCGCATTATTACGGGGTCGGCGCCTATATGCGGCCGATTGCCGATGCCCGCCGCGCCGATGTGCGCTTTGCCTCCGAAAGCCTCGCCTTTGCGCATGTGCCGCAGCAAAGGACGCTCCAGCGCCATCTCGATGTGCCCGCCGTCCACAGCCCGCTGTGGAAGGCGCGTGTGCCCCGCGATCGCAGCGCATCCTGGGATTTCGAGGATGTTCGCGACTATTATTTGAAGCTTCTTTACGATTTCGACCCGGCCCGGCTGCGCCGCGAAGATCAGGAGCGCTACCTCGATCTTTCCCGCGCCGTGACCGGCGAGGTGATCGAAGAGACCTTCGCCGAGTGGCGGCGCAAGGGCTCCGGCTGCAACGGAGCACTCGTCTGGACGCTTCAGGATCTGCTGCCCGGCCCCGGCTGGGGCGTGATCGATTCCACCGGCGAACCGAAACCTGTCTGGTATGCGATGCGCCGAGCCTTCCGGCCGGTTCAGGCGATCTTCACCGATGAGGGAACCAACGGTCTCGACGTGCATGTCGTCAACGAGACGGACACCGACCTCGACCTGGAACTCGAGGTCTTCTGCCTCAGTGATGGAAAACAGCAGGTCGTCAGTGGCAACATGGCTTTCAAGCTGGCTGCAAGAAGCGCCGAACGCTTTGCCACCACCGCGCTGTTCGGCGCCTTCTTCGATACGACCTATGCCTTCCGTTTCGGCCCGCCGGCCCATGATGCCAGTGTGGCGCGCCTGCGCTCCCTCGCCGATGGCGTCGTTCTCGCGGAAAGCTTCCATTTCCCCTGCGGACGCGGAAAGGCCCTGCACGACGCCAGCATCGAGGCGTCACTCGGCAGAGACGGCGACAGCTGGGTCATCGATCTCTGGACCGACCGGCTGGCGCAATCCGTGCATATCGACGCCGAAGGCTACAGGGCCGACGACGACTGGTTCCACCTTGCTCCCGGCCGAGTACGGCGCGTGAAGCTCTCCGCGCTCTCCGGCACTGACGGCGATGTCCCGCCAACGGGTGAAATCAGAAGTCTAGGCAGTTCGCGTCGCGTCGGGTTCGCGGGCTGAGGCTCGCAGGGAACAATGCAAGCTCACCGGAAAGATCGTGATTTGAGAAGGATATACCGCTATCTACGCGCCCATCTCCTGCAGCGGCTGATCCCGCGGTCGCGTCTCGCCTTCAATCCGCGCAAGCCGATCGAAATCATCGGCTATTTCTCGATGCCCGTTGGTGTCGGTGAATCGGCAAGGCTTTGTGCCGGGGCGCTTTCCCAAGCGGGACGGGCGATTTCGCTCTCAGACGCCAGCACGCGTCCGGATGAAAAATCCTTTGACGGCTGGGTGTCGTCGGACCTTCCGGCCGAACCGCCGGGAAGCCGTATCTGGCATCTCAACCCGCCGATGCTGCCGCGCGCCATCCTGAAGATGGGTGTCGCCAATTTCACCCGCGCCTTCAACATCGGCTATTTCGCCTGGGAGCTTGAAGTCGCGCCGGCGGAGTGGCGCAACGGGTTGCGCTACATGAATGCCGTCTTCGTACCCTCGGAATTCACCAGACGGACGATTGCACCGCTGACGTCGGCGCCCGTCATCGTGGTTCCGCATCCCGTCACCGAGAAGCCGGCCGCAGAGGGCATACGGGAGAAGTTCGGCATCGAGAAAGATGCCTTTCTCGTCAGCTTCATCTTCAGCGCCGGCTCCTCGATCAACCGGAAGAACCCGCAAGCCGTTATCGAAGCCTTCAGACTGTTCAGCGCCGAATGCCAGAGCGCCTTTCTGCTGATGAAGGCGAGCGGCGATATCGGCAAGGATCAGGGATTACGCGAACTGATTGCTTCGGTCGCTGGCGATAGCCGTATCCGGATCATCACCGACAAGCTCTCGAACGCCGAGATCAATGGCCTCATCCGCTCTTCCAATGCCTATCTCTCGCTGCATCGCTCGGAAGGTTTCGGGCTGACGGTTGCCGAGGCGATCATGCATCGTACCCCTGTCATATCAACCGCTTGGTCGGGCACGGAAGATTTCTGCGACCCCGAGAACAGCTGGCTGGTCGCCTCTCCCCTTATCCCTGTCGTCGATTCCCATCCTGAATTTGCGGGGCTGCCGGGCGCGGTTTGGGCGGATCCCTCTCCCGAAATCGCGGCTGCGCATCTCGGCGATATCTTCCGTGCGCCCGAGCGCGCACGAGAGAAGGCCGGCAAGGCGCGCGAGTTCCTGCTGCGCTACCTCGCAGAGAATAGTTATGAGAAGGCGCTCCAGAAGCTGGCGGCGATGCAGGCGAGCTAAGGTGAGGTCACCACTCCGCTTTATTTTAACATTTTCGCATTAGTGATGACGGGCATGCGGCCGCAAAGCATGTTGCGCAAAAGTGTGCAGCGGTTTTGCGATAACGACATGCGTAAAACAAAAACCTAAAGCGCGAGGAGCGAATCTGAAAGATCGCGACGCGCTTTAGGCTGATCCCCGCGGATGGACAGATGTCGAAGGGTATTATCGCAAATTCGGTGATGAATGCGGCGGCAGGCATGCTGCTGCTGCTGACGGGCTTCGTCTCCTCGATCATCACCGCGCGCCTGCTTGGGCCGGAGGCCAACGGCATCGTCGCCTTCTCGCTGTGGCTGGTGATGACGGGCGCCTCGATCGCCGAACTGGGCTCCAGCATCACGCTGCTGAAGACCCTGCCGCAGCTTTCGGCGGAGGGCTATGACGCGCGCCGCCGGCGAGGCTTTGCCGCCATCCTCATCAGCTTCATGATGTTTTCGACAGTGCTGCTGCTGGCGCTCTACGCCCTGTTCTTCCTGACTTCGGAGGAGATGCACTGGGCAGAAACCGCGCCCTCCGTTGCGCTCGTCACCGGCGCGCTGTTTTTCATCCAGGCGATCGGATCTTTCGTCAAATTCTACCTGATCGGCGAAAAGAAGCTCGGCAGCTTCTTCAAGCTGACCGTCGCCGTCTCGATAATCCAGCTCGCCGGGGTCGCCACCGGCGCCGTGCTCTATGGCGTCGAGGGCGTTCTCGTCGGTTATGCGCTCGGCCAGCTCGTGCTGTTTTTCGCCACACTGCCGATCCTTCTGGCGCGGCGCGACTGGTGCGGGGTTTCACTCAAGTACCTCGCCTCCTCCTCCATCATCCTGTCGATCCAGTTCATCATCGATTCTATCTTCCTCAACCGTCTCGAACTGCTCTTCCTGCAGCAGTTCTGGTCGGTGGAAATGGTCGGCTATTATGCGGTCGGCCTGTCGATTGCCAATATCGCGCTGCAACTGCCGATCCAGATGACCGGCAGCCTGCTGCCCTATTATTCCGAACGGCGGCACAGCAGCGACGATTCGACCTTGCCGGTCGAGGTCTTCGCCGCCGTCACCCGCAGCATGGCCTATATCGTGCTGCCGATGAGCCTCGGGCTTGCTGCCATCTCCAGCGAACTGGTGCTCGTCGTGTTCGGGGAAGCCTTCCGCCGCAGCGGAACGGTAGTCGCGCTGCTCGCGCTCGTCGCTCCCGCCTACACATTCATGCAGATCCTCAGCCTCTATCTGCTGTCGATGGACAAGGCCCGCTCCCGCCTCAACATCAGTGTGATAGGTGGCATCCTCATGGTAGCGGGTTGTTTACTGATCATACCTAGGCTTGCCGCCGAGGGGGCCGCAATCGTACGCATTCTCGTGTTCGTTGCGATGTCGGTGATGATGATCAGACAGACAGGATTCGGGTCCCAGCTTTCGGGTCTCTACGCAAGCCTGACGAAGGTGACGCTCGCCTCCGTCTTGTGCGCCTGCGCGGCGATTTCAGTGCTGGAATTCGTCCATGGCCCGATCGGTCTTATCTTCGCGATAATCGCCGGCACGATTGCGCATTTCGCCGCACTCCGAGTGCTGCGCGCCGTGCCCGTCGAGGATGTTGAGGTGATGCGTTCCATTGTCGAAAAAATGCCGTCGGCACTGCGGCGGCAGGTCAGCCGCGTAATCGACTTCATTGCACCGGGGCGCCCCGGCGATCCAGACCGTGCCAAGGTGGCGCCCGGCGAATTTTCGCCCGAACCGGCTGAGGGTGCCGGACGCAGCGCCGCCCTGCCCGTTGTCTTCGATGGGACGATCGGGCTGTTCATGCCTGAGAATCCTGAATCTGCCAAGCGCTCGGCCGCGGTCCTTTTCGTCAGTCCATGGGGCTTCGAGGAGATGTGCAGCCGCAAGTTCTTCCGGGTCGCGGCTGAACATTTCTCCGATATAGGCGTGCCCAGTCTGCGCTTCGATTATCGCGGCACCGGCGATGCGCTCGATTTTGGTGCGCTGCCGGCAAGGCTGGAAACCTGGGAAAACTCCATCCGCGCGGCGGCCGCCAAGCTGAAATCGCTTACCGGCTGCGACCGCATCATCCTGATCGGCCAAGGTCTCGGCGCGACCCTTGCCCAGCGGATCGGCTCCTCGATCGAGGGCGTCGATAGCCTCGTCATGCTGGCGCCGGTGCTGAGCGGCCGCGCCTATCTGCGTGAGCTCAACATGTGGTCGAAGATCATCGACGCCGATCTCGGCCTCGGCCATGAGCATGTGCAGGCTGCAAAGGTGCAGATCGCCGGGCTCGTCATGCCGGAAGAGATCGCCGCCGAGCTCGGCAAGCTCAACATCGTCGCGCCGCAGGGGCTGGCGGCGTCCCGCTATCTGATCCTCGAACGCCCTGTCAGGGCCGAAGATACCGGCTTTGCCGATGCGCTGCAGGCGCTTGGCGCCAATGTCGAGCAGAAAGTGTTCGACGGCTATGACGAACTCGTCACCAATCCGCTCTTCGCCAAGACACCCATGGCTGTCGTCGAGCTTTTGACGGCCTGGCTGAAGACGGCGACCGCGGAGACATCCGCCGCTCATTCGCCGGCCGCGATCGAAACCATCCCGCTTGCCGGCGACGGTTTCCTGGAAACGCCGGTGCGTTTCGGAAGTCACGATCATCTGGTCGGTGTCGTCAGCCGACCGCTTGGCGAGATCAGGGGCAATGCCGTGCTCTTCCTGTCGACCGCCTATGACCGGCATGCCGGCTGGGGACGGACGACGGTGGACATGGCACGCGAACTCGCGCGCCATGGCGTCGTTTCGCTGCGCTTTGATTCCGCCAATGTCGGCGACAGCCCGCCGCGGCCGGATGCGCCGGAGCAGGTACTGTATTCGATGACGCAGACCGCCGATGCGATCGCCGCGCTCGATCTGCTCGAAAATGTCGTTGCTGGCCCTATCATGGTCGCCGGCCGCTGCAGCGGCGGCTATGTAGCTTTCCGCGCCGGCGTCGCCGACGAGCGGCTGAAGGCGGTCGTCTCGATCAATCCCTTCGTCTATTACTGGGATCCGAAGGTGCCGGTGCGCCGCGAGCATGTCGTCTCCGTTCCCCGCAGCCTCGACGATTACGGCCAGCGCCTGGCGCGGCTCGACACGTTGAAGCGGCTGCTGCGCGGTCAAGTCGACGTGGTGTCTGCGCTGCGCAATATCGTCATCGCCGGTGGCCGGCGGCTGTCGCCCTTCGTCGCGCCATTGCTCGAACTGCTTCCCGACCGGCGCCATATTGCCCGTGAGATCCGGCAGTCCTTCGCGCTGTTCGGCAAGCGAAAGGTGCCGCTGACACTGATCTACAGCGAAGGCGACGTCGGCCTCGACCATGTCTATTTCCATTTCGGCCCGCGCGGCGCCAGGCTTTCCCGCTATCCGAACGTGCGACTGCTGATGCTGCCTGATGCCGACCACAATCTGACGCCGCCGCAATCGCGCAAATTCGTCCTCGACGAGATCATTCGTCTCGCGCGGGCGTAAGCGGATCTTCTGTCGGGGTAGGTCAGCGGCTTTCCGCGGCGGCGATATCAAGCGATCTGTAGAGATCGATGTAACGCCCGGCGACGATATCCCAGGAATAGCCGCGCACGGCGTCGAGAAGCTCAGAGCGAAGGACATCCGGTCGGCCCGCAAGGCTGTCATAGGCGGATTCCACGGCGGTCGCGGCACTCTCCGGACTGGTGAAATCGGAAAGCCTGATGACGCGGTGCCGATCGGCGAGCGTTTGAAAGGCGTCGTTGGCGTTCAGCACCGGCAGCAGGCCGGCACTCATCGCCTCCAGCGCGACCAGGCCGAAACCCTCATATTCCGAAGCGGAGGCGAAGAGTGAAGCCGCAGTGATGATCCGGCGGATGGTCTCATTGTCTGGCGACACATGCAGGGTGACGCGGCCGGTCAGGTCCCGGCTTTCGATCTCGCCTTCGATATCCACCCGGTTCAGGTCGGATTCGGCCCCGACAATGTCGAGATGCCATTCCGGATCGCGGCTCTTCAGAACTGCTATCACGTCGAGCAGATGGTCCAGCCGCTTGTTCACTGAAAATCGGCCGATGGTGACGATGCGGCGTCTTGCGCGACGCGAGGCGGTGTCGGCGAACTTGCCGATATCGGCGCCGTTCTCGACCAGCACGCTGTCCGGCACGATTTCGGAAAACTGCTTGAGATCGGAGGCGCTGCAGCAAACCACACGGCGATAGGCCCTCGCCGAGGCGCGGGTCAGCGTGCGGAACCATATCTTCTTGATCGCCGCATATTTCCGGGTGTGGAAGAAACCGCCATGGGTGGTGACGATCATCGGTTTGCCGTGCAGCATCCGGCCCCAGGCGAGCGCATCGAAGAAGAAGTCGACGGCATGGACATGCACGAGATCGGCATCGCCGAGATGGCGAAAAACCTGCGGCGCCAGCGGATAACGGCTGCTGCCGGACCACGGAATGCGCACCACATCGATGCCGTCGATATTTTCGCGCGACGGCAGCCTGTCCTCTGGCGCGGTAAACAGGGAGTTCAGCGTAACGACACGGACACGATAGCCACGCCGAAGGGTCTGGCGGCTGAGATTGGCGACGACGTCTTCCAGGCCGCCGCGATTGGGCAGGAACTGGCGCACGACATGGACGATCAGCGGAGCCGTTTGCGGCCGCGGATTCTCGCGCACCCTGTCTGCCTCGACGATCGCCATTTTCTACCTATCGCTGCGTATGCCAAACGCGTGTTGACGCGGATTTATAGCAACGACCAGATATCTCAGGCGTTAAGGCGTGGTTTCAGCGACGTCCTGCGGAGGCGATTCTTCGCAACAGGGTTAATCGTGTCTGACGGTGTTCAGAAGGCTTTGAAGGTGAGGGTCGTCAGCGACCGGACGATGCCAGGAATATTGGCGATATTGTCGTTGATGAACTTGCCGATGTCCTGGCCTTCCTCGATGTAGACCTTCAACAGCAGGTCGTAATCGCCGCTCGTTGAATAGAGCTCCGAGACCAGCTCGGTCTGGTAGATGGCGTCGGCGACCTCATAGGTCTTGCCGGGGGCGCATTGGAGCTGGACGAAGATCGGTTTCATGGAGATTTCCTGCAAAGTTGTTTGGCGCGCATAATGGTCGAAAGCGCCATGCCGATGCAAGCCGTTCCTCACACGGTCCCTCCGGCCGCCGCTTCGCAGACGATCCAGTCGCGAAAGGCGGCAAGCGGCGCATAATCGGCGCGCTCGCTGGGACAGGCGAGATAATAGCGCTCGCGGCTCTCCATCTCCCGGTCGACGGCGGCGACGAGATCGCCGCGCTTGAGTTCTTCCTGCATCAGGAATGTCGGCAACAAGGCGACACCGAGGCCGGCGATCGCCGCTTGCGCTGCGGTGGCGAACTGATCGAAGAGCATACCGTGCACGCTTTCGAAGGAAACGCCGTTGCCGGCGAACCATTGCTCCCAGGCATCGGGGCGCGTGGTCAGATGCAGGAGTGGAACGGCAAGCAGGTCCTCTGGCTGCGAAATCCTGTGCTGTTTCAGAAAATCAGGGCTGCAGGCCGGCACCGTACGCTCCGACATCAGCAAGGTGAGTTCCGCGCCAGGCCAGTGCGGGTGGCCGAAATGGATCGCGGCGTCAATCGAATCGAGCCGGAAGTCAAAGGGTGAAAGACGGGTCGCGAGATTGATCGTTACGCCGGGATTGGCGCTGAGAAAGCGCCCCAAGCGTGGCGCCAGCCAGCGCGTGCCGAAGGTCGGCAGGATGGCGAGAGTGAGCGTGCCGCCATGCGGGTTGGCGCGCAGGTTCAGTGAGGCGCTCGAGATCCGGCGCAGCGCCTCGCGAATCTCGCGGGCATAACTGTCGCCGGCCAGCGTCAGCCGCATGGTCTGGCGTTCACGCAAGAAGAGCTCGACTCCAAGCTGCTCCTCCAACGCGCTGACCTGACGGCTGACGGCGCTCTGCGTCAGGTCGAGTTCGCGCGCCGCCGCCGTCACGCTGCCTGTGCGGGCGACCGCCTCGAAGGCGGCGAGATGTGAAATCGACGGCAGAAAACGCCTTGAAGCGAGCATGATCATTCCGTTTCAGAATGAGCTATTTCCGAAATGTCGATATTTCCGCCTTTGCGGTGCTTGTAAAGAGTTTCATCCTGCAAAATCGGAATGAGCCGGAGCCTTAGATGCCACAAGCCTTCATTTCAACAGATCGTATCCGCTCGCTCTTCACCGACGCGATGTCGCAGATGTACCGGACGGAGGTGCCGCAATATGGCACGCTGATCGAGCTCGTGGCGGATGTGAATGCCGGTTGCCTCGAAAGCAATCCGGATCTGCGCGAACGCCTGGCCCGCGCCGGCGAGCTGGAACGCATCGATGTAGAGCGTCACGGCGCCATCCGCCTCGGTACGGCGGAAGAGCTTTTCACCATCCGCCGGCTGTTTGCCGTCATGGGCATGCAGGCGGTCGGCTATTACGATCTTTCGGTCGCCGGCGTGCCGGTTCATTCCACCTGCTTCCGTCCGATCGACGAGGCGGCGCTCAACATCAATCCGTTCCGCGTCTTCACCTCTCTGCTGCGCCTGGAACTGATCGAGGATGAAAGCCTGCGGCGGGAGGCCGAGGCCATTCTGGCCAAGCGGCGCATCTATACGCCGCGTGCCATCGCGCTGATCGAGCGTCACGAGCAGAATGGCGGCCTGACCGAGGCGGAAGCGACTGAATTCGTCGCCGAGGCGCTTGAAACCTTCCGATGGCACGGCGAAGCCACCGTCAGTGCCGAAACCTACAAGCGCCTGCACGACGCGCATCGGCTGATCGCCGATGTCGTCAGCTTCAAGGGGCCGCACATCAACCACTTGACGCCGCGCACGCTCGATATCGATGCGGTGCAGGCCCGCATGCCGGAACGCGGCATCACTCCGAAGGCAGTCATCGAAGGGCCGCCGCGCCGGCAGTGCGATATCCTGCTGCGGCAGACGAGCTTTAAGGCGCTGGAGGAGGCGATCGTCTTCTCGGGTGACGAGGGTGCGGTCCAGGGCACGCATACCGCCCGCTTCGGCGAGATCGAACAGCGCGGCGTGGCGTTGACGGCCAAGGGCCGGGCGCTCTACGACCGACTGCTTGCCTCGGTTCGCGGCGAAGTGCAGGTCGGCGCCGGCGGCGCCAAAGCCGGCGCCTATGACCAGGAACTGGCTGAGCGCTTCAAGGCGCTGCCGGACAGCTGGGATGAGCTGCGCGGCCAGGATCTCGCCTTCTTTCGTTATTCCGCCACGCCCGCGGGCATTGCCGCCGCGATCGCCGGGACCTTGCCGCGCGATCCCGAAGCGCTCCTCGCCAAGGGCTATCTCGCTTTCGCGCCGATCGTCTATGAAGACTTCCTGCCCGTCAGCGCGGCCGGGATCTTCCAGTCGAATCTCGGCACCGATCAGCAGCAGAATTATGCGACACGATCGAACCGCGACGCCTTCGAGACCGCACTCGGAGCGACCGTTCAGGACGAGCTGGCGCTTTACGCGGAACGGCAGGCCGCATCGCTGGATGCCGCGATGAAGGCGCTCGGGCTCGCGGATCTGCAGCTGAGGACCGTTGCGTGAAATCACCGCTTCAACCCCTGTTCTTATGCGCTAGAGTACACCGGTTTCATCCGATCGGACTGTGCCATGCTGAATGATCCGCGCTCCCACGGCCTCTGGGAAAAGACCGCAGGCGAACCGCCGGCGACCTCGCCTCTCCAAGGCGCGGTATCGGCCGACGTCGTCATCGTCGGTGGCGGCTATACCGGTCTCTCCGCTGGCCTGCATCTCGCCGAGGCCGGTTCGAAGGTGGTGCTGCTGGAGGCGAAGGAGATCGGCTTCGGCGGTGCGGGGCGCAATGTCGGTCTGATCAATGCCGGCATGTGGGTGATGCCCAACGACCTCCCCGGTGTGCTCGGCCCAGTCCATGGCGAACGGCTGCTCGATTTGCTCGGAAATGCGCCGAAGCTCGTCATGGAACTGATCGACAAACATGGGATCGCCTGCGAACTCGAGCGCAACGGCACGCTGCACTGCGCCGTCGGCGCCGAGGGGCTGAAGGAGATCGAGGAGCGCGCGGCGCAATGGTCGGCCCGCGGCGCGCCCGTCGCACTGCTGGATGCGGCTGAGACGGCCAAGCGCATCGGCAGCGAGGCTTATGCCGGTTCGCTGCTCGATCTGCGCGCCGGAACGCTGCAGCCGCTTGCCTATGCACGCGGCCTCGCCCATGCCGCCGTCAAGGCAGGCGTCGCCATTCATACATCGAGCCCCGTGACCGCAACGGAGCGACAAGGCAGCCGCTGGGCCGTGAAGACGGACGGCGGCGAGACCATCGCAGACTGGATCATCGTTGCGACCGATGCCTACAGCACAGGCCCCTTCGAGCAGGTGCGCAACGAGCAGGTCTACCTGCCCTATTTCAATTTCGCCACCGCACCGCTCGGCCACAATCTTCGTCAGTCGATCCTGCCGGGCCGGGAAGGCGCGTGGGACACCAAGGACATTCTCTCCTCCTTCCGCATGGATCGGGCTGGGCGCCTCGTCTTCGGCAGCGTCGGCGCGCTGCGCAATACCGGGCTTGCCGTGCACAAGGGCTGGGCCAAGCGCGCCTTGAAGCGGCTCTTCCCCGTTATCGGCGACGTCGAATTCGAATGCGAATGGTACGGCCAGATCGGCATGACCGACAATGCGCTGCCGCGCTTCCACAAATTCGCCCCCAATGTCATCGGCTTTTCGGGCTATAATGGCCGCGGCATAGCCCCGGGCACGGTCTTCGGCCGCACATTGGCTGAGCATATTCTCGGCCGGCTAGCCGAGGCCGATCTGCCGCTGCCGCTGACGTCACCCACCGAGCCGAGCTTCCGTGCGCTCAAGGAACTATGGTACGAAGCCGGCGCTCAGGTCGCCCATTTCGCCGATGCCCGCCTCTGAGAACCGACAAGCGCTTCTGAGAACAATAAGATTGGAAACACGACAATGACCATCGCCGTCCTCGATCTCGCCACCGAAACCGCCAAGCTGCTTGCCGAACTCGGCGTCGATGCCGGCCGCCATCAGGGCGGCACGCTGTCCGTCTCCTCGCCGGTCACCGGCAAGGAGATCGGCAGACTGAGAGAACATTCCGTTTCCGAAACGAAAACGGCGATCGAAGAAGCGCACAAGGCTTTCCTGGAATGGCGTAATGTGCCGGCGCCAAAGCGCGGCGAGCTGATCCGCCTGCTCGGCGAGGAGCTGCGCAGCGCCAAGACGGCGCTCGGCCGCCTCGTCTCGATCGAAGTCGGCAAGATCACCTCCGAAGGCCTCGGCGAGGTTCAGGAGATGATCGACATCTGCGATTTCGCCGTCGGCCTGTCGCGTCAGCTCTATGGCCTGACGATTGCCACCGAGCGATCCGAACACCGGATGATGGAAAGCTGGCATCCGCTCGGTGCCATCGGCATCATTTCCGCCTTCAACTTCCCGGTCGCCGTCTGGTCGTGGAATGCAGCGCTGGCAATGGTCTGCGGCAATTCCACCGTCTGGAAACCCTCGGAAAAGACGCCACTGACCGCCCTTGCCGTGCAGGCGCTGTTCGAAAAGGCCCTGAAGCGCTTCGTCGCCGAGGGCGGCAAGGCGCCGGCCAATCTCTCCACCCTGATCATCGGCGGCCGTGAGGTCGGCGAGGTGCTGGTCGACCACCCTAAAATCCCGCTGGTTTCCGCCACCGGCTCGACGGCCATGGGCCGCGCCGTCGGCCCGCGCCTGTCGCAGCGTTTTGCCCGCGCCATACTCGAACTCGGCGGCAACAATGCCGCGATCGTCTGCCCGAGCGCCGACCTCGACCTGACGCTGCGTGGCGTCGCCTTCTCCGCCATGGGCACGGCCGGCCAGCGCTGCACGACACTGCGCCGTCTCTTCGTCCATGAAAGCGTCTACAACAAGCTGGTGCCGCGCCTGCAGAAGGCCTACGGCTCCGTCACCATCGGCAATCCGCTGGAGACCGGCACACTGGTGGGCCCGCTGATCGACGGTCAGGCTTTCGAGAAGATGCAGGCGGCGCTCGGCGAGGCAAAGGCGGCCGGCGGCAAGGTGACCGGCGGCGAACGCGTCGACAATGGTTCGGCCGATGCCTTCTACGTTCGCCCGGCGCTGGTCGAAATGCCCGATCAGATCGGCCCGGTCGAGCACGAGACCTTCGCGCCCATTCTCTACGTCATGAAATACAGCGATTTCACTGCGGTGCTGGACTTGCACAATGCCGTGCCGCAGGGATTGTCGTCGTCGATCTTCACCAACGACATGCGCGAGGCGGAAACCTTCGTTTCGGCGCGCGGCTCGGATTGCGGTATCGCCAACGTCAACCTCGGGCCTTCGGGCGCCGAAATCGGCGGCGCCTTCGGGGGCGAAAAAGAGACCGGCGGCGGACGCGAATCCGGCTCGGATGCCTGGAAGGCCTATATGCGCCGCGCGACCAACACGATCAATTACGGCAGCACGCTGCCGCTTGCGCAGGGTGTCAAGTTCGACGTCGAATAAGCACAATCTCAACAAAGGCGACACTGGGCCCAGCGTCGCCTTTTTGGCTCGATCGAGATTTATTCCCTCGCAATCTGAAATATTGGGTCAAGATTTTGTGATGCTTTTTTCTCAGCGACGAAACTTGAAATAGCCAGTCAAGAAAAATATACGCCTCTTACCCTGTTGGGGTGACATCGCCATGGAGGCCCTCATGATTACTGCTGTTAACCGTTTTTCCCACGTGCTGGCGCTCGCCGCTTCGCTTCTCTCCACCACTGTGCTCGCAGGCAGCGCCAATGCGCAGGATGAAGGTCTCGTCGTCTACAATGCGCAGCACGAAAGCCTGGGCCGCGAATGGATCGATGCCTTTACCAAGGAGACCGGCATCAAGGTCACCATGCGCCAGGGCGGCGACATGCAGTTCGCCAACCAGATCATTCAGGAAGGCGACGCATCCCCCGCCGATGTTTTCCTGACCGAGAATTCGCCGGCCATGACGCTGGTAGACGGCGCCGGCCTCTTCGCCCCGGTCGAAAAGGAAACGCTGGATCAGGTGCCGGAGCACTATCGTCCGGCCGACGGCATGTGGACCGGCATTGCCGCCCGCTCTACCGTCTTTGCCTATGACAAGACGAAGCTCAGCGAAGACAAGCTGCCGAAGTCGCTGCTCGACCTCGCCGACCCCGCCTGGAAGGGCCGCTGGGGTGCATCGCCCGCCGGCGCCGACTTTCAGGCCATCGTCGCCGCGCTGCTGCAACTGAAGGGTGAAGATGCCACCAAGGCATGGCTGAAGGGGCTCAAGGACAATGCGACGCCCTACAAGGGCAACAGCGTTGCCATGAAGGCGGTCAATTCAGGTGAAGTCGAAGGCGCGGTCATCTATCACTACTACTGGTTCGGCGATCAGGCGAAGACCGGCGAAAACAGCAAGAATGTCGGCATGCATTACTTCAAGAATCAGGATCCGGGCGCTTTCATCAGCGTTTCGGGCGGCGGCGTCCTGAAGTCCACGCAGCACATGAAGGAAGCGCAGGCTTTCCTGAAATTCGTCACCAGCAAGGCAGGCCAGGCGGTTCTGAAGAACGGCTCGTCCTATGAATATGCCGTTGGCAAGGACGCCCCTTCCAATGACAAGCTCGTTCCGCTTGCCGACCTCAACGCGCCGAAGGTCGAAGCCTCGACGCTGGACAGCAAGAAGGTCGTGGAACTGATGACCGCGGCAGGTCTGATCTAGGCTTTCTGCGTGTCGCTGCACCTGTGCGGGAGAAGCGTCGGGCTTTCTGCCGCAGGTTGCAGCAGCCAAAACTATTGCTTTTGGCTCAAGAAAACCTTAGGGCATGACGGGATCGGGCAACTGTCTTTCCAAGACGGTTGCCTTCCTTTTTCAGCGTATGAAGGCATCGGCCTTGCTGCAGGACAACAGATTTTTCGTCGCCGGCAACGAGGCGCCGGTCGCGCCGAAGCGCGCGCGAATGATATTGCCGCGCCGGCGCATGCCGCACGCGCCCGTGATGCTACTCGCCACCGTCATCGCGATCTTCAGTCTCGTGCCGCTCGGCTTCATCGGCTGGATAACTTACGATGTTGGCTGGGAGACGGTGAAAACACTCGTCTTCCGGGCCCGTGTCGGCGAACTCCTCATCAATACGGTTCTTTTGGAATCGATCACCATCCCGCTGTCGATGGCGCTGGCCGTGACGCTTGCCTGGCTGACCGAACGAACGGATATACCGTTCGCCAGGCTCTGGGCCTGGCTGGCGATCGCGCCGCTCGCGGTGCCGGCCTTCGTGCACAGCTATGCCTGGGTCAGCCTTATCCCCGGCATGCACGGCCTTGAGAGCGGCGTCTTCGTTTCTGTCCTCGCTTACTATCCCTTTCTCTATCTGCCGGTTGCCGCAGCGTTGCGCCGTCTCGACCCGGCCATCGAGGATGCCGCCGCCTCCCTTGGTCTCGACCCCTGGCGCGTCTTCTTCCGAACCGTGCTGCCGCAGTTGAGGTTTGCCATTTGCGGCGGGTCGCTGCTGATCGCGCTGCACCTGCTGTCGGAATACGGCCTGTTCGTCATGATCCGGTTCGACACTTTCGCCACCGCGATCGTCGACCAGTTCCAATCCTCCTACAACAGCCCGGCCTCCAACATGCTCGGCGGTGTACTCGTTGCCTGCTGCCTTTTCCTGCTTGGCCTCGAAGTGCTGCTGCGCGGCAACGAACGTTATGCCCGCGTCGGCTCCGGCTCGCCGCGTCCGGCCGATCGCCGGCGTCTCGGCTGGTTCGTGGGGCCGGCCATCCTGCTGCCTGTTGTCCTGGCGGTGCTGACGCTCGGCGTGCCGTTGCTGACACTCGGCCGCTGGCTCTATCTCGGCGGCAGCGAGGTCTGGCGCGTCGAAGTCGGCACCGCCTTCCTGCAGACGATGGCGCTCGCTATGGCCGGCGGCGTGCTGGCGACGATTGCCGCAGCCCCCATGGCCTGGCTTTCCGTGCGCGCGCCCGGCCGCTTTCAGCGCCTGCTCGAAGCCTGCCACTATTATGTCGGCTCGCTGCCCGGCGTCGTCGTGGCGCTGGCGCTGGTGACGATCACCGTTCGTATCGTGCTGCCGCTCTATCAGACCTTCGCAACGCTGCTCGTCGCCTATGTGATGCTTTTCCTGCCCCGGGCCATGGTCGGCCTGCGCGCCAGCATCGCCCAGGCGCCGGTGGAGCTGGAGCGCGCCGCGATGGGCCTCGGCCGCACCCCCGGCCAGGCGGTGCGGCAGATCACCATGCGGCTTGCCGCACCGGGGGCCGCTGCCAGCATCGCCCTGACCGCACTTGGCATTACCAATGAACTCACGGCGACGCTGATGCTCTCGCCAAACGGCGTCGATACGCTGGCGACGAAATTCTGGTCGCTGACGAGCGAGATCGATTATGTCTCGGCCGCCCCTTACGCCGTCATGATGGTCGTGCTGTCGCTGCCGCTCACCCTGACGCTTTATACGCAATCGAAACGGACCGCCGGCCAATGACGCTGCTTACGATCGAAAACATCAGCAAGCGCTACGGGCCTGTCCAGGCGCTGAAGGATATTTCGCTCGATGTCCAGGCCGGCAGCCGCACAGCCGTCATCGGCCCGTCCGGCTCGGGCAAGACGACCCTGCTGCGTATCATCGCCGGCTTCGAGCAGGCCGATGCCGGCAGGGTGACATTGGATGGCGACGTGCTGGCCGAGGGCCTGGCGGCGGTGCCGGCCCACAAGCGGGGCATCGGCATCGTCTCCCAGGATGGCGCGCTGTTTCCGCACTTAAGCGTGGCTGAAAATATCGGCTTCGGCTTCGAACGGGGTGCTGCCGATCGTGAGCGGCGCATCGCCGAACTGCTCGATATGGTCGAGCTCGACCGCGGCATGCTGGCGCGGCGTCCGCACCAGCTCTCCGGCGGTCAGCAGCAGCGCGTGGCGCTCGCCCGCGCCCTCGGCCGCAAGCCGCGGCTGATGCTGCTCGACGAACCGTTCTCGGCGCTCGACACCGGCTTGCGGGAAAACATGCGCAAAGCCGTCGCGCGCGTCCTTCAGGCGGCCGGCATAACCGCGGTTCTCGTGACGCACGATCAGGAAGAGGCACTGAGTTTTGCCGATCAGGTCGCGGTCCTGAGGGAAGGGCGGCTGATCCAGGCGGGATCGCCGCAAACGCTATATCTGCATCCCAGAGATCGCGAGACGGCGCTGTTCCTCGGCGATGCCGTGCTGCTTCCGGCCATCATCCGGAACGGTCTTGCCGACTGTGCTCTCGGCCATGTCGCCGTCGAAGGCAGCCGCCAGGGCAAAGCGGAAATCATGCTGCGGCCCGAGCAGATTCGCGTCATTGCCGGGGAAAGCGATCGCGACTACGGCGGACGGGTTGTCGAGGTGGAGTTCGGCGGCGCGGTCTGCACGGTCGCCGTCTCGCTCGATGGCGTTGCCCTGCCGCCGATCCGGATCAAAACCTCGAGCGTCGCCCTTCCCTCGCGAGGCGATCTCGTGCGCCTGGATATATCGGGCAAGGCACACGTCTTCGATCGCTGAGCATAATCCGTTCCGGAAAATCAGTTTCCGTCGGTTTGTGCGCTAACCGACCCTGCGCACCAGCTCTTGCGGCTCGATGTCCTCAAGCCAGCCGCCGGTAAAGCCGGCGCGCTCGAGCCCGCGGCGGATGATCGGCGATTGCCGCATCAGCTTCCAGATGAAATCGGAACGCTCGTTTTCCACGGTCATGACGATCAGGCCCTGGTCGATGCCGACGGTACGGTCGTCCACCCAACCCTCCGGACGTTTGGTCTGGACGGTCGGATTGAAGCCGCCGGGGAAGCCGCCCTCCAACAGCAGGTTCGGATAGGTGGTCAGCAGCGTCTTGGTGCCGTCGAGAGCCGCCTGCCGGTCATAGGGCAGGCAGGCAAGTGCGGCCCAGGGTGCTATCGTGCCGTCATCGGGTCCGAGCGGCGCGCCGCGTGCGGCATAACCCAGAACCTTCGGCTGCCGGCCGCCGCGCATGCGCCGGGTGGGCGGTGGGCCGTCGCAGGCCGTAAAGCCCCAGACATTCCTGTTGTAACCGACGAAACCGCCGGGATTGCGCTCGGCATAGTCGCGCTGCATGTTGATGACGACCTGGGTGTTGCGGAAATAGTCCCAGTTGCGCTCCATCATCGGTCTGTCCTGGATGCCGCGGAAATCGATCCAGGCATGCGAGAAGAGATGAATGAAAAGCGGGCCGGCATAGAGATATGGCTGCTCGCCGAACGTCATCCAGGAATAGCTCGATGTGAAGGCGTCGTAGCTCGACTGCGGGATGGGATGCGTCGGCGAGGCGAGCGCTAGCGCATAAAGGATGATCGCCTCGTCGAAGCCGTGATAACGCCAGCGCAGGAAGCCCGACGAAGGCTTCCATCCCATGGAAATGGCGTCACCCTTGTTCAGCGCCCAGCGCCAGTCGACGCGTTCGTAGATGAAGGTCGCGAGCTGACGGATTTCGATCTCCGTCTCGTCGTCTCCGCGATTGAAATATTGCGCTGAGGTCAGTACGCCGGCGATCAGCAGCGCCGTATCGATGGTCGAAAGCTCACTGTTCCAGGCGCGATTGCCGCTATCCATGTGGAGAAAATGGTAGAAGAAGCCGCGATGGCCGGTCGCATGGCGCTCTTCGCCCTGGCGCGCCTCGGCGAAGAAACGCAGCGTATTGAGCGTGCGCTCGGCTGCTTCCTTGCGGCTGATCCAGCAACGCTCGACAGCAACCGGATAGGAGGAAAGGGCAAAACCGACGGCCGCAATGCTCGCCGGCACGCCGCCGATCGAGGTATCGGCCACCAGGCCATTTTCGGGATTGGAATATTTCAGGAAGTACTTGAATGCCGAATGCTGCAACCTGTCTATGAGGGCTGCATCAATGTCTTCGATCCGCTGCAGCATAGGCTCCTACCCAACTGTTGCACCGCCCCATGCATGAACATGGTGGTCGTCCCCGGGCAAATCAAACCTTTTTGATTCGCAAGGATAAGAGAACACAAACGGAGGCGATCGGTCGTTAACAATTATCGGTGAAATAATATCTAGCATAAGTCATATAAGCGGTGCAGCAAAAAGACGGCCGCGCACCGCACCGGCACAGCTTATGTCAGGCAATATTTGTTGCGAGCGTGCGTTCTTCAAAGTGGCCAATTATCGTCCGACCGCATAGGCCTGCATGAGGCGCGGGGTGGCTGCGGCGCGCATCAGCCCGTCGGCATCGCGTCGGGCGGCGGTCAGCCGGCCGATCGTCCAGGCATCGGTGATCGTCAGCTTGTGGCCCTTTCTGGCGAGCGCGTCGAGCACATCCGGACCGAAATTCTCTTCTGCCATCAGGCTGCCGGGTTCGCGGGTGCGGGGATAGAAGGAACTCGGAAAATGAGCGGTATGAAAGAGCGGCTGATCGATCGCCGCCTGCAGGTTCAGCTTGTGATGGACATGGCGCAGGAAGAAGGAAAGCTGCCATTGCTCCTGCTGATCGCCTCCCGGCGTGCCGAAGGCAAGGGCTGGGTGGCCTTCATAGAGACCGAGAGAAGGCGTCAGCGTCGTGCGCGGCCGTTTTCCCGGAGCAAGCGAGGTCGGCAGGCCTGGCTTGAGCCAGAACATCTGCGCGCGGGAATTGAGGCAGAAGCCGAGGCCCGGCACGGTTGGCGAAGACTGAAGCCAGCCGCCGGACGGCGTGACGGAGACCATGTTGCCGTCATGGTCGATCACGTCGATATGCACGGTGTCGCCACGCTTTTCGGACAGATGCGCCATGGTCGGCTCGTAGACGGCGCCGGTCTTGGATTCGGCGCCGAGCATTTTCATCGTCAGATCATGCTGCGCTTCGAAACCTGGAATGATGCCGGGGCGAAGATCGAAGGAGGCATCCGCGCCGACGAGTTTGCGGCGCTCGGCAGCGTAGCGCTCCGACAGCAGATCTGCGACGGGGATCTCCGAAAAACGCGGATCGCCGTAATAGACTTCGCGGTCGGCAAAGGCGAGCTTCATCGCCTCGACGACGGTATGAACGAAATCGGCACCATCCGATCTCATCGCGGCGAGGTCGAAACCCTTCAGGATCGACAGGGTCTGCAGGAAGACCGGACCCTGACCCCACGGCCCAGTCTTGGCGATCGTCCAGCCGTGATAATCATAGGTCAGCGGCTCCTCGATCGTCGCCGACCAGTTGGCCATGTCGCTTGCGGTGAGCACGCCCTTGTGGCGGTTGCCGCTGGCATCCATCACTTCGGCCGCCTTCAGGTAGGCGTCGATCTTCTCGGCGATGAAGCCGCGATAGAAGGCGTCGCGAGCCGCTTGCACCTGCGCTTCCCGACCGCTTTTTGCCTCTGCTTCGGCAATGACGCGCTTCCAGGTTTCCGCCAGCGCCGGATTGCGGAAATTCGCCTGCGCTTCGGGAACGTTGCCGCCAGGCAGCCAGGTTTCGTGGGAGGTCGGCCATTCCTTTTCGAAGAACGCAGCAAGCCCCTTGATGGTCGCCGAGACCCGCGGCAGCAGCGGATGGCCATGCTCGGCATAATAGATCGCCGGTTCCAGCACCTCGCGCACGCTCATCGTGCCGTAGTCGCGCAGCATCAGCATCCAGCCGTCGAAGGCGCCGGGAATGACCGTCGCAAGCAGGCCGTCGCCGGGGATGAGCGCCAGGCCTTCTCTTGTATAGTGCTCGATCGTCGCTCCGGCCGGTGCGGGCCCTTGCGCTGAGATGACCTCGACTTTGTCCCTCTTCTTCGAATAGATCACCGCCGGCAGGTCGCCGCCGGGGCCACAGAGATGCGGCTCGACGATCTGCAGCACGAAGCCGGTCGCCACCGCCGCATCGAAAGCGTTGCCGCCCTTTTCGAGAATGCTCATGCCGACCGCCGAGCCGATCCAGTGCGTCGAAGTGACGACGCCGAAGGTGCCGAGAATTTCAGGACGAGTCGTAAATCCGGTCATGCCATCTCTGCAATATCATCTCTGTTCGGGTCGGTAGGACCTCAAGCCCGCAGCGAACGCGCGGAGAGGAAGACCCGCGGTTCGAAGGCAAAATCCTTGTCGAAGGGGTAGGTCGGATGCTGCTTGCGCAGCCGCGGCAGGCGCTCGACGAACTGATCGACCACGCCCTCCGACAGCGCCATCAGGTTAGGGTTTGCGATCGGCGCCAGTTCCGGCGAGAGATAGCCCGATTTGACGACGATGATCTTGGCTGCGTGCGGGTCGAGGCCGAGCCGGGTGAAATCGGCGATATTGTGATAGGGTCGCCGTTTGGCCGAGAGCACGAGATCGATGCCGCCGATCGAAACGACCGCCTGCCGATCGGCCGCGTCGGCGGTCTCATGCAGGAATTTGACGGCGAAGCTGGCATTGACCGGCCTGCTGCCCTTGGTATCGAGCGAGGCCCCGACACTGAGGACAGGCTCAGCCCCGACACCTGCGGCGTAACAGGCTTCGGTCGCCGCCTTGTCGGCAATGCCGGCAAAGACGACGCCGTCAGCACCTTTGGCGATCAACTCAGCCAGGACATCGGCCCGGTCTCCGACGCCGCCGCCGGTCGGGTTGTCGCCGGATTCGGCGAGCACGACGGGAGCGGTCGGGCTGGCGATCGCCCTCGCAACGCACTCCTCGACCGAACCGGTCTCGCAGCCGAAGACGAAATCCTCGCGGGCATTCCAATAGGCCCTGGCAAGGCGCCTCGCCTCGCGTTCCAGCACCGCACGGTCAGTGCCGGTCATGATGACCGCGGCCGTGGCGCGCGGTTCGTCGGCCCAGACATAGCCGACCATCAGCGACGCATCCCAAACTCCATCAATCGTGTCGATCTCCGGCAGTTCGGCATAGAGGCTTTTAGCCGGCTCATCGACAGTGCTGGTGCGCTCACCGGGCAGGACGACCGGGATCGGCGCCCAGAGAACGATCGGCCTCACACCTGTTTTCAGGCTTTTGACCAGCATGGAAACCGAGCGGCGCATCGTCTCCTCGACATCGATATGCGGCGCGGTGCGATAGGTAGAGTAGATGTCGAGCGCATCGATGATGCGCTGGGTGACATTACCGTGCAGGTCATAGCTTGCCGAGACAGTGCATTCCTCGCCGACGAGGGCGCGGGCCGCACCGATCCAGTCGCCTTCGGCATCCTCCATGCCCTCGACATACATGGCGCCGTGCATGGCAAGGTACAGACCATCAAGCGGTAGCAGCGACTTCAGCCGCGCGAGGAATTCGCTCTTGAAGCCCTCATAGGTGCCGCGCGAAACCGGCCCGCCGGCAATGGCGCGGGCATGGATCGTCGGCAGGAACTCGGCATCATAATCCTTCAGAAAGGCGAAATAGGGCGATTCCAGCAGCCCCTCCCCGCGCAACACCCGAAAGTCCTTTTCCTCATTCAGAACGGGATTGTATGTGCTGCATTCAATGTGAATGCCACCGACGGCAATGCGCATGGGGAACCTCGGAGTTGAAAGTGGGAGCAATCGGGAAAGGTACGGGTGGCGACGGGCTGAACACGGAGGCGGTTTCAATCCGAAGACGTGCCCCTTGTCCGATCCTGATGATAGTTCGCGAAACGAGCCAATCAACCGCAAATAAACAACAAATTTGCTCCGGGCCGGTCGCCTGGATCGACGATCCGGATCCAGTCATGCAAGAAATTTTTCGATGAGCGCCTTGGCAACCGATTTGCTCAAGCGAGCGAGGTTCGCTTAACAAGCGCAAAGCAACTGCAACGCCGGCCTCAGCGTGTGAGATCGATCCTGCGTCAGCACTGGCGGGTCCAGCCAAGCATTAAGGCCGGCCGTCCGCTGTTGGCGAAAAATACCGCAGCCGTAGCCCGAGAATCGAATGGTAGGTAGCCGGTCCGGACAGGAGCATGATGGCGGAGAGGGTGGGATTTGAACCCACGATACCCTTGCAGGTATGCCGCATTTCGAGTGCGGTGCATTCGACCACTCTGCCACCTCTCCGCGGTCTTGGTCGGCGCTTGTTCGGCGCGGGCGTTCTCATAACGGGCAGATGACAGGTTGGCAAGCCGAAATCTCAAGCTTTTCCATCCTTTTGCCTTGACACCTTTCCGTCACTCGCGTATCCCGCATCCGCAATAGGAGTGGAGTAGTCCGCCCCTTGCCCGCCTCGCGCTCGCGTGGGGTTTCACCGGCAGACCAGAGTTCCGGGCTAGTTCCCTGAAATCCCTGCTTAACTTCGACTGATAAAAAGACGGCCACCTGCGGAAATAGCGGGGAGCGCCGGAACGAACATGAAAGGATAAAAAATGTTCGCAGTCATCAAGACCGGCGGTAAGCAGTACCGTGTGGCAGCTAACGACGTGCTGACCATCGAGAAGCTTGAAGCATCCGCTGGCGACTCCATTGAATTCACCGAAGTCCTCGTGATCGGCGAAGGCGCCGACGCGGCGATCGGTGCGCCCTTCGTAGCCGGCGCCTCCGTCAAGGCGGAAGTCGTCGACCAGACACGCGGCAAGAAGGTCATCGCCTTCAAGAAGCGCCGTCGTCAGAATTCGAAGCGTTCGCGCGGCCATCGCCAGCATCACACGGTCGTCCGTATCACGGACATCGTGGCTGCCAAGTAAGATCAACGGGTTTCAGGTTTAAAGGAGAACTCCAATGGCACATAAAAAAGCTGGCGGTTCCTCGCGCAACGGTCGCGATTCCGAATCCAAGCGCCTTGGCGTGAAGAAGTTCGGCGGCGAAGCCGTCATCGCAGGCAATATCATCGTGCGTCAGCGCGGTACGCAGTGGCATCCCGGTTCCAACGTCGGCCTGGGCAAGGATCACACGATCTTTGCACTTACCGCCGGCAATGTGGACTACCGAACGAAGGCCAACGGTCGCGTCTACGTGTCTGTCATGCCGAAAGCGGAAGCAGCGGAATAAGCCGGTAGCGCTCAAAAACAGCCGGCGTCTCATCGACCCGGCTGGCAGTACCAGGTTCAGTCCAGAAAACAGGGGAGATGGGGCGCCATCTCCCCTTTTTCTTTGTCCAAACAGGAGGACTGAACATGCAAGGCGAATTGATAAGGGTTGACCAATCACGGTCTTCCCGGGAAGACCAGCGGTCTTCCAAGGAACGGCTGAGGCCGGAGCGGTTAAGGACCGATTGCCCTGTCTTGTTATCGGAAAGGCTCGTCATGCGCGCGCCCCATGAAGAAGACATCGACGCCCTTGCCCATCTCGCCAACAACGCCAAAGTCGCCACCATGGTATCGCGTATGCCGCACCCCTATACCGCCAATGATGCCGCCGACTTTGTTTGGCGTTCGCGAAATGGCGAGATTGGCAAGTGCGTCTATGCCATCACCAAAGCCGAAAACGGCGCCTTCATGGGGTGCTGCGGCGTGGAACCGCACAGCGACGGCAGGACCGTCGAGATCGGTTACTGGCTGGGTGAGCCCTATTGGAACCAGGGCTACACCACCGAGGCCTGCCATGCCCTCGTCGACATGGTGTTCCGGACGCGGCAGGACGTCGACCAGATCGACGCCCGTTGCCGGGTGATGAACGTCGCCTCGCGCCGCGTCATCCAGAAGTGCGGCTTCCAGTTCCAGGGATCGGGGCTTTCGGCCTCGCTGGCGCTCGGCAGCAACGTGCCTGTGGAATGGTACAGGCTGGACCGCAAGACCTGGATGTCGCTCCGAAGCTGGGGGAACATCGCATGAGCACGACGGCACTGCAAAGGCCGGACACCAAGCCGATGATGCCCGGCCCCGCGCCGGTCATCCCGACCGCCCGGCTGACACTCCGCCCCCACCGGCTGAGCGATGCGCCCGCCATCGCGGAATCGCTTGCCGATTTCGCGGTGACGCGCATGCTTTCCCGCGTCCCCGCGCCCTTCGACCGGCAGGATGCGCTGGACTGGCTGATGCCGGTCATGTCAGGCACGCTGCCGGACTGGTCGCTCGCGATAACCGGCAAGGACGATGTCCATATTGGCACCGTCTCGATCGAACTGCGCCACGGCCGCTGGCATCTCGGCTACTGGCTGAACCGCTACTACTGGCGACGCGGCTATATGAGCGAGGCGGTGGCAGCGATCATCGAACGCTTTTCGCGCCGCATGCCGGAGACGCCTGTTCATTCCGGTGTCTTCGCAGACAACCCGGCTTCACTGCGACTGCAGGAGAAGCTCGGTTTCCGCATGACCGGTTGCGGCGAAATCTATTGTTTCGCCCGCAACACCATGGTGTCGCATATCGAAACCGTGCTCCAGCCGGGCGCGTTGCAGCCGCGCAAGGTCGCATAACAGAGCATGGTGCCGAACATGCTCTGAAAGAAGTGGAAAAGAAGACGCCGCCGGCTCGGCGGCGTCTTCGTCAATCGCCGATCTCGACCCAGACAGGGAAATGATCGGAACCGAGGGATTGCGTATCGATCCGGGCGGATTTCAACCGGCTCTCCAGGCCGCAACTGACGAAGCAATAGTCAAGATGCATGCGTTTGCCGTGATCATCAGGATCCATCCAGCTGTAGCTGTCCGGCGTGTAAGCGTTAAGCGCCGCAAAAGCGTCCATCGGCGTGCCGATCCTGGCAACACGGCCGTAATATCCGCCGCCGGCACCGGCAAGTGCGCAATATTCCGGCGATTCCGGCTCCATGTTGAAATCGCCCATGATCACATAGTCGTCGGGCAGCGGCAGCTCCGGCAGATCAAGCTCGCCACCGCCCGTCAGCGATCCGCCCTCCTGGACGAATGCGTTGACTTGCCCGTTCAGGAATTGCAGCTGGCGGATGCGCTCGTCGGCGGAGACATGGTCGAGATGCACGGAGTAGACGCGGATCGCTCTGCCCGGAATGGCGATCAGCGCCTCGGTTGCGCCGCGCTGCAGGTTGATCTTGGCGATCGTCCGGCTGCGTGGCAGAAGCAGCGTCCGCGTCGACAGGATCGGCCAGCGCGACAGCACCATATTGCCGAACTGAAAACGCGTGCCGCGCACCGGCTGCAGGCCGCCTTTGCCCCCGTCGATATGGATGTCGCAGGCCGGCCCATAAACCCAGAAATGGTCGGGAAACAAGGCGGCAATCCCTGCCACCATGTCGGCAAAACCGTTGCGGGAAAAGCCGCGGGTCACTTCTTGCAGCGCGATGACATCGGCGCCTTCGAGGCTCCGGGCGATCCGCGCCAGATCGTATCGGCCGTCGAGACCGAAGCCGTACTGTATGTTATAGCTGACAAAATTCACGATAATCTTTGACCTCCGTCGGAACCGCCTATATCGAATGGGCCAAGACGGGCCGTCCAACTGCCACGGAATATTGGAAGTAAAATGAAATTTCTCGACGAAGCAAAGGTCTATATCCGATCTGGAGATGGTGGCGCGGGCAGCGTTTCCTTCCGGCGCGAGAAATTCATCGAGTTCGGCGGCCCCGATGGCGGTGATGGCGGACGCGGCGGCGATGTCTGGGTGGAGGCCGTCAACGGCCTCAACACGCTGATCGATTTCCGCTACCAGCAGCATTTCAAAGCGACGATCGGCACCCATGGCATGGGCCGCAACCGCACCGGCGCCAACGGCAGCGATGTGACGTTGAAGGTCCCCGTAGGAACCCAGATCTTCGAGGAAGACCGGGAAACGATGATCTGCGACCTGACCGAGGAAGGCCAGCGTTACTGCCTCGCCCATGGCGGCAATGGCGGCTTCGGCAACGCCCATTTCAAAACTTCGGTCAATCAGGCCCCGGACTGGGCCAATCCCGGCCTGCCCGGCGAGGAAAAAACCATCTGGCTGCGGCTGAAGCTGATTGCCGATGCCGGCCTTGTCGGCCTGCCCAATGCCGGCAAGTCGACCTTCCTCGCGTCGGTCACCCGCGCCCGGCCGAAGATCGCCAACTACCCCTTCACCACGCTGCATCCCAATCTCGGCGTTGCCACGGTTGACGAGCGGGAGTTCATCCTGGCCGATATTCCGGGCCTGATCGAAGGCGCTCATGAGGGCGTCGGCATCGGCGACCGTTTCCTCGGCCATGTCGAGCGCACCCGCGTGCTGCTCCATCTTGTCTCCGCCCAGGAGGAAAAGGTCGGCAAGGCCTATAAGACGGTCAAACACGAGCTCGAAGCCTATGGCAATGAGCTGACCGATAAGCCCGAGATCGTGGCGCTGTCGCAGATCGACGTGCTTGACGAGGCCGAACTGAAGAAGAAGACGAAGGAGCTGGCGAAGGCCTGCGGCAAGACTCCCTTCCAGATCTCCGCTGTCACCGGCAGGGGCATGACCGAGGTTCTGCGCGCGCTGCGCGATATCATCGTCGAAGAGAATGCCGAGGAAAAGCCCGCCAAGGTGCCGAAGCTCCGGCATCGCGACATGATCGTCAGCGAAGAAGGCACGGACGAGGATGCGGCCGATGACCAGCCGTAAGCCGCTTGGCCGCTACCGCCGCATCGTCATCAAGATCGGCTCGGCCCTGCTGGTCGATCGTAAGGCCGGGCTGAAGAAGGCCTGGCTCGATGCGATGTGCGCCGATATTGCAGGCCTGAAGGCCAAGGGGATCGACGTGCTCGTCGTCTCCTCGGGGGCAATCGCGCTCGGCCGCTCGGTGCTCAACCTGCCCGCCGGCGCGCTGAAGCTAGAGGAAAGCCAGGCCGCCGCCGCCGTCGGCCAGATCGCCTTGGCACGCGCCTGGTCGGAGAGCCTGTCGCGCGACGAAATCGTCGCCGGCCAGATCCTGCTGACGCTCGGTGATACCGAGGAACGCCGCCGCTATCTCAACGCACGCGCCACCGTCAATCAGCTCCTGAAGATCGGCGCCGTGCCGATCATCAACGAGAACGATACGGTCGCGACCAGCGAGATCCGCTATGGCGACAACGACCGGCTTGCCGCCCGTGTGGCGACGATGACCGGCGCCGACCTGCTCATCCTCCTTTCCGATATTGACGGCCTCTACACCGCGCCGCCGCATCTCGATCCGAATGCGGCCTTCCTCGAGACGATCGGCGAAATCACCCCGGAAATCGAGGCGATGGCCGGAGGGGCCGCCTCCGAGCTCTCGCGTGGCGGCATGCGCACCAAGATCGATGCCGGCAAGATCGCCACCACGTCGGGCTGCGCCATGATCATCGCGTCGGGCAAGACCGACAGCCCTCTGTCGGCGATCGAAAACGGCGCGCGCTCCTCCTGGTTCGCTCCTTCCGGAACGCCAGTCACCGCCCGCAAGACCTGGATCGCCGGGCAGCTGCAGCCGGCAGGCGAACTGCATGTCGACGAGGGCGCCGTCACCGCGCTCGGCGCCGGCAAGAGCTTGCTTCCCGCCGGCGTGCGCAGCGTTTCCGGCCTCTTCAGCCGTGGCGACACGGTAGCGATCATCGGACCGGCCGGTCGCGAGATCGCCCGCGGGTTGGCAAGCTACGATGCCGAGGACGCCCGCCGCATCGCCGGCCGCAAGTCGGCCGAGATCGCGGCCATTCTCGGTTATGCCGGGCGCGCCGCCATGGTCCATCGCGACGACATGGTGATGACCACCCAGATCAGACCGAAATCGGAAAGGCAGAAGAAGGACGCGAGCTATGCTTGATACCGTTGCGCCGGGGCCTGACATTGATGCGCTGATGAACGACATCGGCCGCAAGGCGAAGGCTGCCGCGCGACCGTTGGGCTTTGCGTCCACCGAGGCGAAGAACAAGGCCCTGAACGCCATGGCCGACGCGATCCTGGCGAGCAGGGCGCATATCCTGGCCGAAAACGCCAAGGACCTGAAGGATATCGAAGGCAGCGAAACGCTTGCCTCCTTCGTCGACCGGTTGACGCTGAACGAAAAGCGCATTGCCGAGATGGCCGAGGGAATCCGCGCCATCGCCGCCCTTGCCGATCCGGTTGGCGAAGTCATCGCCGCCTGGGACCGGCCGAACGGCCTGAAGATCGAGCGCGTCCGCACGCCGCTCGGCGTCATCGGGGTGATCTTCGAAAGCCGGCCGAACGTCACCGCCGATGCCGGGGCGCTCTGCCTGAAAGCGGGCAATGCGGTCATCCTGCGCTGCGGCTCGGATTCGCGCCGTTCATCGCAGGCTATCCATGCCTGCATGGTTGAAGGATTGAAGGCCGCGGGACTTCCAGAGCACGCTATCCAACTTGTCCCTGTTACCGATCGAGCCGCCGTCGGCGCCATGCTGCGTGGCCTCGACGGCGCAATCGACGTCATCGTGCCGCGCGGCGGCAAAAGCCTGGTTGCCCGCGTGCAGACCGAGGCCCGGGTGCCGGTCTTTGCCCATCTCGAAGGCCTTTGCCATATCTATGTCGATGCCTCGGCCGATATCGAAATGGCGAAGAAGATCGTCGTCAACGCCAAGATGCGCCGCACCGGCATCTGCGGCGCGGCCGAGACTCTGCTCGTCGATATCGCGGCAACCGGCACGCATCTGACGCCGCTGCTCGAGGTGCTGACGGACGCCGGCTGCGAGATCCGCGCTTCGGCGGCGGTGCTGAAAGTTGCGCCCGGCCTGAAGCCCGCGACGGAGGAGGACTGGTCGACCGAATATCTCGACGCGATCATCTCGGTCGCCGTCGTCGACGGCATATCGGGTGCCATCGGCCATATCCAGAAATATTCCTCGAACCACACCGAGGCCATCATCGCCGAGGATCCCGGCGTCGTCGAGCGTTTTTTCACCGAAGTCGATTCGGCGATCCTGCTGCACAACGCTTCTACCCAGTTCGCCGATGGCGGTGAGTTCGGCATGGGCGCGGAAATCGGCATCGCCACCGGCAAGATGCATGCCCGCGGTCCCGTCGGTGTCGAACAGCTGACCTCCTTCAAATACCGGGTGCGCGGTGCCGGACAGACCCGACCCTGACGTGACGACGGAAGAGCTGGACCGACGTTATCTCCGCATGCCGCACAGCGAGCGCGGCATGATCGTCGGCCTGTTCGGCGGGTCGTTCAATCCGCCCCATGAGGGCCATGCGCTCGTCGCCGAAATCGCCATCAAGCGGCTCGGTCTCGACCAGCTCTGGTGGATGGTGACCCCCGGCAATCCGCTGAAAAGCCGCAATCTTCTCGCGCCGCTCGCCGAACGAATTGCCGAAAGCGAGCGTGTCGCCGCCGATCCGCGCATCAAGGTCACCGCTTTCGAACAGACGCTCGGCGTCAGCTACACCGCCAATACGCTGGCCCGCGTCAAGGCCCGCAATCCGCATGTGCATTTCATCTGGATCATGGGCGCCGACAGCCTGCAGACCTTTCACAAATGGCAGAAATGGCAGGAGATCGCCCGCACCTTTCCGATCGCGGTGATCGACCGGCCGGGCGCGACGCTCTCCTATCTCTCTTCGAAAATGACGCGGAGCTTCGATTTCGCGCGCGTCGACGAGGACGATGCGCGCGTTCTCTGGAAGAAGCGGGCTCCGGCCTGGACCTTCATCCACGGCCCACGCTCCGGCCTGAGCTCGACGGCAATCCGCAACGGCGCTTTGCCGGGCACGGTCAGATAGTTGATTTTAGAAAAAATCCCGGAAACGAGAAAGCCCGACGGGGGAGGAGATCCGTCGGGCTTATAAACTCGATCGACAACTGGGAGGAGGAGTGTTGCCGATCCTGTCGAACGGCTATGGGAGGAGGAGAAAGCCGTTTCGATGAATGTGTTGTACCATATTCCGCGGCAAGGTGAATATCATTTTGTGCAATGCAGCAATGCAACCGACGCAATACTGCAGTCACAAGGCGTCGAATGCTGCCGCATTAATCGGCAAGCTCTGCAAAACAACTCTTTCCCCCTGCGGGTCCGCTTGGCAATCGCCATCCCCGCTCATTGCGCGCCTACGGACCAACCTTTCAAAAGCAAGCCCGTCATGAAGAGATAAGCCCGGCCGCCGGTAGGGTTATATTTTCACGGACATATCCCCTAGCCAAACTATGAGTATCGTTATATTCGTAGAAATATTTCGAGACCTGGGGAGTGAATGCATGCAGAACCGCTGCCAATGGATGAAGCTGGCAACCGCCGCGATCGCGGCTCTCTGCATAGGCGCGGCGCTGCCGGCACCAACCGGAGCCGCTGAGAAGCTGACCGTGTTTGCCGCGGCAAGTCTCAAAAATGCGCTCGACGCCGCCAATGCCGCTTGGACCCAGGAGAGCGGCAAGGAAGCCGTCGCCTCCTATGCGGCGAGCGGGGCTCTTGCCAAGCAGATCGAAAACGCCGCGCCGGCCGACATCTTCATCTCGGCCGATCTCGACTGGATGGACTACCTCGCGGATAAGAAGCTGATCAAAGCCGACACCCGCTCGAACCTGCTCGGAAACCGGATCGTGCTCGTGGCCGAAAAGGACAAGGCAAAGTCGGTCGAGATCAAACAGGGTTTCGATCTCGCCGCTTTGCTCGGTGACGGCAGGCTTGCCATGGGTGAGCCGAAATCGGTTCCCGCGGGCAAATACGGCATGGCTGCGCTGGAAAAACTCGGCGTCTGGACATCGGTCGAAAGCAAGGTCGCTGGCGCCGAAAGCGTACGCGCAGCCCTCGCCCTTGTCTCCCGCGGCGAAGCGCCTTATGGCATCGTCTACCAGACCGACGCGGCGGCCGACAAGGGTGTCGCGATCGTCGGCACCTTCCCGGCCGACTCCCACCCACCGATCATCTATCCGGTCGCGATCGTTGCTAAGAGCAAGAACCCGGATGCAAGGGCCTATCTCGACTTCCTGAAATCGGACAAGGCGTCCGTCTTCTTCACGGCGCAGGGCTTCACTATCCTGAAGTGATTGAGAAACGGAGGCGATTGCGGAATCAGGGGCGACAGCTTAGCGTCAGTCAAGGCTGCTGACCCACTGCTCTGGCTGCCCGCTTCGTTCAGATGGTTGCCCCTCATCCTAACCCTCTCCCCGTGGATGAGGGGCAGGCGTCGAGTGACACCGTAGGTTCGTCATCAAACTGAGGCTTGCCTCGGCGACTTCGATCATCAGGGAGACCGTTTGGATTGGATGTTCTGGGCCTGAGCAATGAGGAATGGACGGCGATCCTGCTCAGCCTGCGCGTCTCGATCGTCGCGATGCTGGCGAGCCTGCCCTTCGGCATTCTCGTTGCCCTGCTCTTGGCCCGCGGCCGCTTCTGGGGCAAGTCGGTGCTGAACGGCATCGTTCACCTGCCGCTGATCCTGCCGCCCGTCGTCACCGGTTTCCTTCTCCTAATCCTCTTCGGCCGCCGCGGCCCGATCGGCAGTCTGCTCGACCAGCATTTCGGCATCGTCTTCTCCTTCCGCTGGACGGGCGCCGCACTCGCCTGCGCCGTCATGGCCTTTCCCTTGATGGTGCGCAGCATCCGCCTTTCGATCGAAGCGGTCGACCGCAAGCTGGAAGAGGCGGCCGGAACGCTCGGCGCCGGCCCTGTCTGGGTTTTCCTGACGATCACACTGCCGTTGACACTCCCGGGCATCATCGTCGGCATGATCCTTTCTTTCGCCAAGGCGATGGGGGAATTCGGCGCGACGATCACCTTCGTCTCCAACATTCCGGGCGAGACGCAGACGCTGCCGGCAGCGATCTACACCTTCACCCAGGTGCCGGGCGGTGATGCCGGTGCGCTGCGGCTGACGCTCGTCGCCATCGTCATATCCATGGCCGCCCTGCTCGCCTCCGAATTCCTCGCTCGTCTCGCCGGCCGGAGGATCGATCCGGAATGACGCTGATCGTCAAGGCAAAACAAAGGCTCGGTGCCTTCACGCTCGACGCCGCCTTCACCTCCGAAGGCGGTGTGACCGCATTGTTCGGCCGCTCCGGCTCAGGCAAAACCTCACTGATGCGCATCATTGCCGGTCTCGCCCGGCCGGATGAGGGCCGCGTCGTGCTTGACGGCGAGCGCCTCACCGAAACGACAGCTGGCATCTTCGTCCCGAAACACCGCCGCCGTTTCGGTTATGTCTTCCAGGAGGCGCGGCTGTTCCCGCATCTGAGCGTCCGCGCCAATCTTTCCTACGGCCGCTGGTTTGCCCCCAAGGCGGCACACCGCGAGAGCTTCGACCATATCATCGACCTGCTCGGCATCGAGCCGCTGTTGGAACGCAGCCCCGCAAAACTTTCCGGCGGCGAAAAGCAGCGGGTCGCGATCGGCCGCGCCCTTCTCTCCTCGCCGCGCCTGCTCCTGATGGACGAGCCGCTTGCCGCCCTCGACGAGGCGCGCAAGGCCGAGATCCTGCCCTATCTCGAGCGGTTGCGCGATGAGACCGAAATCCCGATCGTCTATGTCAGCCATGCGATCGCCGAGGTGGCGCGGCTGGCAAGCCAGGTCGTCGTCATGCACGACGGCAAGGTCGAGGCGACAGGTCCCGCAATCGACATATTGAGCCATCCCTCTGCGGCTTCCGACCGGAAAGAGGTGGGGGCGCTGCTCGAAGGCACGGTCGAGAGCTTCGATGCGCGCCACCGCCTGTCGATCGTCGCCCTGAAATCCAACCGGCTGCATATTCCCGGCACCGCCCTTGCCTCAGGCAGACCGGTCCGCATCCGCATTCCTTCCCGAGATGTCATGCTGGCGACCGCAAGGCCCGAGGGTCTGAGCGCGCTGAACATTCTTGAAGGCAGAATCGAAAACATGTCACCGGACGACGACGGGACGGTCGAAATCCGGCTCGATTGTGACGGCGATGCCGTTCTCTCGCGCATCACCGCGCTTTCCTGCGAGCGCCTCGATCTCCGGCCCGGCAAGACCGTCTTCGCCATCATCAAGACGGTTGCCCTGGAAAGCTGATCAATCGTGCTCGCCAAGCAGCAGGTTACGCTTGGCTTCGAGCCAGGCGAGATCCTCGGCAAGGCTCTCCCGCACCGTCTGTTCCATCCGGCGAAACCGCGCTAGCAATTCTTCGCCGAACGGCGTCAATGCCGCGCCGCCGCCCTTCTGGCCGCCGCGCTGCGGCTCCACCACCTGTTCTGAGAACATCCGGTTCATCTCGCTGACGAGCAGCCACGCGCGGCGATAGGACATGTCCATCGCCCGCCCGGCCGCCGAGATCGACCCGGTCGCGCGGATATGCTCCAGCAGTTCCATCTTGCCGTGACCGAGGCGGTGCTCATTCGGGAAGCTGATTCGCAGGACGGGAACAGGTGTTTTTACGGCTGAGTCGGTCATCGAATCGGAAAATCGAGGAATTTGCCGCACTTTACGCCGCGGTACGGAAACTGTACACCGACCGCACTAGCAGCCCCGGCGGCAATATTCTTCATTTCGGACGTCATATCGGATTTTCGGCGGCTCTGTACCTTAGCACGTCTTGAAACATTAATGGTTTGATGCCTATCTTAACCATGATCCGGTCCCAATCGGATCTCGTGTTGTGCATGGTTTGTCATTCCAGGAAAGGGAAAAAACTGACAACAGTACACGCCAAGGGAAAAACGCTCGCCGTTGTCCCGAAGAGTGCGGAACGTGGCGCCGATGCCGCTGCCCGCGCCTTAGAAGCCGTCCTCACCAGCCTTGAGGACTCCAAAGCTGAAGATATCGTCACCATCGACATTGCCGGAAAATCGGCGCTCGGAGACTACATGGTGGTCGTCTCCGGCCGCTCGAACAGGCACGTCCTGGCGATCTCGGATCACCTGCTCACCGATCTCAAGGACGAAGGCTTCGGTACGGCCCGCGTCGAAGGTCAGGAAGGCGGCGACTGGATCCTGATCGACACGGGTGACATCATTGTGCATGTGTTCCGTCCCGAAATCCGCGAGTTCTACAACATCGAAAAGATGTGGGCGGCTCCGGATATGGATGAAGAGACACGGCACTGACAGGCGGGCCGGCATCGCCCGGCGCCTGAGATGCGGCATTTGACTGGCCGGGAAACATGAGAAGCCGGCCGCGGTGTATCGTGTGCCTGAAATGCCGTCACGAGCAGGAGCGGGGAAATGCGAATTGGTCTTTTTGCGGTGGGACGGCTGAAGTCCGGCCCCGAAAAGGATCTTGTGGCCCGTTACCTCGATCGTTTTGCCAAGGCCGGCTCTGCTGTCGGCCTCGAATTCACCCGCGTTGCTGAAGTCGGTGAAAGCCGGGCCTCCAATGCGGAGACTCGAAAGCGCGAGGAGGGGGCGATGCTGCTGAAATCGCTGACCGAGGGCAGCGTTCTCATCCTTCTGGATGAACGCGGCAAGGCGCTCGACAGTGAAGCCTTCGCCAAGCTGCTCGGCAACTACCGTGACCAGGGCAAACGTGAGCTGACGATTGCAATCGGCGGAGCCGACGGACTTGATTCCGGCCTTTACGACCGGGCCGACGCCACGCTTTGCCTGGGCAAGATGACCTGGCCGCATCAACTCGTGCGCACGCTGATCGCCGAGCAGCTCTACCGCGCCGTCACCATTTTGTCCGGCCACCCCTATCACCGCGTCTGACCATTCACGCTCGGTCCATGGCTCGGCTATGCGTCGCATTGTCACGCAGCCGTGTTTTGCGCAGGCAGGCTTTCTCCTGCAAACTTTCTGGCAAAGCGTGCCAAATCAGCTTAGTCTCCGCGCGATTTGAGAGAGTGCCCTGACACGCATGACGACGACTCCAACCAGGCGACACCGCATGATTTTGCCGGCACTTGCGGCCGGTTTCGGTGTTGCGGTCATCCTCGTCTCGACAAGCCCGTTTTCGGTCCTGGCCCAGGATGCCGCCCCGGAAGCGGCGCAATCTTCACACCCGCCGCCCGCCGAGGCGCCGCCGCCTGATCCGGCCGCCGAACTTGCCGCCAAACGCGATCAGACCCGCGCCGAACTCGAAACCCTGTCGAAATCAATCAGCCTCTCCTCCGATAAGGTGAGCGAACTCCAGCAGAGTATCGCCAATCTGGAAAAGAGCACGCAGAGCATTCGCCAGGCGCTGATCGATTCCGCCGCCCGCCGCAAGGGGCTGGAAAAACAGATCCTTGAGAGCGAGAAGAAGCTTGCCGACCTCGGCGTCAAGGAGAATGGCATCCGCCGTTCCCTGCACGAACGCCGCGGCCTGCTGGCCGAGGTGCTGGCGGCACTTCAGCGCATGGGCCGCAATCCGCCGCCGGCTTTGCTCGTCACCCCGGACGACGCGCTCGCATCCGTGCGCAGCGCCATCCTGCTCGGCGCCGTCGTTCCCGGCATCCGCAAGGAAACCGACAAGCTCGCCGCCGATCTCGCAAGCCTGGCCGCGCTACAGACGGCAAGCGCCGCCGAGAAGAGCCAGCTGACGGCGACGATGACCGACAGCATCGAGGAAGAGCGGCGCATGGATCTGCTGCTTGCCGAAAACGACAAGCTCAGCCGCAGCAACGCCGCTGATCTGGAGGCCGAGAAGAAGCGGTCCGAGGAACTCGCGGGCAAGGCGACCAGCCTCGAAGGCCTCGTCGCCTCGATGGAATCCGAGATCGCCTCGGTACGCGAAGCGGCCGCCGCGGCCCGTCAGGCCGAGGAGAACCGCAAGCTCTTGACGGACGAGCAGCGGGCTCAGGCCAAGGCGCTGGCCGAGAGCGGCGTGCCCGATAAAAACCGCATTGCGCCCGCATATCCCTTCGCAGATTTGAGGGCGAAATTGGAACTGCCCGTGGCAGGCGATATCCTGCGCCAGTTCGGCGATGCCGATGGCACCGGGCATGAAGCCATGGGAATGACGGTCGCCACCAACCCGGAGACAGTGGTGACGGCCCCGGCAGACGGGCTGGTGGTTTTTGCCGGCGCTTTCCGCAGTTACGGTCAGATGATCATTCTCGACGCGGGCGACGGATACCACCTGGTTCTCTCGGGAATGGATACCATCAATACCCGTCAGGGAAAATTCGTTTTCTCTGGTGAACCGCTCGCCATGATGGGAGCGAAAAGAGTGGCGAGCGCAACTGCATTGGCGCTGGAAACGGACCGGCCAACGCTTTACATTGAATTTCGAAAAGACGGTAAACCGGTCGATTCCCGACCGTGGTGGACCGCCAAGGACACTGGAAAGGCACGCAATGATTCGTAGGGCTTCTCTTGTTCTGGTCGGCGCATTGATGGGTGCGACCGCGATGAGCGTCATTTATTCGGCAGGTGTGCCGGCAGAAGCAGCCGGATCCTCCACCTACAAGGAACTGTCGGTATTCGGCGATGTCTTCGAACGAGTGCGCGCGCAGTACGTCACGCCGCCGGCCGAAGACAAGCTGATCGAAAACGCCATCAACGGCATGCTGTCTTCGCTCGACCCGCATTCGAGCTACATGAATGCGAAGGACGCTGAAGATATGCGCACCCAGACGAAGGGTGAGTTCGGCGGTCTCGGCATCGAAGTCACAATGGAAGACGAGCTCGTCAAGGTCATCACGCCGATCGATGACACGCCCGCCGCCAAGGCCGGTGTTCTCGCCGGCGACTACATTTCCGAGATCGACGGGCAGTCCGTTCGCGGCCTGAAGCTGGAAGACGCCGTCGAGAAGATGCGCGGCGCCGTCAACACCCCAATCAAGCTGACGCTGATCCGCAAGGGCGCCGACAAGCCGATCGAGCTGACGATCGTCCGTGACGTTGTCGCCGTCCAGGCCGTCAAGTCGCGCGTCGAGGACGATGTCGGTTATCTCCGCATCATCTCCTTCACCGAAAAGACCTATCCCGACATGGAGAAGGCGATCAAGAAGATCAAGGACACCGTTCCGGCCGACAAGCTGAAGGGTTACGTCCTTGACCTGCGCCTCAATCCGGGCGGTCTGCTCGACCAGGCGATCAATGTCTCCGATGCCCTGCTGCAGCGTGGCGAGGTCGTTTCGACCCGCGGCCGCAATCCCGATGAAACCCGCCGCTTCAATGCCGGCCCGGGCGATCTGACGGACGGCAAGCCGGTTATTGTGCTGATCAACGGCGGTTCGGCGTCCGCATCGGAAATCGTCGCCGGCGCCCTTCAGGATCTTCGTCGCGCCACCGTTCTCGGCACCCGCTCCTTCGGCAAGGGTTCTGTCCAGACGATCATCCCGCTCGGTGAAAACGGCGCGCTACGCCTGACCACGGCGCTCTATTACACGCCGTCGGGGCGCTCGATCCAGGGCACCGGCATCACACCCGACATTAAGGTCGAGGAGCCGCTGCCGGAGGAACTTCAGGGCAAGATGGTGACGGAGGGTGAATCCAGCCTGCGCGGCCACATCAAGGGCCAGAGCGAAACCGACGAGGGTTCAGGCTCCGTTGCCTATGTGCCGCCAGACCCGAAGGACGACGTTCAGCTGAACTACGCGCTCGACCTGCTGCGCGGCAAGAAGACCGATCCGGCCTTCCCGCCGAACCCGGACAAGGCCGTCGTCGCCAAGTAATCGATCATTGCAAGGCCGGGCACTCGCCCGGCCTTGACCCTTTCTGCTGTTTCCCGGTTTGGAGCGGGCGAGAAAATTGGGAACGGACCTGCATGCGCCTTTGGGGCGCAACCGCAAAACCGGCAGTCGGCGGCCGGGAGTGCTGCGCCTCGGCCGCATTGCCGCCAGTCTATGCCTTTTCGCGATAGGCGGCTTCTCTCTGTATACGGCCTTTCGCGGCGACGAGCTCGAGCGCAAAAAAACGCCGGCAACCGAGCAAGCGGCAGCGCCCTCTTCCAGCACACCTCAACCAGCGCAGACGCCGGCCGGCCAGGCGGCGGATGGAATGCCGCGCGCGGAACCGCGTTCGGGCGCCAATGTCGAGCAGATGGTCACCGGCGACGGCTCCGTCGTTACCAAATACAGCCCCCGTCCCCGCGACGGCAGCGGACCGGTATTGGTCGATGCCATGCAGGTCGGCCAGGATCCGCGCATGGCGGCGCTGCCGAACGAGACACTGCTCGAGGATTCGGCCTATGGCAGGCTGCCGATCGTCGGTCCCGACGGCCGACGGCCGATGGATCAGTATGCCCGCCCCTCGTCCGGCGCCCGCGGTGTGCGCATTGCCATTGTCGTCAGCGGCCTTGGGCTCAGCCAGACAGGAACGCAGCGCGCCATCGCCGAACTGCCCGAGGAGATCACGCTGGCCTTTGCCGCAAGCGGCAACGGCCTCCAGCGCTGGATGCAGGAGGCTCGCCGCGGCGGCCATGAAATCCTTCTTCAGGTGCCGCTGGAACCGTTTGATTATCCGGCCAATGATCCGGGCCCGGAGACACTGCTGACCTCAAAGCCGATCGCCCGCAACATCGAGAACCTGCACAAGGCGATGGGCGAGATCACCAATTACACCGGTATCATGAACTATCTCGGCGGCCGTTTCCTTTCCGAGCCTGCCGCCATGGAACCCGTGATGCGCGAGATCGGCAAACGCGGTCTGCTCTTCCTCGACGACGGGACGTCGGCGCAGTCGAAAACAGCTGATGTCGCCAAGGGGACCGAACTGCCCTATGCCTTTGCCGATCTGCAACTCGACGGCCAGCTTAATGTCGACGCCATACTGAAGAAACTCGACGAGCTCGAACGCATCGCGCGCAAAAACGGCCAGGCGATCGGCATCGCCTCGGCTTTTGACGAAAGCGTCGACGCCATTGCCAAGTGGAGCGAGGAGGCTTCGATGCGCGGCATCGAGATCGTCGGCGTCGCGGCGCTTTCCAACGACCCCAATAACCCCTGAGATGATGTCTCAACGGAGAAGAAGATGAGCCAAGCGACCGTGAAAGCCGAGGATCTGCCCTATCGCCCATGCGTCGGCGTGATGATCCTGAACCGCGATGGCCTGGTCTGGGCCGGCCGACGCATCCCTGACGGCAATTCCGAATATGACGGCTCGCCGCAGCTCTGGCAGATGCCCCAGGGAGGCATCGACAAGGGCGAGGATCCCCTGGATGCCGCCTATCGCGAGCTCTATGAGGAAACCGGCATCAGGACGGTGACGTTGCTCGCCGAGGCAAGCGATTGGATCAATTACGATCTGCCGCCGACGCTGATCGGCATCGGACTGAAAGGAAAATTCCGCGGTCAGACGCAGCGCTGGTTCGCCTTCCGCTTCGAGGGCGACGAGAACGAGATCGCCATCAACCCGCCGCCCGGCGGCCACGATCCCGAATTCGACGCCTGGGAATGGAAGCCGATGCAGGAGCTACCTGGCCTGATCGTCCCCTTTAAACGCGCCGTCTATGACCAGGTGATCGCCGAATTCCAGCATCTGACAGCATTGAAATCGGAGGACTGATCAGACCGGGATGCTTCCGATTTGCGCGCGGCGAGCGCGGGAGTGCCGGCCGCCCTGACGCGGCCGGCATCTGGTAGAAGCTTATTCGGCTTCGTCGGCGGAATCGGCGTTGAGCTGGCCGTATTTGCTTTCGCCGATTTTTTCGAGCAGATCGAGCTGCGTTTCGAGGAAGTCGATATGGCCTTCTTCATCGGCCAGCAGCTCTTCGAACAGCTTCATCGACACATAGTCGCCGGAGTCATAACAGATATCGCGCGACTTCTTGTAAGCCGTGCGGGCGTCGTACTCGCCGGCGAGGTCGGCTTCGAGGACTTCCTTGACGTTCTGGCCGATACGCAGAGGGGCCAAGGTCTGCAGATTGGGATGACCTTCGAGGAAGATGATGCGGGCGACAAGCCGGTCGGCATGATGCATCTCTTCGATGGACTCGGCGCGTTCCTTCTTGGCGAGTTTCGTGTAGCCCCAATCTTCGAGAAGACGATAGTGAACCCAATATTGGTTGACCGCACCGAGTTCGAGGAACAATGCCTCGTTAAGCCGCTCGATGACCTTTTTGTCGCCTTTCAATGTCCGCTCTCCTGTTTTCCTCATGGAACTGCTTCAAGCGCGACATGAAATCAAATATTTCGGCCTCCGTCGAGTGGCGACGGGCGTGATATTCCTCGGTGGTCTGGATGATGATGTCGACCACGTTGGGGAAGCAGCCGCAGCAACGGCCGCGTTTTTCCATGGCGTGGTAGACCTTCGCAGGCACGATAAGCTGCCAACAATCTTCGTCGAGAAAGTTGGTGATAACCTCCCGGATTTCCTTGTCGGTTATGTAATTGCAGCTGCAGACAAGCACGTCTTCATTTCCAAACATGACACTGACTATCGTGTTTTCTGCTAAAGAAGATGGTAGCTGTCAAGAAAAAATTCGAGTCCGCTTCCCTGCAAGGCACGTTGGGCGGAGCCTGTTGCAAATTTTCTAATATTCACTTCGGAGGCGATGACATGCACGACAAAAGACGTGGAGATAAGTCAGGGCAGCGCGACGCGTTTCAATGAAAATTCCGGCCGCGCGGCATGACATCGGCGGTTTCCGCCACATCCGTATGCCGGCTTGCGGCAGCCGTCTCTCGCCCCATCCTCTTGCGCGCATCGCCAAGCTGCCGCTGGTCGCCGCCGGGCCGCAATACCTCGTCCGAGCGTTCGCAAGCGCCGAAACGGCGGGCCTCGCGCTGCAGGATACCAAGGGCAGGCGTCATGTCCTCGATATGCTCGACGACGGTATGAATCACGCCACTCTGGCTTTGCAGTTTTCCGAAGATCTTCACCAACCGCGCACCCATGACGACCGACCGGTATTTTTCGAAAATTTTCGGCCAGACAATCGCATTGGCAACGCCGGTTTCATCTTCCAGTGTCATGAAGATCACGCCGCTGGCCGATCCCGGTCGCTGCCGCACCAGCACCAGGCCGGCAATCGTCACCCGCTGCCCGTTCGCGACGCGCAGCAAGTCGACATTGCGTGTTACGCGAGCATTGCGCAAATCGTCGCGCAGGAAAGATACGGGGTGCGCCTTCAGCGACAGCGAAAGGTAGCGATAATCTTCGATCACCTGCTCTCCCGGCAGCATATCCGGCAGCTTTGCCTGAGGTTCGGGCTGCAGATCGATATGGCGCACTTGTCCGAAAAGCGGCAGTTCCTCCGTTGCGCTCTTCACATCGAGAGCCCGTACCGCCCAAAGCGCCTCGCGACGCGATAGTCCGATGGATTGAAAGGCGTCCGCATCCGCCAGTCGCTCGATGACGGATTTCTGCAGCCCGGAACGCAGCCAGAGATCACGCACCGACGCGTAACCTCCTCCACGATTGTCGACGAGCAACTGCATATCGGTGGACGAAAGACCCTTGATCTGCCGCAGGCCGAGCCGTACCGCATGTCGTGTCCTGATGATTTCCCGCATTTCACGGTGCCGGAAATCAATGGCCGTATGATCGAAGGCGGCCTCTTCCAGGGTACAATCCCAGTCCGACTGGTTGATATCGACCGGCAGGATTTTCACGCCATGCTCTCGTGCATCCCGTACCAGTTGGGCCGGCGCGTAGAATCCCATCGGCTGTGAATTCAGCAGCGCCGCACAGAAGACATCGGGATAATAGGCTTTGATCCACGAGGAGGCATAAACCAGCAGCGCGAAGGAGGCGGCGTGGCTTTCGGGGAACCCATACTCACCGAAACCCTTGATCTGATTGAAACATTGCTGCGCAAATTCTTTGGTGTAACGCTTGTTTGTCGTCATCCCCTCGATGAAACGCGTCTCGAAATTGCCGATCGTGCCGGTTCTTTTAAACGTTGCCATGGCGCGTCGAAGCCGGTCCGCCTCCGCTGGCGCAAAGCCTGCCGCAGTGATTGCAATCTGCATGGCTTGCTCCTGGAACAAAGGCACACCAAGAGTTCTTTCAAGAACCGTCTTCAGCTCCTCACTCGGATATTCGATCGGAATATTCCTTTTCGTCTGTTCCCGTCTTTTCAGATAGGGATGGACCATGTCGCCCTGGATCGGTCCCGGCCGGACGATCGCCACCTCGATGACAAGATCATAAAAGCGCCTGGGCTTCAGACGCGGCAGCATGCTCATCTGCGCCCGGCTTTCGATCTGGAAAACCCCGACCGTATCGGCGCGGCCCATCATGTCATAGACCGGCTCGCCTTCTTCCCCATGCTCCCTATTGCCGAGATCGGCGAGCGTCTTCTTGATCTCATAATGCAGTTCAAGCAGCGAGAAAGCTTTCCGCAGGCAGGTGAGCATGCCGAGCGCCAGAACATCCACCTTGAGAATCTTGACATTGTCGAGATCGTCCTTGTCCCACTCGATCATGTATCGATCCGGCATCGCCGTCTTCATGATCGGCACCACTTCGTCGAGCCGGTCCCGCGTGATGACGAAGCCACCGACATGCTGTGTGAGGTGACGCGGAAAACCGAGGAGTTCCGATGCATATTTCAGCACATTCCGCGTCACTGGATTTTTGATGTCGAGGCCAGCCGCCTTCGCATCCCGCTCCGAGAGATTGTCTTCCGACCAGCCCCAGACGAGACTGCTGATGGCCGACTGAACATCCTCCGACAGGCCAAAAGCCTTGGCGACTTCGCGGCCCGCCGAACGAGTGCGATAGCTGGTGACGGCTGCCGTCAGCCCGGCATGCGCGACGCCATACCTTCCATAAATATGCTGGATGACATCTTCACGCCTGTCATGCTCGAAATCGACATCGATATCAGGCGGCTCGTCCCGGTCCATCGAAATAAAGCGATCGAAGAGGAGCGTGCTCTTTTGAGGATCGACTTCGGTAATCTCAAGACAAAAGCAAATGACCGAATTCGCTGCCGACCCCCTCCCCTGGCAGAGCACACCAATCTGATAACGAGCGTGCTGGATGATCTTGTGAACCGTCAGAAAGTAGGAGGCATAATTCTTGTCGCCGATGAGTTTCAGCTCATACTCGATCTGCTGCGCCACTTTCTCGGGAATACCACCCGGATAACGTTTTGCCGCTCCTGCCCACGTCAGCCTTTTCAGAGTTTGCTGCGGGGTTTCGCCGGGATCGTTTTCCGCGGGATAATTATGTTTCAACTCGTTCAGGGAAAAGCTCAGCCCTGCGAAAAACACCTGCGTATTCTCGACCGCGTGAGGATAGTCCCGGAAAATCCTGGATACTTCACGTGCATCCTTGAGAAAGCGTTCGGCATTGGGCGCCAGAAGGAATCCGGCTTCCGAGATCTGCACATGCTCCCGGATCGCGATCACGATATCAGAAAGCGGCCGGCGATCGGGGTGATGATAGAGCGGCTGATTGGTTGCAATCAAGGGCACACGGTTTCGGACGGCCAACATGGAAAACACCGCAAAGGCCTGCCGGTCCCGCCCGTCATAGGCTGGCGACAACGCCATGAAAAATCCCTTGCGGAACCGTTTGCGAAACCGCTCCAGATAGTCTTCAAGCACCGGCTGGCGGGCAGGATCGCTGATAAGGCTCCGGTCCGGAACGAGCGCGAGCATCATCTCGTCGCCCCATTCCATGAGCTCTGCTTCTGTCAGAATGCAGGCGCCCTTGACTGCCTCTTCTTTCAGATTGCCCGCGCTGAGGAGACGACAGAGATTCGCCCAGCCCTGCCGATTGCGGGGATAGGCGAGAATATCAGGCGTTTCATCGGAAAAGACGAGTCGGGCGCCCGGCTGAATCCGGATAGGATCGAGAATCTCTTCTCTTTTCCCTTCCTTCGCTGCCTGAGCCAAAATCGCATCTCTGTTTTTATATCTCTCCTCAAGCTGCTCGGCCTGCGCATGTGCCCTGACGACGCCGGCAACCGAATTGCGGTCCGCAATGCCGAGACCGCCGAGTCCGAGGTGAGCGGCCTGCACGACCATCTCCTCCGGGCTGGAGGCACCTTCGAGGAACGAGAAGTTCGTTCTCGTGCCGATTTCGAAGAATGCAGGCTCGGCCCTCATGCAAAGACCCCATGCATGAACCAGCGTGGATCGGGTTTTTCACCATAAAGACCCTGACGATAGATCCAGAAGCGGTGTCCAGACTCATCCTCTATTCTGAAATAATCGCGCGTCTGCGCATCATCCCCATCGATCCACCATTCCATGGCGACCCGTTCCGGTCCTTCACTTCTTGCCACCTGATGTTGTGTCCGCCGCCAGCGGAAAGTCTGCGGTGGACCGTCCGGCACTTCAGCAAATGCGACCTCAACAGGCTCCGGGTTTGCAAAGAGCCGCAGAGGGCGCTCCTCACGAAAAGGAAGCGCGCTGTCCTGCTTCACTTTCTGCAATGCCGGTAGGCTCTCCATTGCCGGTACCGTGATCACGGCCCGCTCCGGCACATGGCTTTCCCGAAGTTGGAAACTTTGCAGGCAATCCCGGCCAAGACGGGCCGAAACGCGGTCGACGAAGGTTGAAAGAGAGATTTCATCCTGCCGGTCACCTTCAAAATCGCCCTGCGTGTCGTTGAACGGGTCATGCCGCAGCACATCCAGGCGCAGGATCTCGAAACCATAGCCGGCATCGATATCGTCATAAATCGCATGCAGCCGTTCGGAAAATAACCCTGCAACGAGCTTCGGCTCGCGAAGCGGCCGCGAAGCACCGACGGAAATGCGGAAAACCCTGCCGTCGACACGAAACAGCACTAGCTCGAACACCCGCCCGCCGGCACCGCGCGCTTCCAGCGACGGCTTCAGCGACACGGCAACCTGCCCGGTGACGGCAAGGATCTGTTCTTCCGTTCCGATCGGCTCGATCAGACGACGTTCGGACGAAAGACTGGCGACGGGACGCCGGGGCGAGATCGGCTCCTCCTCGCGGCCCAGCGCCTGGTCGAGCCGCAGAAGCAGCGCCTGGCCAAAACGACGGGTGAGCGGCGCCCGCGGCGCATGAATGACATCGCCGACATATTTGAGCCCGAGCTTTTTCAAAGCCTCGACGATCTGTTCTTCCAGGCGCAAGGCCGCGACAGGCAGCGGCATCAAAACATGCTCCGTCTCCTCGTCTTCCACGATGCCGCCGTTTCCGAAACGGGAGACAGCCCAGGAAAGGCCCGGCGTCGATGAGACCGCACCTCGTGCATCGAGCCCCATATGGAAGAGCCGCGACAGAATATCCTTGAGAAGAGCTCTTTCCCCGCCGAAGAGGTGAGCGCAGCCGGTAATGTCGAGAAGCAGCCCATCCCTGCCATCGAACGCCACCATCGGCGTATAACGGTCGCACCAGTCGGCAATGGCTTCCAAAAGCCGGCGGTCGGCCGCAGGATCTTCTTCCATGACATCGAGCGCCGGATACATGGCGCGCGCTTCGGCAACGCCTTGATCCTTCCGCAATCCCAACCTCTCGGCGAATTCGTCCAGCGCCGTCAAACGCATGGCGTTGTTGAGCTTGCCGCAACAGGCGAGCGGCGGTTCTTCAGGACGCCCTTTCGAACGCCAGGAAAGCCCCCAGCGCTTGCGTGCGATGCGATCTGTGGCCAGATGCGGGAAGCTGAGCGCCAGAATGCGCTGATTTTTCGCCTGGAGACCGAGTGAAGCTTGGTTCGTCGACGGCAAGAAATTCGCGTTCATGGGGGCTCCACTCCAGAAGGAAGGAGAATGGAGCCGGATGTCGGCTCTTCTCCAGCGTGAGACGGAAAATCGGGTTGCCGATGCTGCCGGCTAGCTTCGATCCGTCCGGTAACGGCCGCAGATGCGACGGCGCCGGCTCGACCCGAAGGCGCAAAGCAGCACTGCTCGCTTCCTCCGCGCCGGCTTGACGGATGAGGAAAAGCGGACGGCGGGCGGCACGCGCCCTGAGGCTAAGCCGACGGCTTTCGGTCAGACCGAAATGCAGAGGATTGCCACGCACCTCCATGACGACGGCAGAGAAGGCTGCGCTTTCAACGGCAGCTTCCGCAAGCCAGAGCGCATCCTCCAGCTTGCGCGGCGCGGCATGGAAAAATCGCTCCGGCTTCAATCCGAAATCCTTAAGCCCCGGGGCATAAGGCCGGCCTGCTTCCAGCGCGCCAACCGTATCGCCGATCCAGAGCAGCGGCAGAGACCTCCCGGCATCTTCCTCTTGTTTCTGCATCCACGTCACAACAGCCATAGCCAGGCCGCTTGCCGCCCCAGCATCGCGGGAACTTGCAGCGCGAAATTCAATGATCGCGTCGAGCGGCAGGCCGCCTTCCATCGCCTCGTCGAGCGGTGACACGCCAATTGGTAGGCGAAGCCCGAGGTCGTTCCGTTCCTGAATCTCTCCGGTCTTTTCCGAAGCCATGGCTTCCCGCTCCGCTGCCGCAAGCGCCGGCGCAGGCTTTCCTTCTAGCTTGGCGATGGTTTCGCGGAGCGCAAAAAGCCGCTCGCGCGCCAGGGCGTTCTGCGCCATGGCGTTTACTCCGTCCGTATTGTTCCTGTTATGTTCTTATGGATTCCAGAGAGCTGAAGAAGAGTCAACAATCATTTTTTATGAATTTATTCCTGCCTTTGATTCCGCACTCGAAAATCGGCGGCAAAGGTTCTATATGGGCCCGCAAAGGAAGGAATATTCATGGCCCGCGTAGACCAGAGCGATGATTGGCAGGACCGCCATGCGCCGACGATCAGCACCTTCGAGTCGCTGGCCATGGAGGCTTACAGCCATTTACCGGATGAATTTCGCCAGCTGACGACCAATCTCACCATCGAGATTGAGGATTTCCCCGATGACGACGTTTTCGAGGATATGGCGCTGGAAACGCCTTTCGACCTGCTCGGCCTTTTCGAAGGCAGGGGAATTTCGGAGCGTTTCACCGTGGAAACCGGCGAAATGCCGAACCGCATTCGCCTCTACCGTCGCCCCATCCTCGACTATTGGGCCGAGAACGACGAGACGCTCGGCGATATCATCACTCACGTCCTGATCCACGAGATCGGCCACCATTTCGGGCTGAGCGATGAGGATATGGAGCGGATCGAGGCCAGCGCCGAGGAAGCCGCCGAGCGCTGAAACCGTGCGTTCGGCAGAACGCGCTATTGCTCGGAGAGCTTCATCTCCGGATCGTAATCCTTGCCTTCGACAGTCTTGACGACGGCCTGGCCGCATTGCATCGCGCCGGTTGCGGCATTGAAGGCATAGGTCGGCGAGCCCTCCAGAGACCAGCCCTTGTTGAGGGCGGCGGTGACCTTGTGGCAGAAGGAAGCGTCGTCGGGACCGGTCAGGAAGCGGTAGAGTTTCATCAGGCGGGCTTTCTTGCAGAAATCAGGCGGGCTTTATGAACCAGAGCTTCGGCCTGGACAAGATGCAGCCGCTCAATCATCCGGCCGTTCGCATTGATGACGTTGAGGCCTTGGGCGGCCGGATCGGCAAAGGCTGATATGATTGCCTGCGCTTCGGCAATCTCTTCCGCGCTCGGACCGAAATGCCGGTTGGCGGCCGCAATCTGCGCGGGATGGATCAGCATCTTGCCGGAAAAACCCATAGCGCGACCCTGCCCGCATTCGACGTCGAAACCTTCGCCATCCCGAAAATCGTTGAAAACGCTGTCGAGCGCATCAAGCCCATAAGCCTTGACTGCGAGAATGACCTGCATCAGCCAGGGCACGAGAAAGCTTCGCCCCGGCTGCGGCAGGACGCCGGTTTCCTTGCGCAGGTCGTTGAGGCCGACGACGAGGCAATCGAGCCGCGCCCCCAGCATGCGGCCGGTTTCGGCGATCGCCCCGACGTTCAGCACGCCGCGCGGCGTTTCGATCATTGCCCAGATGCGCAGCTCCTCCGGCACCTGCACATCGGCCAGCAGATCGCCAATATCGATGACATCCTGGGATCCATCCACTTTCGGCAGGAGAACGGCGTCGGGCAAAAGCGCCTTGACCAGATCGAGATCCGCCGCCCCGAATCCGGATGACAAAGAATTGATACGAATGATCCTTTCCTTGCCCTCGAGCGGCGGTCCGGCAAAAAAAGCATGCAGATTTTCCCGCGCCTGGCCCTTGCTCTCGGGCGCGACGGAGTCCTCCAGGTCGAAAATAACCGCATCACAATCAAGAGAACGGCTCTTTTCGAGCGCCCGCAGATTGATGGCCGGCACACTCAGCACCGAGCGGCGCAGACTTGAGGAACGCAGAGGTGTGGTTTGCTTCATCAGCCATTAGTGCCAAGCTTCGCAAAGCCCGGCAAGACAACAAAAAGCCATGCTTGCCTTGCAGAGAGGAAAAGGAAGGACCACATTCCTTTCTGTAGAAAGGTTTCAAACCCATGCAGAACATTCGCTCCATCTTCTTCATGCTGGCCGGCGCCACCTTCTTTGTCGCCATGCTGCTTCTCACCTTCTCGGTGACGCTTGCCGTCGGCGGCATCCTGACCGTGTTCATGGTCGGACGCGCGCTTTCGATGAAGATGAAGCCCGCTCCGGTGCGCGCCAAGGCAAACAACGGCAAGCCGGAGATGCGCGTCTGGAACGACGGCCGCGGCACGATCATCGATCTCTGAGGTCCTGCTTTCAAAAATATTGGCCGCCACTGTCGGATCATGCTTCCATGATACGTCTTTGAAGCACCCGGGCATTCAGCCGGCGCTCAAAAACGATGGAGGACGAGCATGGATACGATGGAAGACAAACCGGCCAAGCTGCCGCCGGTGAAGAATGGCCTGCTGCCCTACCTGACCGTCGATGGTGCGGTGAAGGCCGCGGAATTCTACAAGAAGGCCTTCGGCGCCGAAGAGGCCCACAGGGTGCCGGTCGATGAAAGCGGCCGGACGATGCATATTCATCTCTATATCAATGACAGCTCCCTCATGCTGGCGGATGCCTATCCCGAATACGGCCATCCCTTCAAAGGCCATGAAGGTTTTGCCATCCAGCTTGTTATCGACGATATCGATTTCTGGTGGGATCGTGCCGTGGCCGCCGGCGCCGAAGTCGTCATGCCGGTCGAACTGATGTTCTGGGGCGATCGCTACGGCCAGCTTCGCGATCCGTTCGGCGTCCTCTGGGGCTTGAACGCGCCTGCCAAGTAACAGGCCTCGCACCGCCCCCAGGCCACGCGAACGTCGCGTGGCCGCCATTTTAGAAAGATTCTCCTTCATTTCGGCGAAAAACTGGACTAGATGCACATTCAGGAAAGTACGTTTTGCTGAAATGGAGCATAGGTCATGGATAAATTCGTGAAGCTCACGGGCGTTGCAGCGCCCCTGCCGGTCGTCAACATCGACACCGACATGATCATCCCGAAGGACTATCTGAAGACCATTAAGCGCACCGGTCTCGGCAAGGGCCTTTTCGCCGAAGCCCGCTATAATGAAGACGGCTCCGAAAATCCCGATTTCGTGCTGAACAAGCCGGCCTATCGCGATGCCAGGATCCTAGTCGCCGGCGACAATTTCGGCTGCGGTTCCTCGCGCGAGCACGCTCCCTGGGCACTGCTCGATTTCGGCATTCGCTGCGTGATCTCCACCAGCTTTGCCGATATTTTCTACAACAACTGCTTCAAGAACGGCATCCTGCCGATCAAAGTCAGCCAGGAAGACCTCGACAAGCTGATGGATGATGCCTCGCGCGGCTCCAACGCCATCCTGACAGTCGACCTCGAAAACCTCGAGATCACCGGACCCGATGGCGGCTCCATCAAGTTCGATCTCGACGAGTTCAAGCGCCATTGCCTGCTGAACGGCCTCGACGATATCGGCCTGACCCTGGAAAAGGGCAAGGCGATTGACGAATTCGAAAAGAAGAACGCCGCGTCGCATCCCTGGGCGGCTTAAGCTATTCAATTACTTGCTGATCGAGCCGGGCCTTCGCCCGGCTTGGCCTGCCCAACATAATCCTTAGTTCAGACGATCGGGGCACCTGCCCCTCATCCGGCTGCCGCCACCTTCTCCCCGCAAGCGGGGCGAAGGTATGCCGCACCGTCTTCCTCGGCCTCAACGCTGCGTTTGCCGCGTCCCCTCGCCCCGTTTACGGGGAGAGGGAGAGGGTGAGGGTGAGGGGCAGCTATCGGGGCACGAACCGAACCTAGCTCGGCATTTCTTTGATCTCGATCAGAGAAACTTCTCCTTCCAGAGCCTCAGCTTTTCGAGCGACACGCCGATGCCGCCGCAGACTTCGATCAGTGGATTGTCAAAGCGCTGAAGCAGCGCGGCATGCACATCGGCAATGGCAAGGGCGGCACCGCAGGCCGGCTCCACGAGGATGCGATGCGCATCGGCAAATTTCAGGCAGGCGGCGACGGCATCGGCGTCGCTGACGACAACGCTTTCGATCGGATGCTGCTTCGGTAGATCGAAGACATGCTGCGCCACCTGCCTTGCACCGAGCGACGTGGCAATCGAGGTGATGGCGGGAAGGGTAACGCGCTCGTTTGCCTTGAGGCTTGCGTGAAGTGACGCCGCCCCTTCGGTTTCGACTGCGATGACGGGGACACCGGAAAGGCCGTTCCGCTTCAGCCCTTCGACAATGCCGGCCAGCAGCCCGCCGCCGCCGACGCTGGTGACGACGCAATCGAATGTCGCACCCTTCGCAACGACCTCATCGATCAGCGTGGCATGACCATCCCACAGAAGCGGATGGTCAAAAGGGTGCACATAGGTCGCCTTGCGGCTGCGGGCGAGTTCGACCGCGTGGGCATTGGCTTCGTCGAAAACGCCTCCGTGGACGAGGACACTCGCGCCGATTGCGGCAATCGACTGCCGAACATCGGCCGCCGTCGTCTCCGGCACGACGATCGTGACCGGCACGCCGAGCGCCCGGCCGGCATAGGCCGCGGCAATGCCGGCATTGCCGCCGGAGGCGCAGAAGATCTCGCGCGCACCATCTTTCACCTCCTGCTGGCACAGCCGGCCGACGCCGCGCAGCTTGAAGCTGCCGGAAGGCTGCAGCGCATCGAGCTTCAGCCAGAGCGGTTTGCCGCTGGCGCTATAGCCGGGGGATGTCCGAACCAGGGGCGTGTCGAGATGGAGGGGTGCTGAAGCCATGCAAACATCCAAGAGATAAGTGAGACGACGGTTCTAATCCGTTTGCCGGCACAGGAGCAACCTTCCTGACCTACAGGCCCGCGCTTTCAGACGCGCAAGGGACGCTGTTATACTTTCAATCTCTGAATCGGCCGAAAAATCGGGCCGACGCAGAGATTGAAGCGTACCGATTCAACCCTTCTCTCGCTTGAAATGCCTATTTCCGGGGTCTAAGAAGCCGCAACTTGTTTTTCCAGGAGGGTTTCATGACTGCGCGCAATCTTTTCCTGCTGCCGGGTGACGGCATCGGTCCCGAGGCGATGGGCGAGGTCCGCAGGATTATCGCCTATATGAACGAGGCGATGAATGCCGGTTTCGTAACCGACGAAGGCCTTGTCGGCGGTTGCGCTTACGATGCCCATGGCGCGGCGATCTCGGAAGCCGACATGCAGAAGGCGCTTGCCGCCGACGCCGTTCTCTTCGGCGCGGTCGGTGGTCCCAAATGGGATAGCGTACCTTACGAAGTGCGCCCGGAAGCAGGCCTGCTCCGCCTGCGCAAGGACCTGCAGCTCTTCGCCAACCTGCGTCCCGCCATCTGCTATCCGGCGCTTGCCTCGGCCTCGTCGCTGAAGCCGGAACTGGTCGAAGGCCTCGACATCCTGATCATCCGCGAGCTGACGGGCGGCGTCTATTTCGGCGAACCGAAGGAGATCATCGACCTCGGCAACGGCCAGAAGCGTGGCATCGACACGCAGGTCTACGATTCCTACGAGATCGAGCGCATCGCCGGCGTCGCCTTCGAAATGGCCCGCACAAGGCAGAACCGCGTCTGCTCCATGGAAAAGCGCAACGTCATGAAGTCGGGCGTGCTCTGGAACCACGTGGTGACCGAAACGCATAAGTCGAAATATTCCGACGTCGAGCTCGAACATATGCTGGCCGATGCCGGCGGCATGCAGCTGGTGCGTCAGCCCAAGCAGTTCGACGTCATCGTCACCGACAATCTCTTCGGCGACATGCTTTCCGACGTCGCCGCCATGCTGACCGGTTCCCTCGGCATGCTGCCCTCGGCCTCGCTCGGCGCGCCGGATGGTAAGACCGGCAAGCGCAAGGCGCTCTATGAACCGGTGCACGGCTCGGCCCCCGACATCGCCGGCAAGGGCATTGCCAACCCGATTGCCATGATCGCCTCCTTCGCCATGTGCCTGCGTTATTCCTTCAATATGGTCAAGGAAGCCGATGACCTGGAAAAGGCGATCGCCAACGTGCTCGACAAGGGCATCCGCACCGGCGACATCATGGCCGACGGCTGCCGGCAGGTCGGCACGGTCGAGATGGGCGATGCAATCCTCGCCGAATTCAAGGCGCTTTCGGCCTGATATATTTCACGTGAAACAGTTCCCGCCCTTCGCATCACGCATGCGGGGGGCTTTTCAGAGATAGACAAAACCCGCCGGACTCGATCGAATTAACCGAAACGGACTATCCTCGGCCACAATCTCGTGTATTTTTGCGCCGGATTTCACCTCCGCATATTTTGGAAGTTGGAAACGATTTCCGTCTATGCGCCAGTTCAAAGTGAAAGAGCGCCTGCCGCACGCGCGGCGCTCGAAGGCTAATTCGAACGGACGACGGCATGCGGGCATTTTGGGCTTCCCTGGACAGGCGCTGGCGCCGGAGCGACGCTGCGATGCCGCCTTTGCGCTGGCAGGCTTGTCTCTTCATCACGATCAATGCCGTCATCCTTTCCATGCTGCTCTTCGACGCGCCGATCGGCGCCAGCGAGCCTCCTGCAGCTGTAAAGCACCTCGGCGAACTGCTGACGGGCTTCGGCGATTCCGCCTGGCTGATCTACACCAGCGTCCTTCTGTTCTTCCAGGGCAGGGCGGGATACAAGCTCCTGAAATCGGCGCGCGCCAAGGCGCAGGCGCTCTATGTCAGCTGGATCGGCGCCTATCTCTTCACCACGGTTGTTTGCTCTGGGCTTCTCGCCAATCTGTTGAAACGGGCGATTGGAAGGGCGCGCCCCGATCACTTTCATGATTACGGGATGTTCTCCTTCACGCCCTTTTCGGGTCATGCCGCTTTCGAAAGTTTTCCCTCCGGCCATTCCACCACGGTCGGCGCCTTCTTTGCCGCTTTCGCGTTGCTGTTTCCGCGCTACCGTGTTGCCTTTATCGCCTGCGCCATCTGGCTCGCCATGACGCGGGTCATGGTAGGCGCCCATTATCCAAGCGACGTCATCGCCGGTCTTGCTTTCGGCGGCTGGTTCTCACTGCTGACGGCGATCGTCTATGCCCGTTGTGGCCTGCTCTTCAAACTGGCGCCGAACGGCTGGCCGCTCGCCAAGCGCCTGTTCCCCGACGCGAAAAAGCCCGGCGCCTTGTGAGCGCCGGGCCGTTTTTCGAGCATGTCAGACGCGGACGCGTCATCAATCCATGGCGTGGATATCCCTGTTCTTCGTTTCCGGCAGGAAGATCAGGCCGATCACCAGCGTGATCGCCGCAAAGACGATCGGGTACCAGAGACCGTAATAGATATCACCCGCGGCAGCGCTCATCGCGAAGGCCGTCGCCGGCAGCAGGCCGCCGAACCAGCCGTTGCCGATATGATAGGGCAGCGACATGCCGGTGTAGCGGATGCGAGTCGGGAAGAGTTCGACCAGAAGGGCCGCGATCGGGCCATAGACCATCGTCACATAGATGACGAGGACGAAGAGGATGGCGATCGTGCCGACCCAGTTGACGCGGGTCGGATCGGCAACCATGGCATAGCTGCCGCCATTGGCGATGTTGTAGACCGCCATGTCGGTGACGCCATTGGCCTCGTCCGCCGTCAAAAGCTTGCCTTCTACCAGCTTGGCTGCCGGCATGGTTTCCTTGTCGCCGGCGCGCACCGCATCGGCAGTGAGCGCCAGTTCCGGATTGGCGGCGATGAAGGCATCGAGCTTGCTATCCGGCACCTTGGCGGCGGCCCGCTTCAGCGGATAGCCGGCATCATGGAGCGCAATGTTGACGCCTTTTTCGAAGGCGGCGGTCATGCCCTTCGCCTTGTCGCCGGCAGCAACGACGTCGAAGCTGGTAATCGTACTGTTACCGACCTTCACCGTCGCCGGTTGTCCGGCGGGACCCGGCACGACGTCATATGGCACCGAGTTCTTCGTCAGAAATGCTGTCGCCACGTCGCATGAGCTGGTGAATTTCGACGTACCCGTCGGGTTGAACTGGAATTTGCAATCCGCCGGATCGGCCGTGACCGTTGCGCGGATCGACGCCTGCGCTTCGGCAAGCGCGGGATTCGCCATCCAGGTCATTGCCTTGAACAGCGGCTGATAGGTCACTGCTGCAAGTAGGAGGCCTGCCATGATGATTGGCTTGCGGCCGACCTTGTCGGAAAGACCGCCGAAAATGACAAAGAATGGCGTGCCGAGGAAGAGCGCAATAGCGACCATGACATTGGCCGAAAACAGATCGACCTTCAGCACGTTCTGCAAGAAGAAGAGCGCATAGAACTGGCCGCCGTACCAGACGACTGCCTGGCCCATGGTGGCGCCGAGAAGGGCGATGAGCGCGATCTTGGCATTCTTCCATTGCCCGAAGGCTTCGGTCAGCGGCGCTTTGGAGCCCTTGCCTTCTGCCTTCATGCGCTGGAACGCCGGCGATTCATTCATCTTCAGACGGATCCAGACGGAAATGCCGAGCAGCACGACCGAGACCAGGAATGGAATGCGCCAGCCCCAGGCTGCGAATTGAACCGGACCCATCAGCGACTGGACCAGGATGATGACGATCAGCGACAGGAACAGGCCGAGCGTCGCCGTCGTCTGGATCCATGAGGTGAAGTAGCCGCGCCGTCCGTTCGGCGCATGTTCGGCGACATAGGTTGCAGCACCACCATATTCACCGCCGAGCGCCAGACCCTGGAGCAGGCGAAGACCGATAAGAATGATCGGGGCTGCGATGCCGATGCTGGCCGCACCCGGCAGGATACCGACGAGGAAGGTCGACATACCCATGATCAGGATCGTCACCAGGAAGGTGTATTTTCGGCCGACGAGATCACCGAGACGGCCGAAAACCAGCGCGCCGAACGGACGCACCAGGAAGCCGGCGGCAAAGGCGAGCAGCGTAAAGATATTGCGCGTCGCCTCGGGATATTGGGTGAAGTAGGTCGCACCGATATAGGTAGCGAGCGAACCGTAAAGATAGAAATCGTACCATTCGAAAACGGTGCCGAGCGAAGAGGCGAAGATGACCTTCTTCTCCTCGCCTGTCATCGGACCGGCCTTCGCGCCGTCGATGCTTGTGACATTTGCCATTGTCTGTCCTCCACAGAGTGATGAGCAACGGGCGCGGCCGACTCTCCTCAAAGCATACCCCGGGCCGCGACACGCCTGACGAGAGTGTGCCAGAAAAGACAGGCCGCAAAGAGAGATGCTTTGGGATTATGACTTTAGTCTAACGAGGCCGTCCCATCACTCGCATCGGAGCGTTGCTCAGCCCTCCTGCCCGGCGATGGCATTTGGCGGCGGGACGGTTTCAGCCGGTTTGCGAAAGGGGACCTGTTAAGCCCTCAGCGCCTGCGCCGGCGATTGCCGGTAGGCAAGCACCGCCGGCAATGCGGCGAGAATACCGGCAAAGGCGAGCAACACCCCCGTAAGCTCGGCATCTTCCGGGGCGAAGCCAACCGGCATGGCGATGCCGCTGGTCTGCGAGAGCATGCCGGACAAGGTCAGCGCCGCAGCGAAACCGAGCGCAAATCCAAGTGCTATGCCGATTGCCACCAGAAAGAAGAATTCCAGGAAGACGATGCCGAAGATCGCGCCGCGCGGGGCGCCGAAGGCTCTGAGCGCGCCGATCTGGCGGCGGCGCTGGCCGATATGAATGACCGTGACCAGGACCAGTGAGGCCGCGACAAGAGCCTGTGCCCCGGAAGCGACCACAACAAGGATCTGCTTGGCGTCGCCCAGCGTGGCGTAAAGATTTGTCAGCACCTCGCCGGGGAAGACGGCGATGGTATTGCCGTTGCGATAATCCCGTCGAAGCTTATAGGCATCGGCGATCGTTTTCGGCTTGACGAGGATAGCCGGAAGGCCTGGAGCATCTGCGACCCAGGTCTCCTTCAGCACGGCTTCCGGATCGAGCTTTCCATGATGATCGTGCGCGTCACGATCGGCGTCGGCATGATCATGATCGTGTCCGTCCTCTTCGGCGTCTCCCGCATGCTCCTCCGCCTCCAGCCCGTGAATGTGCCAGACCGCCTGAATAGGAACGAGAATCGCCCGGTCCCAGGCAGTATCCGTCGGCCGCAGGCGACCGACGACATGATAAGCGAGTTCGGTGTGGGTCTCGCCCCCTTCTTCCGCCGAACCGTGCATCGGCTTGATTTCATCGCCGAGCGAAAGCCTGACCGCGGAGCCGATCACTGCCTCTCCTTCGTGGGTGAAAGCCTTGCCTTCGGCAAGATCGCCGGACAGCTTGTTCGACATCTTTGTTGTCGTACCGACGATCGGGTAGCTGGAGAAGAAATCGCCAAAGCCGATCGGCGCCGCCCAGTCGACCCGGGGGTCGGCGGCAAGTTTTGCCAGCACCTCGCCCGGCATCAGCGGCAGGGGCGAGGGCTGCAGGAAGACGGAGGAGAGCACGAGTTGTGTCTCGCTGCCGCCGGCGCCGATGACGAGGTCGAACTTATCGGCGGCGCGCGCGCTGCCGAGGCGAAGCGCCCGCTCCTGCAGCACCACGGAGACGCCGAGCGCGGTCGCAAGCGCCACCAGGAGCACGACAACCAGTGATCCCGCCCACAGGCGGCGAAGATCGGCACAAATGAAGCGGATCATGCAGCCTCCCCCGCAGCGGCAATGGAATCCTCGCTGATCCGGCCGGAACTGAGCGTGATACGCCGGTCGAGACGGCCGGCGAGCCGCTGGTCATGGGAAACGACGATCAGCGTGCTGCCTTCGGCATTGGCAAGATCGAGGAGGAGATCGCCGACGGCCTCACCGCTTTCGGCGTCAAGGCTCGCGGTCGGCTCATCGGCAATGATGGCACCAGGCTTGCGCAACAGCGCGCGGGCGATCGCCACGCGCTGCATCTCGCCGCGCGACATGGTCTCGATCTTCTGGCCGGGCCGGGACAGGTTGACCGTGTTCAAAAGCACATTCGCCCGCTCGATGACGGCGGCCGTCGCAGCGCCGGCAAGCCGGGCAGGCAGAAGCACGTTTTCGAGTGCCGACAGGCCGGGGAAAAGGTGGAATTCCTGCATGACCAGGCCGATATTGACGGCGCGGAACCGGTCTCGCCGGCCTTCCGAAAAAGCGGCGATATTCTCACCGTTCCAGCGGATATGGCCCTGCCGCGTCCGCTCAAGGCCGGTGACGACATTGACGAAGGTGCTCTTGCCGGAGCCTGATGCTCCAGTGATGGCGACCCTGCTGCCGGCCTCGATCGACAGGCGGCCGATTGCCAGCGCCGGCGAGCTGAGGCCCGGAAAGGTGACATCAAGGTTTTCGATATCGAGTGCGAGCATGTCGGTTTAAACAGCAAAATATTCGGCTTGGCGGATCCGCAATAGGCTGACGAAGCCGGTTTCCGGATCGGTCCTGGAGCCGTATTCCAGCGTGCCGCGCACTTCGATTGTCTGGCGCGGCTGCACGAAGGTCTGCTTTTCCGAGAGATAAACCACGACGATATTGTCGGGCCAGTCCGCATCCGAAGAGCAGAAGGGGCAGAGCGACATCGGCACTTCGGTGAGTACGAAGAACTGCGCCTCTGCCTTCAGTGGCGGCGCCATGAAACCCTTCATGTTGATTTCCTGCCCGGCAAGGCGCTTCACCTTGTCCGAGAATTCGAGACCGAGCACGCCGAACTTGCCATAGAGCTCGTCGAACGAAAGCGAAGCGCCGGCCGCGCGCGCAGCACAAGCAGCAAAGGGAAACGCAATGGCAGCGCCGATCAGCCGGCGGCGGCTGAGATGCAGCGAGGAGAATATGTCCATGGCGACCTCCAAGAAGTAGATCCCGGCCTCTGGCATCGGCCCGAAAATCGAAACGATATTTGGAAAGCACGATGCCAGCTTCAAAGTGTTACAGCGTCCTTTTGCGCGTCTGGAAGACGCGCGGCGCTGTAATCGGCCGGGACCATGATCGACAAAAGAGGCAAGGCCGGCAAGCGGCCCTGCAAGATCGACTTTCGATCAATTCGTCTGCTTGGCGCCGAGAGCGAAGGTGTCGGCGAGCACGCGATAGACGTCGCTCTGTTCCATGTAACCATGGAAGCCTTCGGCACCAGGACCGGCCGACTGCAGCACGACATCGTCGACAGCGTGAACGCCGCTCTCGCTGCTCTTCGGAAGATTGCCCTGTACGAAGACGGCGCCGGGAACATCCTTATACTGTTCGTTGGCGACATATTCCTTCTTCTCGTTCTGGACGGCCGGAACGAAAGGACCATCGAGCTTCGGACGGAAGGTCTCATAATGATCGGGGCCGTTGTTGGCACTGAGGAACAGGCGGCGGCTGACGTCGACCTGGTCGGGATAACCGTCGCCATTTTCATCCTTGTAGTTCGGGAAGCCGGCTTCGGCGTAGGTGCCGACCTTTTCGCGCATTTCCGTGCCGGGCTTCTCGTCGTCGACTGTGCCGATGATCGATACGCCATGCGTGTGGTCGCCGGTGACGACGATCAGAGTGTCCGGATGGGCCTTCTGGAATTCGCGGGCAACGCCGATCGCCTTGTCGAATTCGATAGTGTCGATAACCGCACGATCCCAATCCAGCGGATGGGACATCTTGTCGATCGAGGAGCCTTCGACCATCAGGAAGAAGCCGTCAGCATTCTTCGAGAGGCGGTCGAGCGCAATCGTGGTCATCTCGACGAGACCCGGCTGGTTCGGGAACTTGTCGACGGTGCCCTTCTTCAGGAACTCGCGATCGAGCGTCACATCCATATTGCCGGTGTGGAAGAGGCCGAGCAGCTTGCCGTCAGCCGATGCATTGGCGGCGAGCTCGTTCTTGTCGGTCGCGAGCTTGTAGCCGGCGTCCTGGAACAGCTTGATGTAATCCTGGTTGTCCTTGCGCTTGGAACCGGCGACTTCCTTGCCGAGGAAATAGGCCGAGCCGCCGCCAAGGATGACTTCCGGCTTCACTTCGAGCAGCATGCCGACGATGTCGGCCTTTTCGCTGCGGCTGCGGGTATGGGAAACGACCGCAGCTGGCGTCGCATCCTCGATTTCGGAGGTCGCGACAATGCCGATCGACTTCTTCGTCGTGCGGCGAACAGCCTCGCCAAAGGTTTCGACGCGCGGGTCGTCGAGCGGAGCCGGCGTCCGGTCCGCATAGACGCCGAGCGCGTTGACGGCCGTCTTGTGCCCCGTCATGAAGGCCGACATGGTGTTGGCCGAATCCGTGGCGACGGCGTTCGTCGCTGACGTACCGATGAAGGCCATATGATCGAGATCGTCCATGTTCAGGCGGCCGTTCGCTTTGCCCTCGGTCATGCCCTTGGACATGATACGGGCGGCGGTGCGATGAGCAACGGAAAGGCCGTCGCCGAGCAGGAAGATGATGTTCTTGGCCTTCGGCTGAGCGGCTGTTTCATAAACGTCCCAGGTGACCGACTTCGTCTCATCGCCGGCGGAGACCTCGATCTTGTAGGCGCCGGGTGCGGAGATCTTCAGGCCGCGGAGCAGAAGAGCGGAACCGAGGGCCTTGTCTTCCTTGCCTTTTTCCAGCTCGATGAACTGCGCTTCGCCCCCGAGAACCGTCTTGTAATCCTGACCGTTGACCGTGATCTTCACATCTTCCGGCTTGACCTGCTTGTTGATCTCGACCTTGAAATCGAACGGCGAACCGGCAAGAATCGTGGCGCGATCGAGCGGATAGACCGTCGTCGCCTGGGCGGCGCCCGCAAGGATGGTGGTGGCCGTAAAGGCGGCAAGAAGCGTACGCATGGAAAACCCCCGTTTTCGTTGCAGACATTGACAACCGGGCCGGGATACCTCCCGAGGATGACAGCGGCATGACAACGTCGCACCATGACGGCTGCCGCTTTCGCCCTCCGCCTCCGAGCGCAAAAACCTTGACTCCTGTGGAAAACCTTCTAAGAGCAACAGCGGAAAAGGAATCTCCATGGTTCGCGACGAACACGCCATTGCCGCATGCAATGACCGGGCACGGGTTGCCGGGGTGGATATTGCCGTTCCGGTTTCTTCCAAAACCAAGGCCAAAACGACGACGAAAACCGTCTGACGTCTCTGGCCTGCCGCTCTCTCCCCGGCTCGGCTGGGGACAGGAAGACGCGATTATTCGCGCCTTTCCCCTCACCGGACAGAGGAGAGAAGAGAAAGAGAGCTTGAGAAATGGGTTTCAAAGTAGCAGTTGCGGGAGCGACCGGAAATGTCGGCCGGGAGATGCTCAACATCCTCTCCGAACGCGGCTTCCCCGCCGATGAGGTCGTGGCGCTCGCCTCGGCGCGTTCGCAGGGCACCGAAGTGTCCTACGGCGACCGGACGCTGAAGGTTTCCAATCTGGAGAATTACGATTTCTCCGATACCGACATCTGCCTGATGTCGGCCGGCGGCGAGGTCTCCAAGAAGTTTTCCCCCAAGATCGGCCAGCAGGGTTGCGTGGTCATCGACAATTCGTCGGCCTGGCGCTATGACGCCGACGTGCCGCTGATCGTGCCGGAAGTGAACCCGGACGCCGTCACGCAGTTCACCAAGCGCAACATCATTGCCAATCCGAACTGCTCGACCGCGCAGCTGGTGGTGGCGCTGAAGCCGCTGCACGACTTCGCCAAGATCAAGCGCGTCGTCGTCTCCACTTATCAGTCGGTCTCCGGCGCCGGCAAGGACGGCATGGACGAGCTCTTCAATCAGACGCGCGCCGTCTTCGTTGCCGATCCGATCGAGAACAAAAAGTTCACCAAGCGCATCGCCTTCAACGTCATTCCCCACATCGATAGCTTCATGGAAGACGGCTACACCAAGGAAGAATGGAAGGTGCTGGCCGAGACGAAGAAGATGCTCGATCCAAAGATCAAGGTGACCTGCACGGCAGTGCGTGTGCCCGTCTTCATCGGCCATTCGGAATCGGTAAACATCGAGTTCGAGAACGAGATCACCGCCGACCAGGCCCGCGATATCCTGCGCGATGCCCCGGGCTGCCTCGTCATCGACAAGCGCGAGAACGGCGGCTACATCACGCCTTATGAATCCGCCGGCGAAGATGCAACCTATATCTCACGCATCCGCGAGGACGCGACTGTTGAAAACGGCCTCAATATGTGGGTTGTTTCCGACAACCTGCGCAAGGGCGCGGCGCTGAACGCCATCCAAATCGCCGAGCTGCTCGTCAATCGCGGCCTGGTCAAGCCGCGCAAGCAGGCAGCCTGATACCATTTGTAAACCATAAGATGTTAAAGCCCTGCTCGTTCAGCGGGGCTTTTTCCGGGGCAAATACGTCTGTATAAGCGCTCGCTAAACGATGATCGTGACAAAATCGCGAGTGGCTGGCATTCTCTTGCCCGCTTAAAAACTATGCAGATCGAGAGCGGGGTTTCTCAATGCGCATGACAAAGTTGTTTCTGGCGGCCGCTGCGGCACTGGGCGTCCTCAACGCGGTACCGGCGTTCGCGCAAGGACTTCAATGTGGCAATACCAGCGCCGGCTTCGACGCCTGGGTCGCCGATTTCAAGCAGACGGCAGCGGCTAATGGCGTCAGCCAATCCGTGCTCAGCCGTGCCTTCGCTAACGTCAACTACAACAAGCCGACGATCGCCGCCGATCGCGGCCAGAAAAGCTTCAAACTCTCCTTCGACGCCTTCATGCAGAAGCGCGGCGGTGCCGCCGTCATTTCCCGCGGCCGTTCGATGAAAGCGGCCAACCAGGCCCTTTTTGCCTCGATCGAACGTCGCTTCGGCGTTCCCGCCGGTCCGCTGATCGCAATCTGGGGCATGGAGACCGGTTTTGGCAGCTATATGGGCAACCAGCATACGCTATCGGCTGTGTCGACCCTTGCTTATGACTGCCGTCGTTCGGAATATTTCACCGACCAGCTCTATGCAGCACTCCAGCTCGTCTCCGAGGGTTATCTGAGCCCGCAGGCCAAGGGTGCCGCCCATGGTGAAATCGGCCAGACGCAGTTTCTGCCGCGCAACGTCGTGCGCTTTGGCGCCGACGGCGACGGCGACGGCCGGGTCGACATGGTCGGCTCCCGCGCCGATGCGCTGGCCTCGACAGCGAATTTCCTCAAGGGCCACGGCTGGCGTGCCGGCGCCGGCTATCAGCCGGGGGAGCCGAATTTCGCTGCGATTCAGGGCTGGAACGCCGCCAGCGTCTATCAGGAAGCGATCGCCTATATCGGACAGCAGATCGACGGCGGCAGATAAGCGTTCATCGACAATGAATTTGAAAACGCCGCTCCGAATGCGGCGTTTTTCATATGCGGGAATCAAAACCGCCGCTCGATGCCGTCTTGCGTCGCTCCTCTTGCGGAGGAGTCGGCACAACCGGCCCCGACACCACGCAATTGCGGCCCGAAGCCTTGGCGGCGTAAAGCGCCAGATCGGCGCGTTTGACCAGATCCTCGAAGTTCCGGTCGGCGGCGCCATTTGCCCGGCCGGCGCATCCGAAGCTCGCCGTGACTCTGAGCAGTTCGCCGCTCTGCAAAGGAACCTCAGCCGCCTCGATCGCCATGCGCACACGCTCGGCGACGATTGCGGCGTCATCAGGTGTCGAATCCGGCAAAAGTGCCAGGAATTCCTCGCCGCCATGGCGCACCAGAAGATCGAATGAACGGAAATGCTGACGCGCGACGCTCGCGACGTGCCGAAGGACGGCATCGCCGGCATCATGGCCGTGAACATCGTTGACCTTCTTGAAATGATCGAGATCGAAGAGAACGACGGAAATCCAGCGTGACCCGTGCTCGGCCTGGGTGAGGAGCGCCGAGGCGGCAACCTCGAAGCCACGCCGGTTGTACAGTCCCGTCAGAAGGTCGGTTTGAGCAGCGTTGCGCAACTCGCCCACCAGCGTCTCACGGTCGCGGATCAGCCGGTCTATCAGCCGAAGGCCTCTTGCCGCCAGCAACATCACCAGCGTTGCGAGAATCAACAGGCCCGCACATAGCGCCAGTATCCGCGTCAGGTGTATGTGCGAGAGCGTCGAAAACTGTTCACCGGTCTCGTGAATATCACTCGCGGCCTCCACCATCTTTTGCTGGAGGAAAACCATGCGTTCGCGCTGTGTGGCCGCCCAGGCATCGCCCATTGCGCGCGATGGCCGCGACCCGGCGAGAATGGCGTCGGTGATCGCATCCGCCTTCACCTGATCGGTGCGACCGAGATAGGCAACGATGTCACGCACGATCGGCGCGGTGGAATGGAAGACCATGTGATCCATGCCGGCACCGAGCATGGTCTTGCCCTGGATGAAGAGTTCAATCGGAAATCTGGCGGAAACGTCTTGATCGAGGTAACGGGTGCCGATCCCGGTGATCAGCCTTTCGCCGTAGTAGGTCAGCAGGATGCCCATCAGCTGGTTGGATTTCTCAAGCAGCACCGGGTCGCTGATCAGTGGTGAAAGTGCGTCGACGACCGAAAGCTGCTTCAGAGCCGCATACCAGTAGACGGAGCCGGGATTGCTGCCTGAATAACGGCCCTGGTCGACAGCGCTCCGCGCCGCGACGATGCGGCTGTAGGCAAGGCTGAGAGCCGACAATTCACCTGCAAGTCCCTGATCGAGCGTATCGCGGGGCGGCAGGCTGGCCTGGAAGGCGCGGCGTTCGCGATCGAGCGTCAGTCGGCTTCGCTGCATGTCGACTTCAGTCTCGCTGCTGGGATGCGCGAGATAGCGGCGAGTGGCATCGATTTCACTGAGGATTTCAGTCGCCGCGATCGACCCGCCACGCGCCAGCACATCGGCGAACTGCCGGTCTTTCTCAAAATCCCTGTAATGCTGGATGGAAGTTCGGAGAACGAAGGCGCCTTCAATCAGCATGAAGGCGAAGGGCAGCAGAATGGCGGCCAGCATAACCTTGTTAATGGTTTCGAACTTCATCGCCAATCGCCACGTGATCAAATGCCGGTCGCGCAACCAATTGATGCAAGTTTAACAGCAATCCTTAAAAAACTGATAAACCCGCTAGTCCCTAGATCTCGGGACGAATGAAGTCACGCGTGTCCGCGTCCATCACCCAGAGCTCACCTGTCGAGATGTCGAACCAAGCGCCGTGAAGATGAAGATTCCCGGCTTCTTCCAGCGCCTTGATATTGGGAAAGCTTCTGAGATTGTCGATCGAGTTGCGGATGGAGACACGCTCGAGCGCAGTTTGCCGCTCGGCCGCGGTCATCACGTCATTGCTCTGGATCTGCTCGGCTGCGGGTCTGACCAGCGACATCCACCGGCCGATGAAATCGCCGGGCGATAGTGGCTCGGCATTCGGATCGAGTGCCGCCCGAATCCCGCCGCAACGGCCATGGCCCATCACCACGATGTCTGAAACCTTCAGCGCCTGCACGGCAAATTCAAGAGCGGCCGATGTCGAATGGAAATGGCCGTCCGGCTCGTAGGGCGGCACCATGTTGGCAACGTTGCGGATGACGAAAAGCTCGCCCGGGCCGGCATCGAAGATCAGCTCGGGAGCCGCACGCGAGTCCGAACAGGCAATGACAAGCGTACTCGGACTCTGGCCGTTTTCGGCCAGTTGCCGATACCTGTCGCGGGCGTCGGCATAACGCCCGTTCATAAAGTTGCGATAACCGTTCAGAAGGGTGTTTGGAAAACGCTGCATGCCTCTGGATTAGCGCGCGCGGAAGACAAGATCAACTGCTGCACCGCAAAATGCGCACATTGGCAAATGCGTCATTTTTTCCGACGCTGCGCCGGGTGTATGAGCCGGCGCATCTGCACCATCGCCATCGGCGTCGAAAGGCTGGACGCATCGCTGGCCAGCATCAGCTCGTTGCTGCCGCGCTTGACCGCACGCGCAAGCACTTCGAACACGCTGGCGGTGGCAAGCTGCAACGCCTTTTCGTCCTCGAGGCCGGACAGCAGGCGCGACAGGAAAACGGCGGCCAGCAGGTCGCCGAGACCATTCGGCGGGTTCTCGACAACGCGGTGCTCGGCAAGGAGCGCGTGACGACCGGAAAGGTAGAGATTGCCGGTGCCGCCCGCCATCATCGGCACCGCCGAGGTGACGAGCATGCGTGACGGCCCGAGCGCCAGCGCCGCCTCCATGATTGCGCCGTTGTCATCGAGCGGTGCTCCCGACAGCCAGGCGAGCTCGTACCGGTTCGGCGTTGCGAGCGAGGCCAGCGGAATGAGATGATCACGAATGGCCTCGGCCGTCGCTTCCGGCACGTAGAGGCCGCCGAGATCGCCCATGACCGGATCGCAGACGTAAAGCAGTTCGGGATTGTTTTGCCGGAGCGCGGCGATCAGCCGGGCGACCGAGCGTGCCTGGGCGGCATTGCCGAAATAGCCCGAAAGCACCGCCCTGACTTCACCGATCCAGGGTGCGCGGAGCAGATCCTCGATCGCCGCGTCGAATTCCGCTTCGGCAAACGTCAGCCGCGTCGAACGGCCATGGCCGGGATGCCAGGGCAGAACGATGGTCGGCAGCGCCCAGACCGGATGGCCGAGCGTCTCCAGCGCAAACACCGCCGCCCGATTGCCAACCGAGCCACGCACGACATGGCTGGAAATAACGATGACTGCGCCCGCTGTATTTTCCGACATGAAACCGAGGTCCAATGATGATGGCGTTTGATGATCTTTTTGACGACGGCCTGTCAACCATTCTTCACGTGATCATGGAAATGTGCCGCGGAAGCAAACCCGGAAGTGAGGCCTGGACAACCCGTTTTGGCCTCGAAAGCGAAAAAACTCTGCCAATTTCTCATTTCCGCCGGCAAAAAAGCATCAAAACGATCCCCGACAGCGCTATTTTAGGGATTCTTTCGACAAATCTTCTGCTAGCTTGCGAAAAAATCAGTCCAATGCGGGGAGGCGTTCCATGGCTGCCAGAAACAATCCGAAACGGGAGAAGCAGATCGAGACTGCGCGCAAGATCGCCAAGGCGATGAGCGAGGCGCATCTCGATCCGGAAATTCTCTTTGGCCGGGCCAGCAATGACGATCTGGAACTCTATACGCCCGACATGCTGGCGCGCTCTGCCGTGCATTCGGCAAAGGAACTTGCCGCCTGGAACGGCAAGACGCCCCGCGTCAGCATCGACACACTTGCAGAGGTGACACCCGGCGGCACCGCCGTCTCAGTGCTGTCGGTGACCGACCGAAACATGCCTTTCCTTTATGAGTCGGTCATGGGTGAAGTGACGAGCACCTACCGCGATCTGTTCATGGCCGTGCATCCAATCCTCGTCATGGAAAAGGGCAGAGCCCCCACGCTCTATTCCGCCGACCACCCGAGCGATCCCGCGGCACGCGTCAGTCATATCCAGCTCCATATCGCCCCATTGAATTCCACCCAGGCTGCCGACCTCGTCAAACGCGTCCAGACCGTGCTCGAACAGGTCCGTCTGTCGGTTTCGGACTGGAAGCCGATGCTTGCCAAGCTCGATGGCGTAATCGCCGAGCTGTCGGCGAACGGTGCCGGCCGCAGGAAGGCCGAACATGCCGAGGCGGTGGCCTTCCTGACCTGGCTGCGCGACGAGAATTTCACTTTCCTCGGCATGCGTGAGTATATTTATTCCGGCAAGGGCGCCGACGCCAAGGTTGAGCGGGACAAGGGCGCGGGCCTCGGCATCCTCTCCAACCCGGACGTTCTCGTGTTGCGCACCGGCAAGGACGCCGTGACCACCACGCCGGAGATCCTCGCCTTCCTCGACGGCCCAGAGTTTTTGATCGTCACCAAGGCGAATGTAAAGTCGATCGTCCATCGCCGCGCCTATATGGATTATGTCGGCGTCAAACGTTTCGATGCCGAGGGCAACGTCACCGGGGAACTCCGCATCGTCGGCCTCTTCACCTCGACGGCCTATACCTCGCTCGCCTCCGAAATCCCGCTGCTGCGGTCGAAGATCGAAAAGGTGAAGGAGCATTTCGGCTTCGACCCGATGAGCCATTCCGGCCGCATGCTCGACAACACGCTGGAATCCTATCCTCGCGACGACCTTTTCCAGATCGATACGACGCTACTTGCGAGCTTTGCCGAGCAGATCAACGATCTCGCCGACCGGCCGCGCGTGCGCGTCCTGCCGCGCATCGACCATTTCGACCGCTTCGTCTCGGTCATCGTCTATGTGCCGCGTGAGGAATATGATTCGATCGTGCGCGAGCGCATCGGCACCTATCTGAAGACCGTCTATGACGGCCGTGTCTCCGCCTATTATCCGGCTTTTCCCGAAGGCGGCGTCGCCCGCGTGCATTTCATCATCGGCCGTTCCGGCGGCAAGACGCCGCGCATACCGCAGGCAAGGCTCGAGCAGAAGATCCGCGAAATCACTGCCCGCTGGGACGACCGTTTCGAAGCGCTTGCCGGACCAAAGTCGCCGAAACTATCGGTCGATCAAGCTTTCCAGGATTCCTTTACCCCTGAAGAAACCGTCGCCGACCTTGCCGATATCGGCGCCTGCGCCGCCGGCGAGCCGCTGCGGATCCAGTTTTATCACCGCCAGGAAGAACAGGGCCGCATCCTCTCGCTGAAGATCTTCCACGCCGGCGGCCAGCTGGCCTTGTCACGCCGCGTGCCGCTCCTCGAGAACCTCGGCTTCAATGTCGTCAGCGAACGCACCTTCGACATTGGGGTACAGGTCGGCGATGGCGCAACCCAACTCGTCGTGCTGCACGACATGGAGCTCGAGACCCGCAACGGCAGCGATATCGACCTCCATCGGTATGGCGCTGCGCTCGAGGAAGCCTTCGTCGCCGCCTTTGCCGGCACGATCGACAATGACAGTTTCAACCGGCTGATCCTTTCGGCCGGGCTCTCGGCCCGCGAAACCAATGTATTGCGCGCCTATGCCCGATACCTCCGCCAGGCCGGCATCGCCTATTCGCAGGATTACATCGCAACGACGCTCGATAAATATCCTGGTGTGGCCGCCGCCATCTTCCGCCTGTTCCACGACACGCTCGATCCCAGGCTTTCCGAAAAGGCCCGCCTCAAGAAGATCGCCGACCTGCACCAGGCCATCGAGGCCGAGCTTGCCGACGTGCCGAACCTGGACGACGATCGCATTCTGCGCCGCTACGTCAACATCGTCGACGCGACTCTGCGCACCAATTATTTCCAGAAGAACCCCGATGGGTCGCCGAAAGCCATGCTGGCCTTCAAGCTCGATCCGCACCTGGTCGACGGGCTGCCGCAACCGAAACCCTTCCGCGAGATGTTCGTCTACGGCGTCGAAGTCGAAGGCGTCCACCTGCGCTTCGGCAAGGTGGCGCGCGGCGGCCTGCGCTGGTCTGATCGTGCCGAGGATTACCGCACCGAGGTGCTCGGCCTCGTCAAAGCGCAGCAGGTGAAGAACGCCGTCATCGTGCCGGTCGGCGCCAAAGGCGGCTTTTACCCGAAGAAGCTGCCGGTGGGCGGCAGCCGCGACGAAGTCTTCAATGCCGGCCGCGAGGCGTACAAGACCTATATCCGCACGCTGCTTTCGATCACCGACAATATCTCCGGCGCCGAGGTCGTTCCGCCGGCCGATACGATGAGGCTCGATGGTGACGATCCCTATTTCGTCGTCGCCGCCGACAAAGGCACGGCGACCTTCTCTGACACCGCCAATGCCTTGGCGCAGGAGGCTGGCTTCTGGCTGGACGACGCCTTTGCCTCCGGCGGCTCGGCCGGTTACGATCACAAGAAGATGGGCATCACCGCCCGCGGCGCATGGGAAACCGTAAAGCGCCATTTTCGCGAGATGGACATCGACATTCAGACCACGCCCTTCACCGTCGCCGGCGTCGGCGACATGTCGGGCGACGTCTTCGGCAACGGCATGCTGCTCTCTCCCAAGATCAGGCTCATTGCCGCTTTCGATCACCGCGACATCATCATCGATCCCGATCCCGACATGGAAAAAACACTGGCCGAGCGCCAACGGCTCTTCAACCTGCCGCGCTCGAGCTGGCAGGACTTCGATAAGAGCGTTCTTTCGAAAGGCGCGATGATCATTTCACGTTCGGCGAAATCTGTGACGCTGACGCCGGAAGCGGTTGCCGCGATTGGCATCGACAAAGCGGTGGCGACCCCATTCGAGATCATGACGGCGATCCTGAAGAGTCCGGTCGACCTGCTGTGGTTCGGCGGCATCGGCACTTATGTGAAGGCTCCCTCCGAAACCGACACCGAAGTCGGCGATCGCGCCAACGATCCGATCCGCGTCACCGCGACTGAGGTGCGCGCCAAGGTGATCGGCGAGGGCGCCAATCTCGGCGTCACCCAGAAGGGCCGCATCGCTTACTGCCTTAGCGGCGGGCGCTGCAACTCCGACGCCATCGACAACTCGGCCGGCGTCAACACCTCCGACGTCGAGGTCAATATCAAGATCGCGCTGGCTGCCGCTATGCATGACGGGCGGCTGACGCGGCCAAAACGCGACCAGCTTCTTTCGTCGATGACCGGTGAGGTGGCGGCGCTGGTCCTGCGCAATAATTACCTCCAGTCGTTGGCGATCTCGCTCGTCGAACGCAAGGGCACGGCAAACGGCCTCGAACTCGCCCGCTTCATGAGCGTGCTCGAGACCACCGGCCAGCTGAACCGCAAGGTCGAGACCTTGCCGGATGACCAGACGCTGGCCGAACGTTACACGGCCGGCAAGCCGCTGACGCGGCCGGAAATCGGCGTGCTGCTGTCCTACGCCAAGATCGTGCTCTTCGATGCGCTCGCCGCGAGCGACCTGCCCGACGACCCCTATTTTGCCGCGACCCTGATGAATTACTTCCCCGTCAAGATGCAGAAGTCGAACGCCGGCGACATATCAAGCCATCGCCTAAGGCGCGAAATCATCGCGACCGTGCTGGCCAATGAAGCGATCAACCGCGGCGGGCCGAGCTTCGTCGTCGCAATGATGGACGCGACGGCGGCTTCGGCGCCGGAGGTGGTGCGTGCCGCAATCGTCGCCCGCGACGGTTTCGACCTCAACCGGCTCTGGGCCGAGACGGATGCGCTCGACGGCAAGATATCGGGCGGGGTGCAGAACCGCATTTACGAGGAAATCAGCCACAGCTTTATCGTGCTCACGCGCCTGCTGTTGAAAACCGCAATGACCAAAGCCGATATGGCCGAGGTCATTAGCCGGCTGCAGGCGGCCCTGAAGAAGTTGAGGCCTGCTTTCGCCGAACAGGCGGCCAGCGATGCTGCCGCACGCCAGGTGGAATATGCCGAAGCGGGCGTGCCCGAAAAGCTGGCGGCCGAAATCGCCAACCTCCAGAGCTTCTCTCTGGTGCCGGAGATCATGCAGATTGCCGAGCGAACCGGCGAACCGCTGCTGCGCGCCGCCGAAAATTATTTTGCCGTGTCGAAGACCTTTCGGATCGCGCGGCTGCTGGCGGCCGGCGGCCGGATTCTCACCTCCGATCATTACGAAAATCTGGCGCTTGCCCGCAGCATCGATCAGATCGCCAGCGCCCGGCGCGACATTGTCATCTCGGCGCTTTCCGATCACGGCAAGGAGAAGCTACCCGTCCAGGCCTGGCATGCGCAGGATCGCATCCGCATCAACCGCATCGTTGAAGAGCTTTCGAGCCTCAGTGACAGCGGCGATCCCAATCTCGCGCGCATTACCGTGGCGGCAGGCATCCTGACCGATCTTGCGCGCGACCGGGCGAGGTGAGACAGTCCGCGAAAAAGGAGCGGATGTTGAATCGCATAGACTGGACAGGAACGCAGCCGCCGAAAGCCACGGAGAAGGGCATCTGGGGGTGGATGTTCTTCGACTGGGCGGCGCAGCCTTTCTTCACCGTGGTCACCACCTTCATTTTCGGGCCCTATTTCGTTTCGCGCCTGACCGATGATCCGGTGTCGGCCCAGACGACGTGGAGCAACATGGCGACGATCTCCTCAGTGATCATCGCCGTGCTGTCGCCCGTTCTCGGCTCGATCGCCGACCAGTCCGGCGCGCGCAAACCGTGGATCGGGTTCTTCGCCATCATCAAGATCGTCAGCCTCTTCTGCCTGTGGTTTGCAGCCCCGGGTTCGCCTGTCCTCTACCCCGTGATCTTCATGATCCTCGCCTCGATTTCGGCCGAGTTTTCCATTGTCTTCAATGATTCGATGATGCCGCGGCTGGTCGCCAAGCAGGAGGTGGGCAAGCTCTCCAACACCGCCTGGGGGCTTGGCTATCTCGGCGGGATGATCGTGCTGATTGCCGTCGTCACGCTATTGGCGGCCGACCCGGAAAGCGGCAAGACCATTCTCGGCCTCGATCCACTTTTCGGCCTCGACCCCAGGACCGGCGAGGACGCGCGCATCACCGGGCCGATCTCGGCCGTCTGGTACCTGATTTTCATCCTGCCGATGTTCTTGTTCACACCCGATGTCGGCAGAGGCCTGCCCTTCGGCACCGCCATCCGCGCCGGCCTGCGGGAACTGAGAAACACGCTCGGTGAACTCGGGGAACGCCGCGGCATCCTGAAATTCCTCATCGCCCGCATGATCTACCAGGACGGCGTCAACGGCCTGTTGATCCTCGGCGGCGTTTTCGCCGCCGGCATGTTCGGCTGGGCGACGATCGAGATCGGCCTCTACGGCATCATCCTCAACGTCGTTGCGATCTTCGGCTGCCTGATCGCCGGACGGATCGACAAGGGCGTCGGCTCCAAGATAACCGTCGTCATCAGCCTCACCATGCTGCTTCTCGCCACCATCGGCATCATCTCGACCGGGCCCGGTTACACCCTGTTCGGCCTGATGCTGCTGCCGACGGCCGATTCCGGCGGCCTCTTCGGCACCGCCGCGGAAAAGGCCTATATCCTTTACGGCCTGCTGATCGGGCTCGCCTTCGGGCCGGTGCAGGCCTCGTCGCGCTCGTATCTCGCCCGCAGCGTCAGCCTTGAGGAAGCCGGACGCTACTTCGGCATCTACGCGCTTTCGGGGCGCGCCACGAGCTTCATGGCGACGCTGCTCTTCTCGCTGGTGACTTATCTGAGCGGATCGGCGCGGCTCGGAATGGCAACGCTGATCCTGTTTCTCGCCGGCGGGCTAGTGCTGCTGATCCGCGCGCCCTATCCGGCCGATCGCGCCTGACAATATTCCGGCGCGCCTCAGTGCCGGAAATGGCGCATGCCGGTGAAGACCATCGCCACGCCGTGTTCGTTGGCGGCGTCGATGACCTCCTGGTCTCGCATCGAACCGCCCGGCTGGATAACGGCTGTCGCCCCTGCGGCGATCATCGACAGAAGACCATCGGCAAATGGCAGGAAGGCTTCGGAAGCAACCGCCGAGCCGTGCGTCATCGGCGCCGAGAGACCGAGCGCCTTGGCGGCCTCATCGGCCTTCAGCGCGGCAATGCGGGCGGAATCTACCCGGCTCATCTGGCCGGCCCCGATTCCGGCCGTCTGGCCGTTCTTGGCATAGACGACGGCGTTCGATTTGACATGCTTGCCGACCTTGAAGGCGAACTTCATATCATCAAGCTCCTGCGCCGTCGGCGCGCGCTTGGTGACGACCTTGAGTTCCAGATCCTCGACCATGCCGTTGTCGCGGCTCTGGACGAGCAGACCGCCGGAAACGGTCTTCGCCGTCAGGCCCGGGGCGCGCGGATCGGGCAGGCCACCGGCCGATAGCAGCCGCAGGTTCGGCTTGCGAGCGACGATCGCCTTCGCCTCCTCGGTGACATCAGGGGCGATGATGACCTCCGTGAAGAGCTTGACGATTTCCTCGGCCGTTTCGGCGTCCAATATCCGGTTGAGCGCGATAATGCCGCCGAAGGCGGAAACGGAATCGCAGGCGAGCGCCCGCTGATAGGCTTCGACCAGGCTCGCACCGGTGGCGACGCCGCAGGGATTGGCATGTTTGATGATCGCGCAGGCGGGCGCTTTTTCCGGGAGGAACTCGGCGACGAGTTCATAGGCGGCATCGGTGTCGTTGATATTGTTATAGGAGAGCTGCTTGCCCTGTAGAAGGACAGCCGTCGAAACACCCGGCCGCTTCTCGCCCGTGACGTAGAAGGCAGCCTTCTGGTGCGGATTTTCGCCGTAACGCATTTCTTCCTTCAGCACGCCACCGATGACGCGGTGGCGCGGCGTGTCGATCGCCAGCGCCTCGGCGAACCAGTTGGAAATCATGGCATCATAGGCCGAGGTACGGGCATAGGCCTTTGCGGCCATGCGCTGGCGGAAGGCATAGGCGGTCTTGCCGTCATCCGCCGAAAGCTGCTCCTTGAACTCGGCATAATCATCTGGATCGGTGAGGATAGTTACATAGGCATGGTTCTTGGCCGATGCACGGATCATCGCCGGACCGCCGATGTCAATATTTTCGACGGTCGTCGGATAATCACCGCCGGACGCGCGCACCTCTTCGAAAGGATAGAGGTTGATGACGGCAAGATCGATGCCCTCGATGCCGTGCTTCTTCATCGCTTCCTGATGCTCGCTATCGTCGCGAATCGCCAGCAGGCCACCATGCACGGTCGGATGCAGCGTCTTGACGCGCCCATCCATGATCTCGGGAAAGCCGGTGACCTCGGAGACATCGGTGACATCAAGACCGGCGGCGGCGATAGCCTTGTAGGTGCCGCCGGTCGACAGCAGACGCACGCCTCGTTCGGACAATGCCCGGGCGAGCTCGACGATACCGGTCTTGTCGAAGACGGAGAGGAGCGCGGTCTTGATTTCGACCTTGTCCGGGGCGGGGATCTTCTTGGAAATGACGGCCATGAACCTTCTCCGTTCGGGCTTCGGGAGATATCCGCTAGAGCATGAGGCCGAAAAGTATGCGCGGCTTTCGGACGAGCTGCCTTAGGGACGTTTCTTGTTGGGCGCCGCGTTAGCACAGCTTTGCCGCCACGCAAACAGCGCTGATGCTCTGCCTTTCGATTTAATCCAGGATTTGAATTTTGGCCAGCCGGCCGGCCCGTCTAGACTAAGCTTTACGGGATAGGAACCAGCGGATCTCCGTCTTCTCGGCCAGATCGAAATCGATCTCGATCTGGTCAGAGCCGCAGATGCCGGAGCTGTCGGCGAAGAAGTTGTCCTCGGAAATCAGCACTTCGTTGCCGGGCGCGGTAAATAGCCAGCTCTCGCCATCCGGCGCCGTCAGCAGCACGGATTCTCTATCGCTCTGTTGCAGAACGATGGACGGATGAACATGAAAACGGGCGACGGCCTTCAGGGGCTCGTCACTTTCATATCCTTCACGCCGTATGAGCCGGTCGTGGCCAGTCACTATCGAACCTGCGGCATTGAGCGTCAGCTCGCGCTCATGCAGCACGCCGAATATCCTGAGATAACCGTCATGGCTGAGCTTGATGCTGTCGCGCCCATCCTCCGTTTCCAGACGTTCGACCGTCACGGTTTTCACCGGCTCGGTGATCGCGTGATCGAGGAAAGGCGAGTGTGAAAAACGGCTGGATGAGGTGTCGTTGAGGATGACCGTCGAATGGGCCGCGGTCGTGCGCGCCATCTGCACGTAGCGGTGCCCGGCAAATTTCGGCGAGCCGGAATTGACGATGAAGCGATGGCGGCCGGACGACATTTCGAAGGAGAGGCTGCCGGCATGCGCGGTGCGCAATGCGCCGCCCGAGGGCGGCGTGCCGGTATCGGCGATGATGACGGTCTTGCCACCGGAAAGCCGCTGGTAGCGCGACTGCGGTAAAGCCTTGAACGGCTGGCCGGCGGTCTCGTCATATCTGAGCACCGACATCAGCTCATTGGCGAGCGTCGAGGTTGCGCCGTTGAAAAGCGCCAGATCCCCATCCTGATGCCGGAAGAACCGCAAAGCCGGATACATACGGTCGATGCCTGAGATCAGCTTCTGCGGCAGATCATGGCCGAGATTGACGTAAGTCTGCCGCAGGGGCAGCAGGTCGAGCAGCAGTTCCAGGCCGATGCGCGGGTTGCGCGAGATGTGGCCGCCATCCGGCAGAATCTGGCTATCGAATTGACGGTCGAGCGCCTGCGCCGCTCTCCGAAGCGTGGATGCGCGAGCCGGCATGGCGACGGAGGCCATGGCGAGCGCGATGCGCAGCCGGAACAGCTCCAGGCCTCCGAGCGTATAGGGTGCCATACGATGCAGGAACCTGACCTGGAAAGCCAGCGACTTCATGAACCGGCGATAAAAGCCACGATCGGCGTTCTGCAGCACAACAGGCGAATGCGACAGCCAGGCGATGACGCGTTGGGCGGTGACGTCGGTCTCCCAGGCAATTCCTTCCATACGGCCGGCATGGATGGAAAGCCAGCTGTCGATGATGGCGCGGGCAGCCGCCGCGCTGCGCTCCGTCTTGTGCGCCCGCATGTGCCGCAGCCAGCCGAAGCTGTGCAGGCGGGTCGCAAACGGCCGCGAGGGCAGGGTGAAGGTGAAGGGCGATTTGCCGTTCGTTTCCAGCATGCGCCCGGCCAGAAGGAAACGTCCGTTGAGAATTTCGTCGGCCACATGCGAATCGATGCCGCGAAGATCGGTCGGGGCGACGATCAGGCGCTCGGGTGGTTTGATCGAATGGCGAATGAGCTTCAGGCGCAGCAACGCGACGCGGCGCAAGGCGCGCCGCCAAGCTTCCCGAACATACATGCTCGCAAAACGCCGACCGGACTGCATATTCTATTGTCTATTGACCCTCGTGGTTAAGAATAGGTGAAAAGCAGCCGATTTCATCGTCCACAATGAATTAATTCGTGACAACGTTCGAATATGCGAAAATTAGTGCATGTCATTCGAAAACATTCCGGCGGTTTCGCAAAGAATGACGGACGCGCTGCGAGGATGTAGTGACGGGATTCGGACGACGTGTGTGGGTTTCAGTCAGGTCGTTCGCCGCAGCAACGCCGCGTAAAAGCCGTCGAGCCCGGAGGCGATGCCCTCCGGCATTTTCAGCATGGTCGGAAGCGTGCGGAATTCGCCGAGCGGCGTGATCGCCGCTTCGAGACCGGGCCAGTCGCCCGCGCTGATCGGCACGCGCTCGATCGCCTGCGTATCGGCAAGAATGCGGGCGACGACCTCCTCGCCTTCGGCGGGATCGAGCGAGCAGTTCGAAAATACCAGCGTGCCGCCGGGCTTCAGCAAGGTCAGCGCATGACGCAGCAGCCGCTCCTGCAGCGCCGCCAGCCTCGCGATATCATCCGGCCCCTTGGTCCACAGCACGTCGGGGTGCCGGCGCGTCGTGCCGGTGGAAGAGCAGGGGGCGTCGAGCAGGATCGCATCGAAGCCCTCCGTCGGCTTGAATGTCGTCAGGTCTGTCGCAACCGTTTCTGCCTTCAGGCCAAGCCGGTCGAGATTCGACCGCAGCCGTTTTAGCCGGCTTTCCGACTGATCGAGTGCAGTCACCGCACCGCCGGCAAGGATAAGCTGCGCTGTCTTGCCGCCGGGCGCAGCACAAAGATCGGCGACACGTTTGCCCGAGAGATCGCCGAAAAGCCTGGCCGGGATGCTTGCCGCCGAATCCTGCACCCACCACGCACCGTCGTCGAAGCCCTCGAGTGAAGGAATTCCGCCGTCGAAGGCAGCAAGCCGCACGCCGCCCGTCGGCAGGGCAACGCCGTTCAGCCTTTTCGCCCAGGCTTCGGCGTCGGATTTGACGGTCAAATCGATCGCCGCAGGCTCGAGCTGCGATTGCGAGATCGCCAGCGCCGCGTCGCGGCCATAGGCCTTTTCCAGTCGTGTGAGGAACCAGCCCGGCATCGGCGGCACCTTGGCGATCTCCTCCAGCACCTCGTCCTTTTCACGGCCGAGCCGGCGCAACACCGCGTTGACCAGCTTCGCAAAGCGGCGATTACGCGGATCCTGGTTGGCCTGCTCGACGGCAAGATCGACGGCCGAATGATCCGGCACGTCGAGATAGAGGATCTGAGCAGCCGCGATTGCCAGAACATGGTGCAAGGCGCGCGCGCCCTCCGGTAGCGGCGATTCCAGCAGCGAGGCAATTGCAGCGTCGATGCGCGGCAGATGGCGCAGCGTCGTATTCAGAATGGCGCGGACAAGGGCGCGATCGCTCTCGCCAAGCGCCTTATAGGCCGGATTGCCATGTTCATGGTCGAGAGCGCCATCGAGCGGCAGCTTGCGGTCGACGACGGCAGCCAAGATTTTTGCTGCCGTCGCCCGGGCCTGCAGGCCCGGCTTGGTTGGCGCCGATCGGTCAGCGAAAGGTTTCTGTTTGTGGAATGGCTTTTTCGTGCCGTCTGAATTCAAGACCACGGACCTTTTGGCGGTTGCGAACCACCGCGACCCGTATTCGGAACAGAGCGCGATTTGCGCGACGGATTAGCAGCACGCACCGGTCCCGTCGAGACATTCATGCCGCTTTGCGCCATCTCCTGCAGCGCGGCAATACGGTTTTCCGTGTTCGGGTGGGTGGAAAACAGATTGTCCATGCGTTCGCCGGAGAGCGGATTGATGATGAACATATGGGCCGTCGCCGGATTGCGCTCGGCATCCTCATTCGGCACGTGGACCGCGCCGCGGGCGATCTTTCCAAGTGCGGAAGCGAGCCAGAGCGGATTGCCGCAGATTTCGGCGCCGCGGCGATCGGCCGAATATTCGCGCGTGCGGCTGATCGCCATCTGCACCAGCATGGCGGCGAGCGGTGCGACGATCATGGCGACGAGGACGCCGATGAAACCGAGCGGATTATTGTTGTTGTCGCGGTTGCCGCCGAAGAAGAAGGCGAAGTTGCCGAGCATCGAGATCGCGCCGGCAAGCGTTGCCGTGATCGTCATGGTCAGCGTGTCGCGGTTCTGGATATGGGCGAGCTCATGCGCCATCACGCCTGCGACCTCCTCGGGAGACAAGGCAGCAAGCAGGCCGGTCGAGGCGGCGACGGCGGCATTTTCCGGATTGCGGCCGGTGGCGAAGGCATTCGGTTGCGGGCTGTCGTAGAGATAGACCTTCGGCATTGGCAGGCCGGCATTACGGGCGAGATCGCGCACGATCGCAAAGAATTCCGGTGCGTTCCGTTCATCGATCTCCTGCGCGCGATAAGCCGCAAGCACCATGCGGTCGGAGTTCCAATAGGAGAAAAAATTCATGCCGGCGGCAATGAGAAAGGCGATCATCATGCCGCCCCGACCGCCGATCAGAAAGCCGACAAACATGAAAAGCGCCGTCATGAAGGCAAGCAACATGGCAGTGCGAACGAGGTTCATTCCGAATCTCCAACTCCGATTTCGGCGTCGCAAGCTTTCAATCCCGGCGACCGCGCATTATGATTTGGTTATCCACCCGCCATTTTCAATATTTCCGGCAGGAGAAGGCCATGCAGGAAGCCGATAACGACAATAGCCAAACGCCAACGGCCGAGGGATCGGAGCCGCCGCGCAAGGTGCTGTCCCCGGCGGCCCAACGTGCGCTTGCCGAGGCTGAAGAACGACGGAAGCACCGGAAGCCGCTGGAGCTGCCACCTGAGATCGGCGGCCGCGGCGGCGCCGAGCCTGCGCGCTTCGGCGATTACGAGATCAACGGCCGGGCGATCGATTTTTAAGATCGGGCCTGAATCCCGGCCTCGTGCAGGCCGTCCAAATTCGCCAGCCAAGTAAAGTGAGCCGCCCCGGGGCTCGGATGGAGCGGCTCTTTATATCAGGCGGTCGCCTTGTTCTGCCGGTTGGCGATCAGATCGTCGACGACGGCGGGATCGGCAAGCGTCGAAGTGTCGCCGAGGGCACCGAAATCGTCCTCGGCGATCTTGCGCAGGATGCGGCGCATGATCTTGCCGGAGCGGGTCTTCGGCAGGCCGGGCGCGAACTGGATCTTGTCGGGCGCGGCGATCGGGCCGATTTCGGCGCGCACATGTTTCACCAGTTCCTGGCGAAGCGTGTCCGAACCATCGTGACCGGCCATCAGCGTCACATAGCAATAGATGCCCTGGCCCTTGATCGCATGGGGATAGCCGACGACCGCCGCTTCCGAAACCAGATTGTGCGAGACGAGGGCAGACTCAACCTCCGCCGTTCCGAGCCGGTGGCCGGAGACGTTGAGCACGTCATCGACGCGGCCGGTGATCCAATAATAGCCGTCCGCATCGCGCCGGCAGCCGTCACCGGTGAAGTACTTGCCCTTGTAGGTGGAGAAATATGTCTGGATGAAGCGGTCATGGTCGCCATAGACCGTGCGCATCTGGCCCGGCCAGCTGTCGGCGATGCAGAGATTGCCGTCGGCGGGGCCTTCCAGCACCTTGCCTTCATTGTCGACCAGCTCAGGCTTGACGCCGAAGAACGGCATCGTCGCCGAGCCGGGCTTCAGGTCGGTGGCGCCCGGCAGCGGCGTGATCATGTGGCCGCCGGTTTCCGTCTGCCACCAGGTGTCGATGACCGGGCAGCGCTTGTCGCCGACGACATTGTAATACCATTCCCAGGCTTCCGGATTGATCGGTTCGCCGACCGTGCCGAGCAGGCGCAG
>NZ_JACHYV010000019.1:0-127433 GCF_014193135.1 Rhizobium sp. BK049
AGGGTGAACGTCCGGACATTGCCGGATCTCACCGCGCTGGCTCAGGGACGAGTCGCGGTCTCCGATATTCGTGAGCTGGAGATCGAAGACCTGCTGGGCAGGGAAGCGGTTGCGCCGCGGCAAGAGCTGCTCGACAAGGCAATGCGCAACAAGGTGGTCATGGTTACGGGCGCCGGCGGCTCTATAGGCGGCGAGTTATGTCGCCAGATTCTGCGCAATGCGCCTTCGAGCCTTATCCTCATAGATCAGAACGAGTTTGCGCTTTATAATATCCATGCCGAATTGCTGAAGCTGGCCGAAGTTTACAAGCATGAGAGCCTGCAGATCGTGCCGATCCTTTGTTCCGTCCGCGACGAGGATCGCATGGAACATATCATGCAGAGCTGGCGGCCGCAGACGCTTTATCACGCCGCCGCTTACAAGCATGTGCCTCTCGTCGAACACAATGCCGTCGAAGGCATCAAGAACAATGTCATGGGGACATTGATCACCGCACGTGCGGCAAATAGATGCGGCGTCTCGAATTTCGTGCTGATCAGCACCGACAAAGCCGTGCGTCCGACGAATGTGATGGGCGCCAGCAAGAGGCTGGCGGAGATGGTGCTGCAGGCGCTTGCGGCAGAGCTGACCGCTGACAGACTGCGGACAAACTTCTCGATGGTCCGCTTCGGGAACGTCCTTGGTTCGTCCGGATCCGTCGTGCCACTGTTCCGGCAGCAGATCAAGGAAGGCGGTCCGGTTACCCTGACGCATCCGAAAATAACCCGCTACTTCATGACCATTTCGGAAGCCTCGCAACTTGTCATCCAGGCGGGCGCCATGGCCGAGGGCGGCGATGTTTTCCTGCTCGATATGGGCGAGCCCGTCCGCATTGCGGATCTCGCCCGCAAGATGGTCGAACTGTCCGGATTGACCGTCCGGGACGTGGATAATCCCGAAGGGGACATCGAGCTTTCCGTTACCGGCTTGAGGCCCGGCGAGAAGCTTTATGAAGAATTGTTGATCGGGGATAACCCCGAGACAACCGAACATCCGCGAATCATGAAGGCGCGCGAGGACTTCCTGTTGTGGCCGGAACTTTCGAAGAAGCTCAATTCGCTCAATGCGGCATTGGATCGAAACGACATGATCGCGGCCCGCGCGACCCTGGCAGAACTTGTTTCCGGCTATTCCTCAACGGGTGAAGTTTCCGATCTTGCGTTCACCGGCGGCGAAACCAGTCCGGCGCATGAAGATGTCAACGCGCTAGCCTCGGGCGCAGGAAATCAGCTTCGCACGACAGGTGCATAACGCGTGCTGCCCCGGTCCGCGCAAATAAGAGCGACCATATAGGCGAAGATCGGATCCAGCGCTTTTTGGTTGAACATGATACCGAAGCTGCCGGTTATAATGTAGCTGCTGGTCAGCAGGAGAGCGAGCGCTATGGCTAGATCCCGGCCAGGGCCAGGTTCCTTTTTCCACGCACCGATCACGGGTGTGAGGAGCAGCAATGAAAGCGCTGCGATGCCGACAAGGCCGGCGTCGATTCCCGCTGTGAGAAAGCCGTTATGGACATGTGAATAGGGCAGTTGCGGCCTTAGGCCCTCGGGGACTTCTGCCAGGACAGCAGCCATCCGGTTTTGCGGGCCATAGCCGGTGAACGGATCCTTGGTGATTGCCGATAGGGCGCCCTTGTAGAGAGCAACCCGCGCGCTCAGCGAGGTGATATCGCCATTGGTGCTTTCGAGCGATGACAGATTGTCCTGGAGCTCACGGACGCGATAGACAACCTGGTCGCTGCCCAAGGCGAGAAGTCCCAGCAACAATACCGAGCCGGTGATGGCGAGGCTGCGCAGACTGACATGAAATCGGTTTTTGGGAAAATACCAGAGGAAGATGACCAGCTGGACGGGGATGACCAGCCAGGCCGAGCGCGTTCCGGAAAGCAGCGCGCAGCCCAGACCCGCGGCATATCCCAATATCGCGATCTTTTGCTCCATGCTTTTGGGAGATTGAAGATTGAGTAGCGCGACGCCGCCGAAAAGCACGCCGATAACGCCCAGCAGCGCCGCGTTCGAGGTTCCCGCCTCCGCCCTGGGCATCAGGAATAGGACCTGAAGCAGACTGAAGAGAAAAGTAACGATCATGCCGAGACCCGCGCCGAGGATAAAGAGCGGCACAAGGCGGCCATCGGGAGATTGACGCATGCGCGGCAAGATCAGCCAGATCGAAAAGAACGGCAGGAGCCGGAAAATCCAATCCAGTTCTTCCGAGAAAGGCGGATTGACGAATATGCTGACGATCATCACCACAGGGTAAATCGTCATGCAAATGGCAACCACTCGGTCGGACTTCGACAGGTTCAAAGGAAAGCGGGCTCTTGCCAGGCAATAGAGGCCGGATAGCATCGACCCGAGTAGGATGAAGGAGTTGAAGTTAGGTGAAAGTCCGGGCAGGATTGCAAAGAGAAAGACCGCAATGCCATTGGTTCGATCAAGCGCGCTTCCAGACCCGTTCCCGGGATGTAGCACCGCAATCACGAGTTGCCTGAAATAATTCACTTGGTAGCCCTGACGTGTCGCTTTCCAGCCTCGCTAAGGACCGTTGTCACCGCTGTCAAGCCGTGAAGGCAGGAGTAACCTGCGCTTTTTTCACTGTCGTATTCCGGCAACAGCAGATTCGGATGCTCGTTGCTTCTGCTCGACGACGGTCGCAAGTCTGCAATAGCAAAGCTGTTCCGAACAGAAAACACGTTTGAGGTGCGAGCCTATTGAGAAGCTTTGTCATCTGGCGGCGCATTCCCGCTATCAGGGAACGCCTGCAGGTACAGGATCTGAATCTCTCGCCATTCCAACCGAACTGGCCGGCGGTTATAGGACAGCGACGCGCCAGTCGCGCAGCCACTTTTGGTACCTGGAGCTATCGCCAATATGGACGCGGCGCGCTTTCCAACGATGACCGGCCGAGGAAATAGCCGAATCCGAATGCGAGAATACCAATAGTGAGCAATGCGCTTGCGGTGTGCGGGTGGTTTCTAGCCCCCGCCGTGACTGCATAGACCTCACGTTTCACCCCGCTGGCCGCCGATTGGGCAACTTTGGCCAGTCCTTCCGGGGGCTCGACGGGTGTGCCGGTAAATCCGGCGTCCAAGTCCTTTTTATCGACCATATCGGGAGACCTTTCCTGCATTGAAGACAGCAACTTATTCCTGCTCGCGTGTGCCGGGTGAGGCTTCGCGTTGGTCCGCGTCTTCGAGATCCGTCTTGACCAGGAAGGCATCGCTATGTTCGCGTGCGGCCTCTCGCAGCGCTTCGAGCTTGGGAGGATTGTCGGCCCCGCCATATTGCGCATCGAGCTCATGCTCGGCCCGAATCCAGTGATCCCGATGCCTGCCCTCCGGCCTGCCTTCCTTCTCCCACAGCGCATGTGCTCTTTTCCGGATCTCCTCCTCGCGGAGCACCGCCGGGCCGGTTTCGTGTGTGGCTTGCCGCGCCATCTTCCCTTTCCGCGCACCGGCGAGGGAAGATTTCTTCAGCCGCGTGTCGTCGGTCGTGTCTTCATTTTTTGTGCGTCGTACCGGGTTCTTCATCGGCGCCTCCTTGATTGGTTCTCAACCAATTCGGCTGATCTAAGTTCCAACCAACAGTCTCGACCAGCATCGAAACGCATGGTCAAACGACCCCAACCTCCAAATGTAATCCATTCCTTCGCAGGCCTTGGCAGGGTGTCGCAGCTGATATACTAGTATGCCAGAACACGATCACTGGTCTCGACTATGCGGCAGTCCTCGGAAGCCCAAGCGCTTGCAGTTTCGATTTCCCAGGAAGTCGGCCCGAAGTTGCGCCGCGTCACCACGGCCGGTGCCATATACGAACGTCTCTATGCCGACATCGTCTCGCTCAGGATGCCGCCTGGCCTGTTGCTGCAGGAAAAGCGGATCGCCGACGATTTCGGGGTGAGCCGCACACCGGTGCGCGAGGCACTGCTCAGGCTCTCCGAGGGCGGGCTGGTCGACATCTATCCGCAGTCAGGCACGGTCGTGTCGCGTGTGCCTGTCGCGTCGATCCCCGAGGCGGTGGTCGTGCGCAAAGCGCTCGAAGGTACGACCGTCGAGACTGCGGCCGAAACCGCCAGCGCTGCCGATATTGCTCATCTGGATGCGATCATCTTCCGGCAGCGGTCGCATGCCGCGGCCGGCAACGCCTCGAACTTTCATGAGGAAGACGAGGCCTTTCATGAGGCGATCGCTGAGATAGCAGGTTATCCCGGCATCTGGGCAATTCTGAAGACGGTCAAGGTGCAGATCGACCGGGCGCGGCGGCTGGCGCTGCCGGCGCTTGGACGCATGGACAATGTGGTCCGCGAACACATCGTCATTCGCGACGCGCTCGCCGCCCATGATGCTGCGGCTGCGCGCGGCGCGATGATCCATCACTTGAGCGCCGTCATTCCCGATGTCGATGAGCTGCGCTCGCGTTACCCCGATTATTTCTGCTGACGGCAGAATCACCGCGAAAACGAAGAGGCGAGGGAAGGAAGAAGGATGCGACAGGGTTGGAGATGGTTCGGACCGGAAGCGCCGGTGACGCTGGATGATGTCCGTCAGACGGGCGCGACCAATATCGTCTCGTCGCTCCATCAAGTGCCGATCGGCAGGGCCTGGACGGAAAGGGAAGTGCGCGAACGCCAGTCTCTGATCGAGACGACGCCGGCGGACCGCTCGCCACTCGTCTGGTCGGTCGTCGAAAGCATTCCGATCCCTGATGCAGTCAAGCGCAGAGGCGGGGAGGCGAAGGCTGAAATCGAGGCGTGGATCGCCAGCCTCGAAGCGGTCGCCGCCTGCGGCATTCCGATCGTCTGCTATAATTTTATGCCTGTCGTGGACTGGACTCGCACCGACCTCGATTTCGTGACGCCGACAGGGGCCACCGCCATGCGCTTCGATCATGAGCGTTTTGCAGCCTTCGACCTCTTTATTCTGGAACGGCCGGGTGCGGCCCAGCAATATTCCGATGAGGATCGCGAACGGGCGCGTGTCGTCTATGAGGCCATGTCGGAGGAGGAGGTCGCCGACCTCACCCGCATTATCGCCTCGGCCCTTCCCGGCTCGACGACCGAGCCCCTTACCATTCCGGCCTTCCGGGAAAAGCTTGTCGCCTATAGCGGCATCGATGCCGCAAAGCTGCGCCGGCACCTGATCGAATTTCTGGAGGCGGTGACGCCGGCGGCCGAAGCACGCGGCGTCAAGCTGACGCTGCATCCCGACGATCCGCCGCGCTCGCTCTTCGGCCTGCCGCGCATCGCCTCGACGGCCGATGATTATGCCGCTCTCTTCGATGCAGTGCCGTCGGCGGCGAACGGTATGTGTTATTGCACCGGCAGCCTCGGCGTGCGCGCCGACAACGACCTGCCGGCGATCGCCCGGCGGTTCGCGTCGCGCATCCACTTCGCGCATCTGCGTGCAACGACGCGTGAAGGCGACGGTCGGACGTTCCACGAAAGCGCGCATCTGGAAGGTGATGTCGACATGGTCGCGGTTCTCCGCGAACTGGTTGCAGAAGACAGCCGCCGCGCTCCCGAAGACACCATCGTCTTCCGCTCGGACCATGGCCACCGCATGCTTGACGATCTCGACAAAACGGTCACGCCCGGCTACCCCGCCATTGGCCGCATGCGCGGCCTTGCCGAGCTTCGCGGCATCCTGCATGCGCTGGACGCCCCGCCGACCTGAGGGGATTGGCGTCGCCTGGCACAGAAATCATTGCGCTCTGGAGCCCAAGCGACACTTCAGAGCGCGCAACCCTTCAGGAACAGATCCGTGCACATCTTCGCCCTCGCGGCGATCTCCTCGATCCCCGGCGGCTGTTGCTGGCGCAGCATCGCGGCGCGCTGCGGCTCCATGATCATCATCCCACGGAGCATCCCGCAGGCAGCATGTGGATCGTCGAGTGCGATCAGCCCGCGATCGATCTGTCTACGCAGCCAGTCTTCCATCAGCGCGTTGGTCCTGACGATCGCTTTCTCATAGAAGGTCGTGGCGATTTCGGGAAAGCGGTCGGACTCGCTGATGACGAGCCGGGTCACGGTGATCGTGTCCAGCGAGAGCGTCAGCATGCCATAGGCCGTCAGCATGCGCTCCAACCCTTGCCTGAGGTCCAATACCGCAAGCGTTCCGGGATCGAGCGACATGAGGAAGCGCCCCGTCCGCTCGATGATCATCTCGGAAAACAGATCCGCCTTGGTCGGAAACAGCCGGTAGAGCGTCTTGGTCGAGACACCAGCCCCTTGCGCGATCGCGGCGATGCTTGCCGCGGCATAACCATTCTCGTGGAACTGCCGGTTAGCCGCCTCGATGATCACGCTTCTCGTATCGTCGTCGCAGCGGACTTGCGGTCGTCCTCGCGGTCTCTTCTCGATTTCGTGATTTTGGACCATGACTATTTTCCAAATTCTTGTTGACACCGATTTTATAGAGCATATTTTGGAAAACAACAAGTTTCCAAAAGTGGAACTGACGTGAATTTAAAGGCCGCAGCCGGTAGCGACAGCGACCAGTAATAGGAGAAAGGCAATGTCCATTAGTACGCTGCAGGCCCTGAACAACAACGCGCCTGTCACCGAAACCACGGCGGAGGCCGCGCCGGCAACCCTTGATGCCGGCAACACGCCACGCATCGTCGAAGCTGCCCCCGTTTTGGAGCCTCCCGCCCGCAAGCGCCGTGGCCGCGGACTGTTGCTGGGCGCGACGGCCATCGCCCTTATCGCCGCCGCCAGTTATTACGGCCATAGTTACTGGACCGTCGGCCGCTTCGAGATCTCCACCGACGACGCCTATGTGAAGGCCGACAATACGACTGTCGCGCCAAAGATTTCGGGCTACATTGCGGAAGTGCTCGTCGGCGACAACCAGGTGGTCAGGGCGGGTCAGCCGCTCGCACGCATCGATGATCGCGATTTCCGTGCCGCTCTCGATCAGGCCAAGGCCGATGTCGCCGCTGCCGAGGCGACGCTCAATGCCAAGCAGGCCTCGCTCGATATTCAGCAGTCGACGATTGCCGCAGCCCGCGCCACGGTCGAGGTCGACAAGGCAAACGAGACCTTCGCCGAACAGAACAACAAGCGTTACGCCAATCTCGCCACCAGCGGTTATGCGCCGGTTCAGACGGCGCAGCAGGCCGCTTCCGCCATCGCCGCCGCCCAGGCGACCATTGTACGCGATAATGCTGCGCTGGATGCCGCCGTCAAGCAGGTCGACCTTCTCAATGCCGAACTCGCCCAGGCGAAGGCGACGCTCGCCCATGACCGGGCCGTCCAGCATCAGGCTGAACTGAACCTCTCCTATGCAACGATTACCGCCCCTGTCGACGGCACCGTCGGCAACAGGACGCTGCGGGTCGGCCAGTACGTGCAGGCGGGCACCCAGCTGATGTCGGTTGTACCCACGAGCGCGGTCTACGTGATCGCCAACTACAAGGAAACGCAGCTGACCGATGTTCGCGCCGGCCAGCCGGTGGATATCGAGGTCGATACTTTCCCAGGCCGCATCTATCGGGGCCATGTCGATAGCCTTGCTCCGGCAAGCGGCCAGGAATTCGCGCTTCTTCCTCCCGACAATGCGACCGGCAACTTCACCAAGGTCGTTCAGCGCATTCCGGTCAAGATCGTGCTGGACGGCGAAGCCGCCAATGGCGACCTGCGACCCGGCATGTCCGTTCAACCGAGCATCGACACCAAGGCCGATGCCGACCGCAGTTAGGCGCGGGGATTAGGAGATCGTGTCATGTCCACCATCGCAGCAACAGCCGCCCCCATATCGCAGCCGGGCGCCGGCACCAAGGAATGGATCGCCGTTCTCGCCGGCATGATCGGCGCCTTTATGGCGATCCTCAACATCCAGATCACCAATGCCTCCCTCCTCGACATCGAGGGTGGCATCGGAACGGGCGTCGACAACGGCGCCTGGATATCGACCTCCTACCTGATCGGGGAGATCGTCGTCATTCCGCTGACGGCCTATTTCAGCAATGTCTTCTCGTTCCGCCGCTATATCCTCGTCAATTCCATTCTCTTTCCGCTGTTTTCAATGGCTTGTGCCTTCGCGCATGATCTCGGCACGATGATCCTGCTGCGCGGCCTGCAGGGCTTTGCCGGTGGCGTACTGATCCCCATGGCCTTCACCATGGTGCTAACCAAACTGCCGAAGACCCAGCAGCCGCTGGGGCTCGCGATCTTCGCGCTGTCGGTAACTTTCGCCCCGGCCATCGGCCCGACGATCGGCGGCTACCTGACGGAGAATTATGGCTGGCAGACGATCTTCTTCATCAACACGATCCCGAGCCTCGTTATGGCGGCCGCTCTCGCCCTGACGCTGGAAAAGCAGCCAATGCAGCTCCACCTTCTGAGGGAAGGCGACTGGGCCGGCATCTTTACCATGGCGGTCGGCCTCTCGGCGCTGCAGACCGTGCTGGAGGAAGGCAACAAGGAAGACTGGTTCTCCTCGCCCTTCATCGTCAAGCTCAGCCTTGTCGCCTTCGTCTTTCTCGCCGCCTTCATCTGGATCGAGCTGACGGTCAAGAAGCCGCTGGTCAAGCTGCGGCTGCTCACTCAGCGCAATTTCGGCATCGGCGTGCTGGTCAACGTCCTGGTCGGCGTCGCGCTCTTTGGCACAGTCTATATCCTGCCGCAATATCTCGGTCAGGTGCAGCGTTATAATGCCGAGCAGATCGGCAACGTGCTCGCCTGGACCGGCCTGCCGCAGTTGTTGCTTATTCCGCTGGTGCCTGTTCTCATGAAGCGTTTCGACGCACGCTATATCGGCTTCCTCGGTATCTCGATCTTCGCGATCAGCTGCTTCATGAACATCATGCTTTCGGCCGACAATGCCGGCGACCAGTTCTGGATCCCGAATATTGTCCGTGCCGTTGGCCAGGCCCTGGTGCTGACCCCGATCACAGCCATTACGACGGCCGGCATTGCTCCATCAGATGCCGCCGCCGCCTCTGGCCTGACCAACATGCTGCGCAATCTTGGCGGCGCGGTCGGCACCGCCTCTCTCGGCACCATCCTGACGAAGCGCGAACAGTTCCATTCCAATATCATCGGTCAGTCGATTACGCTGAGCCGTGACGAAGTTCGCGATCGCCTGGGCAAGCTTTCCGGCTACTTCATCCAGCATGGCGTCACCGATCCGGCTGTCGCATCGCAAAAGGCGGTCGTTGCGATTGGCCAGATCGTCAAGCGCCAGGCATTGATCTTGGGCTTCAGCGATACTTTCGCTGTCATCGGCGTGGTGCTTGCAGTGGCGGCATTTGCCCTGCTCCTCACCAAAAAGCCTCAGGCCGGCGGCGGTGCGGGCGCCCATTGAAACCCGGACACCGCAGGAAGATCCTCCTTGGGGAAAGCCCTCCTTTGCACGCCATGCGAAGGAGGGCGTTCACACGTGAACGCTACTGGCCGATCTCGACCGTGAAGGCGAAACGCGCAACAGCGCCCGGTGCAAGCAGCGTCGTCGAGGGCCGTTCCGAGAGTTCGCTCGAAGCTCCGGCCTGCGCAGCCGTCCCGTGCCACGGCTCGACGCAGAGGAAGGGCGCGCCCGGCTTGGTCCAGAGAGCGAGGTTGGGCAGGTTTTCGAAGCGGAACCGCAGGCTTGGCCCGCCTTCGGCCCCGTAGCGCAGCCCTTCGCCCGCACCCTTGGGGAAGATCATCGCATCCTGCTCGAACATCGCGTGATCCAGAACCAGACGTCCGGCATGAAACGGCGAAGGCAGCGCTGGGGGATTGATAAGGCCGCCCGCCAGCCGCACGAGTTCAGGCTCGCCCTGATTGTCGAGCGTGATGATGTGGGCGCGTCCGGTAGCGCCGGGCAGCGGCCAGGCGAAGGCGGAGTGGAATCCAAGCCCGAAGGGCATCGTCTTCCGGTCGCGGTTGGTCACCTCGGCGCTGACGGTCAGCGCCCGGCCTTCTACCGCATGCTCCACGGCCAGCAGGAATTCGAACGGATAGACCGCCCGGGTACTCTCCGAGGCGGCAAGCTCGTACCGGCACATCGTTGCCGCGGATGCCGCGAGGGAAAACTCGCTGCGGCGGGCAAAACCATGCTGGGCCATCGGATAGATCGTGCCGTCGATTGCGATCTTGTCGTCCGGGGCCTTGCCGACGATCGGAAACAGGATCGGCGAACGCCCGGTCCAGAAGGCGGCGTCGCCCGTCCATAGCCAGGAGCGTCCGTCGCTTGATTTAAGCGCCTGCATCTCGGCGCCGAGGGAGGAGACATCGACGGTGAGGTCCTGATTGCCGATCCGGATTGAGGCTGGCATCGCAATTCCCTTTCGTAGGTTGGTACCAAGTCATCTCATTTCCGCACCGTGAGTTTCTACTCAATCGGTGAGGTTGGTAATCACACGCCAGCTGGTGCTCATTCGTTACTTCCGTATCGCGCCCAACCTTGCGATCACTTCGTTCGGAATTCCATAGCGCTGAATGGCGTCGCGGTTGTTTCTCATTCCGCAGATTTCACGCTGGATGAAGAATGCCCAGACCGCATCGGAGGCGTCATTGAGAAGCTTCTCGCGTTCCTGCGCGCTTTGGCGTTCGCCGGTCCAAGCTTTCAGGGCGGCGAGGGCCGCCTCCACCTTCAGCCCGTGACGCCCGAGTGAATCGGCGCGCTCCGACATCAGCTCGTATTCGAGGACGTTGAGGCCGTTCCTATCCTCCTGGGATTGTCTGAAAGATTGCGGCGGCCGAACGCTCATGGGCACGGATTCCTTATCAGCGCAGGCGACAACCTTATCCAATCCGGTCTTCGAGATCGAGAGGGCAGGGCAATGGACCTTTCCCGCCATTTCCGCGCGTGGTAAGGGCGCCGTAACTTTCTTTCAGGCCCATAGCAGACCATGATTCGTATCGAGAATATCAGCAAGCAGCTCAGCCACCGGATCCTCTTTATCGAGGCGTCGGCCGCTCTCAACAAAGGCGAGAAGATCGGCCTCGTCGGCCCGAACGGCGCCGGCAAGACGACGATCTTCCGGATGATCAACGGCGAAGAGCAGCCCGACGAGGGCCAGGTCTCCTGCGAGAAGGGCGTCACGATCGGCTATTTCAACCAGGACGTCGGCGAAATGGCGGGCCACAGTGCCGTCGCCGAAGTGATGAACGGCGCCGGGCCGGTCAGCGTCGTTGCCGCTGAGCTGCGGGAGTTGGAGGCGGCCATGGTCGACCCCGAGAGAGCCGGCGACATGGAGGAGATCATCGAGCGCTACGGCGAGGTGCAGGCGCGTTACGAGGAGTTGGACGGTTATGCGCTCGACGGCCGAGCCCGCGAAGTGCTTGCGGGCCTGAGCTTCACCCAGGAGATGATGGACGGCGATGTCGGTGCGCTGTCGGGCGGCTGGAAGATGCGTGTGGCGCTTGCCCGCATCCTGCTGATGCGCCCTGATGTCATGCTGCTCGACGAACCGAGCAACCATCTCGATCTCGAAAGCCTGATATGGCTTGAAGAGTTCCTCAAGGGCTATGGGGGTGCGCTGCTGATGACTTCGCACGACCGCGAGTTCATGAACCGCATCGTCAACAAGATCCTCGAGATCGATGCCGGCTCGCTGACCTCTTATTCCGGCGACTATGAATTTTACGAGCAGCAGCGGGCGCAGAACGAAAAGCAGCAGCAGGCCCAGTTCGAGCGCCAGCAGGCGATGCTCGCCAAGGAGATCAAGTTCATCGAGCGGTTCAAGGCGCGCGCTTCGCATGCTTCGCAGGTGCAGAGCCGGGTGAAGAAGCTGGAGAAGATCGACCGGGTGGAGCCGCCCAAGCGCCGCCAGTCGGTCGCGTTCGAATTCCAGCCAGCGCCGCGCTCCGGCGAGGACGTGATCAGCTTGAAGAACGTCCATAAGAAATATGGCAGCCGAAGCATCTATGAGGGGCTGGATTTCATGGTGCGGCGGCGGGAACGCTGGTGCATCATGGGCATCAACGGCGCGGGCAAATCGACGTTGCTGAAGCTGGTGACGGGCACCACAACGCCCGACGAAGGCAGTGTCGCTCTCGGCGCCAGCGTCAAGTTGGGTTATTTCGCCCAGCATGCGATGGATATTCTCGATGGCGAGCGCACGATCTTCCAATCGCTGGAAGATCGGTTTCCCCAGGCCGGGCAGGGGCCTTTGCGGGCGCTCGCCGGATGTTTCGGCTTTTCCGGCGACGATGTCGAGAAAAGGTGCCGGGTGCTGTCTGGCGGCGAGAAGGCCCGATTGGTCATGGCGATGATGCTGTTCGACCCGCCGAACCTGCTCGTGCTCGACGAACCGACCAACCATCTCGACCTCGACACCAAGGAAATGCTGATCAAGGCGCTGTCGCAATATGAGGGCACCATGCTGTTCGTATCCCACGACCGGCATTTCCTGGCAGCGCTCTCTAACCGGGTGCTGGAGCTGACGCCGGAGGGCATCCACCAATATGGCGGCGGCTATACGGAATATGTAGCGCGCACCGGCCACGAGGCGCCCGGACTTCGGAGCTGAACGGCTATTTTTCCGCCGGCTGTGAGGGCCGTTCATGTGAGCGAAGAATAGCGCCGGCCGATATTGCCGGCTCTCTGCCACGATGATGACCAATTTCCGTGGTGTTCGGGCCTTCTTAAAACAATCGGGGCGGGCACATCAGCATGGACTGGATCAATCGTCATATCGATCAGCCGTTATTGAACGGCGCGGCAGGCTTGCTGCGGCAGTGGCACATCCGTACGCGGCAGTCGCCGGAGCTGCTGGAGCCGACCTGGAATCTCGTCGTGCTATCCTTTCTCCTGATTGCCAGCGGACAGGTTATGACAGGCAAGCCTTTCGCGCTCAGCATCGCCGCGCTGATCATGCTGGCCCTGCCTTCAGCCAAAAAATTGCTTTCGGCGGTCAAGGCAGGCGGAAGCGCTTATGGCGCCCGGGAATACAAGTCCTCGAGGGCGCGGGCCGTCGCCAAACGGGAGGCGGAATGGTCGGTGCGGATCATCGTGCTGTTTTCATCCGCCTGCCTTCCCTTCATCGCCCGCATCGATGATCCGGTGGGCGCCTGTTTCATGCTGGGGGCAAGTGTCTGGTTCGTGCTGACCGGGCCGCTCAAGACGTATCTCGATGCGGCCGAACCTCCCGAACCGACTGAAGGCGACCGGATGTACAGCGGCGTCTTTCATTTCGGCTGAACGACGCCGATGCGACGTTCCATCTGCCAGCCATGAGGGTGAGGGAACCAAAACGGGCGGTCGCCGTTATCTCCGCAGCAACGTAAAAGGAGATTGCGATGCTTTACTACGCTCTGGTGTTTCTCGTTGTGGCCTTGATTGCCGGTGTCCTCGGATTTGGCGGCATCGCAGGGGCTTCAGCTTCCATTGCCCAGGTTCTGTTCTTCATTTTCCTGGTGTTGTTCGTCGTCTCGCTTGTCATGCGCTTCATGCGCAGAGTATAGTGAAGATTGATCAAGTATAAAGCCCGGTGATATCTATCACCGGGCTTTGCTTTTGTTGACGGCCCTCACCGGCCGGCGGAAACTCGCCTCGAGCGAATGTGCTTTTTGTGCAACCATCCCTAACAAGATCGTGAAAGGCCGCATGCAAGTCGCATATGCCTTCGAAATGTCCCAATGGGGCTGAACCGTGGGCTGTCGCTTGCGCCCTCCCACGCGCTTTGACACGCGATGCGAAAACGGCGCCGTCCGGGATTGCTCCGCGGTCCCCTGCGATATCCGGTGCCGCCAGCCGGGTGTTCCCGTCACGATTTGAGAAGGAGAGACTTATGACAAAAACTCTTGCGACGGCGTTTGCCGCGGTATCGTTGACGTTTGTCGGCGCGGGGGCGGCCAATGCCGCCGACCCCGTCACCAGAACCTATGAAGAGCCGGACCTGCGCAATGGCGTGAAGATCGGTTATCTCACTTGCGATATCGGCGGCGGCACGGGATATGTGCTCGGTTCGTCCAAGGAAGCCGATTGTGTCTTTCAGTCAATTGTCGGCAATGAGCTTTTCGATCACTACACCGGCGAAATTCGAAAGCTTGGCGTCGATCTCGGCTTCACCACGCGCAGTCGTCTGATCTGGGCGGTGTTTGCGCCAACGGCTGGTTATCATCGCGGGTCGCTCGCCGGACTTTATGTCGGTGCCAGCGCAGAGGCGACGGTTGGTGCCGGCGTCGGCGCCAACCTCCTGGTCGGTGGCACCTCCGGTTCAATCCATCTGCAGACGGTTAGCCTGACCGGCCAGCTGGGCCTGAATGTTGCGGCCGGCAGCGCGTCGATGACACTGACCCCGGCGGATTGACGGGTTTTGTCGCCCCCTGCCGCGACGCAGCGGGGGCGTCACGCGATTATTGGATTGGGCTTGCTGGCGACGAAACGATGGATATCCGAGTTGCTACGCCCGACGAGGATGAGATCCTGGTCGGGCACTATCTGAAAATCTGGGACAGCTATGGCACGCCGCCCGAACATTACAGGCCGGATGCGGTGGCGCGGATATTGTCGTTCTTGAGAAGCGGTCGCGAGGAGCGGCGCCTTGCCTCGTTCCTGGCCATTGTGGACGACGAAATCGCTGGTTCCGTATCTTGCCAGCTGCACCAATCGCCGTTTCCGGAAGTCATTCGGCCGGAACAGCGGTTGCACGGTTACATCTGGTCCGTCTATGTCGCCGAAGCCTTCCGTCGGCGCGGCATCGCTTTGGCGCTGACGAATAAGGCCGTCGATTATCTGAAATCCATCGGCTGCACGACTGACGTCATTCATGCCTCGGATGTGGGGGAGCCGGTCTATCGGAATGCTGGCTTCGAACTGGCGAAGGAAATGCGGCTGAAGTTTCCTATGGAGTGAGCCGCGTAGCCGAAGCACCTACAGGCGGCTGAGGAATGTGCGCGGCGGCGCGTTTTCTGTTTACGCTTTCGGCTTGCCGGGTGCGATAAAGGCGTTGATCGCCGCCTCGTCATGGCCGGCTTCGCGTAGGAAGCGGCTCGCGAATTCGATGGCAGGACTTCTCAATGCATCGTCCGGCCGGATCAGGTGAAAAGCGACATGGGAATCGAGGGTACGCTGTGACACTGCGACGACGCGCCCGGCGGCTAGCGCGGCATCCGACAGCGGCGGCCGTGCAAGCGCAATGCCGAGCCCTTGGGCGCAGGCGTCGACCACCAGATTGTAATCCTCGAAGCGTCGGTCCTGGCCGCGCGGCGTATAGTCGACACCCTCACGCGCTAGCCAGCGGCGCCAGCCTTCGATATTGGAGTCGTGAAGGATCGGCAGATCGAGCAGCGAAAGAGCATCCGAGCGTTGCCCGAGTTGTGCTGCCATTGCCGGTGAGGCGATCGGAAAAGATTTCTCCTGCCAGAGCGGCAGGGCGCGCACACCGGCCCATGGTCCCTTGCCGCAGCGGATGGCAAGGTCCGTGCCTTCGCCGAAGTCCGCCAGGCGGTGTTCGAGCGTCAATTCGACGTGCAGCTCATTTCCTTCGAGCTTTGCCAGGCGCTGAAACAACCATAGAGAGGCGACGGACGGAGTAACTGAAAGGCGCACTACCGCCTTGTTCGGCCGTGGCAGCCAGCGCTCGCCGGTGTTACCGAGCAGGGAAAGGGCTTCCTCGGCACGGACGAAGAAGCGCATTCCCTCCGGGGTGAGGCGCACACCGCGAGCTTCACGCGCGAAGAGCCGCACACCCATCCAGCGCTCGAGCCGCGAGACCTGCCGCGATACGGCGCCATGGGTGATTCCGCTTTCCTCGGCCGCGGCCGAAAACGATCCGAGCCGAGCGGCGCGGGCAAAGGTCTCGAGCGTATCGAGCGGGGGGAGCACTGGCGAGCTGTGAACCATGCTCACATTTGATCATCGATTGCGGTGCTTTTCAAGCATGCATCGAAAGCCTTATTCATTGTCGCAAGCACATATGGAGGTGAACATGAGCATGGCGGCAAGCGCACCAGTTTCGGCAAAACAGCAAAGCGGCTTCGATCTGATCGCCTTTGCTGCGATTGTCGTCACCATTCTCTTCTGGGCCTCTTCCTTCGTGGTGATCCGTATCTGTCTCGGGCCGCTGACGCCGATCGAACTGGCAACGGCGCGTTATGTGGCGGCAGGCGTCCTCGCCCTTTTCTATCTCGCCACCTACCGGCCGATGCCGGAAAAGCGTGATTTCCTCCGCCTCTCGGTGGCTGCCGTCCTCTTCATCGCTGCCTATGCGGTTCTCCTGAACACCGGCGAGCAGACTGTGGCGGCGGGGCCGGCGAGCTTCATCATCAATACCATGCCCGTCTTCACAGCCCTGATTGCCACAATCGTGCTTAGTGAGCGCTTCGGCCGCTGGGGGTGGGTTGGCACCGCGGTTTCCTTCGGCGGCGTGGCGCTGATTGCGCTTTCCTCCGACGGCGGCTTCAAGCTCGATCCGAACGCCGTGCTGATCCTCGGCGCAGCGCTCTGCTCGGCGATCGCCAGCGTGCTGCAGAAGCCGCTGCTCGCCCGCCTGCCGGCGCTTGCCGTCACCGCCTGGATCCTGTTGATCGGCTCCGTGCCGCTGTTTCCGGCCGTCCCGTCAACGATCCGCGCGCTGGCCGCGGCGCCGGCAGAGGTCAATTGGGGCGTTGCCTATCTCGTCATCTTCCCGACTGCGATCGGCTATCTCACTTGGGCCATCGCATTGAAGCGGCTGACGGCCGCTCGCGCCTCGAATTTTCTCTACGGCGTCCCGCCGGTCGCAACGCTGATCGGGTTCGTCTGGCTGGGCGAGACGCCGACGGCACTCGGTGCTGCCGGCGGCGTCATGGCGATCCTCGGCGTGCTCGTCGTCAATGTGATGCGGAAAAGATAGGTGCATCGGACCGCCGCCACATCAAGGTGACGAAGTCTCGCTGACAAATAGGCATTGCGCCGCCGTTCGCTTTATTTAAAAACGAAAGCAGAGCGAAAGGGGCACCGATGTTCTTGACCGACCGACAAACTGAAATCGTGGCGATTGCGAAATCGAGCGGCAGGGTTCTGGTCGAGGAGCTTGCCTCCCGCTTTTCGGTTACGCCGCAAACGATCCGCAAGGATCTGAACGATCTCTGCGATGCCCAGGTGCTGACACGCATCCATGGCGGCGCCACGTTTCCAAGCGGAACGGAGAACGTCAAATACGAGGCGCGGCGGCAGATTGCCGCTTCCGAGAAGCAGGCAATCGGTATGGCGGCAGTCGAGCTGATCCCGAGCGGGGCCTCGCTCTTCATCAACATCGGAACGACGACGGAAGCGGTGGGCGAGGCGCTCGCCAATCATCACGAGCTGATGGTGATCACCAATAACATCAACGTTGCCAACAGGTTGCGTCTCTTTCCGGCAATCGAGGTGGTGATCGCCGGCGGCGTCGTACGCGGCTCGGACGGCGGCATCGTCGGCGAAGCGGCGGTCGATTTCATCCGCCAGTTCAAGGTCGATTATGCCGTCATCGGCGCATCAGCGATCGATATCGACGGGGCGCTTCTCGATTATGATTTTCGCGAAGTGAAGGTCGCCCAGGCGATTATTGCCAATGCCCGGCATGTCATCCTCGTTGCCGATTCGACGAAGTTCGAACGCACCGCGCCGGTTCGGATCGGCCAGCTTTCCCAGGTCCATACCTTCATCACCGACCACTGTCCGGTACCGTCTATCCGCAATCTCTGCCTCGAAAACAATGTGAAGCTGATCGAAACGAGCACCAGATCGCGTTAGTCATGCGAATGGAGCAAACATTCGTTTGACATTCGCATTCCTTTCGTTTTAACTGTTCTCACTTTCGCAATCGCGCAGAATTTGTGCGATGCGAAATTGGCAGCGGGCTCGGAGGGGGCAATTGGGCCGGGAGATACACGACATATTCGTCATCGGCGGCGGCATCAACGGCTGTGGCATTGCGCGCGACGCCGTCGGGCGCGGCTATTCCGTCGCGCTGGCGGAGATGAACGATTTCGCCTCCGGCACCTCGTCCGGCGCCACCAAGCTGATTCATGGCGGCCTGCGTTATCTCGAGCATTATGAATTCCGCCTGGTGCGTGAATCGCTGATGGAGCGCGAGATCCTCTGGGCGATGGCGCCGCACATCATCTGGCCGCTGCGCTTCGTACTGCCGTATCACAAGGGCGGCATTCGCCCGGCCTGGCTGATCCGGCTCGGCCTTTTCCTCTACGACCATCTCGGCGGCCGCAAGCTGCTGCCTGCGACTTCAGTGCTCGACATGCGCAAGGACCCGGCCGGCAAGCCGCTGAAGGCGCTGTTCACCAGGGCGTTCGAATATTCCGACGGCTGGGTCGATGATGCCCGCATGGTCGTGTTGAACGCCCGCGACGCTGCCGACAAAGGGGCGACGATCATGCCGCGCACCAAAGTAGTGTCGGCGCGACGGGAGAATGGACTCTGGCACATTGAAACGACCGATACGGTCACTGGCCGCAATGACAGCCATCAGGCCCGCATGCTGATCAATGCCGCCGGTCCCTGGGTCGATCATGTCATTCGTTCCGCCTTCGGCCAGAACGAGGCCCACCACGTTCGTCTCGTTCAGGGTAGCCATATCGTCGTCAGGAAGAAGTTCGACGACCCTCGTGCCTATTTCTTCCAGAATCCCGACAACCGCATCATCTTCGCCATCCCCTATGAGGGCGATTTCACCCTGATCGGCACCACCGACCGCGACTACACCGCCGATCCCAAAGATGTCCGGATCTCCGAGGAGGAGACGGTCTATCTCTGCAATGCCGCGTCGGAATATTTCAAGGAACCGGTCAGGCCGGAGGACATCGTCTGGACCTACTCGGCAGTCAGGCCGCTTTTTGACGACGGCGCCTCGAAGGCGCAGGAAGCGACGCGCGATTATGTGCTGAAGCTGGAGGACGAAGCCGGGGCCGCGCCGCTGCTCAACGTCTTCGGCGGCAAGCTCACCACCTATCGCCGGCTTTCCGAACATGCGCTGGAGAAGATCGGCGCCGCGATCGGTGTCAAGGGTGCTCCTTGGACAGCCAAAAGCCATCTGCCCGGCGGCGACTTCCCGGTCCGTGGCTACGAGGCGGAGGTCGCCGGTCTGAAGCGGCGCTATCCGTTCCTTGCCGATGCACACGCCCGCCGGCTGGTGCGCCGCTACGGCACCCGTGCTGTGACATTGCTCGGCGCTGCCCGCGGCCATGACGACCTCGGACGGCTGTTCGGCGGCGATCTCTACGAGGCCGAGGTCAAATATCTCGTCGAGCATGAATGGGCCCGGCACGCCGAAGACGTGCTGTGGAGGAGAACAAAGGATGGTCTGCGCCTATCGAAGGAGCAGGCCCAGTCACTGGAGGAGTACATGGCTGCCATACCGGCGATGGCCGGATAGGCGGCATGTGGTCCCCGCTGCGTGGAGGCAGGGGAATCGGAATGCTGGAACTGCGAAACGCCGCCAAGATGGTGGGCGCGGACTATCATATCTATCCGACCGATCTGGTCCTTGAGCGGGGCACGTTGAATGTCCTGCTCGGGCCGACGCTGTCGGGCAAGACGTCGCTGATGCGGCTGATGGCCGGGCTTGATCGTCCGACCGCCGGCTCCGTCCATTTCGACGGCGCCGATGTCACCGGCATGCCGGTGCAGAAGCGCAATGTCGCCATGGTCTACCAGCAGTTCATCAATTATCCCGCACTGACGGTATACGAGAACATTGCTTCGCCGATGCGCATCTCGGGCAAGGATGCCGCTACCATCGACCGCGAAGTGCGCAAAGCGGCCGAACTTTTGAAGCTGACGCCCTATCTCGATCGCACGCCGCTCAATCTGTCCGGCGGCCAGCAGCAGCGCACCGCGCTTGCACGTGCGCTCGTCAAGAATGCCAGCCTCGTTCTGATGGACGAGCCGCTTGCCAACCTCGATTACAAGCTGCGCGAGGAACTGCGCGAGGAACTGCCGAAGATCTTTGCCCAATCCGGCGCGATCTTCGTCTATGCGACGACCGAACCGTCAGAGGCGCTCCTGCTCGGCGGCAACACCGCTACACTGAACGAAGGCCGGGTAACCCAGTTCGGGCCAACGATCGATGTTTACCGCCGCCCCGCCGATCTCACCACAGCCGGCATCTTTGCCGATCCGCCGCTGAATATCCTCGACGTGACCAAATCGGACAACGTCTTTACGCGTCCGGGCGGAGCGGCACTTCCGGTTCCCCCGCATCTGGCTGCCGTGCCGGACGGGCCGGTGACTGTCGCATTTCACCCGCATCACCTCGGCTTCAAACCGCAGACCGGTGAGGCTGCCCGCCTGCAGGCGCGCACGCTGGTTTCGGAGATCACCGGCTCGGAGAGCTTTGTTCACCTGGACTATGACGGCGTGCGCTGGGTGATGCTCGCCCACGGCATTCACGACATCGACCCGGACATGGAGATAGAGGCCTTTCTCGACACGCGCCACCTCTTGGCCTTCGGCGCCGATGGCGGCGCCATTGCCACGATTGGCCGCGCTACCGCTGAAGCCGGAAAGGTATAGGAGAGCACAATGGCACGCATTACGCTCGACCATATCCGCCACGCCTACGGAGCTAATCCGCAGACGGAGAAGGATTATTCGCTGAAGGAAGTCGACCACGAGTGGAACGACGGCGGCGCCTATGCGCTGCTCGGCCCCTCCGGTTGCGGCAAGACCACGCTCCTGAACATCATCTCGGGTCTGCTGCAGCCCTCGCACGGTCGCATCCTCTTCGACGGCAAGGATGTGACGAACCTGTCGACGCAGAGCCGCAACATCGCCCAGGTCTTCCAGTTTCCGGTCATCTACGACACCATGACCGTTTACGATAATCTCGCCTTTCCGCTGCGCAACCGCGGCGTGGCGGAGGCCGATGTCGACCGCCGCGTCCGCGACATTCTCGAGATGATCGACCTTGCCGGCTGGGCCAAGCGCAAGGCGCAAGGGCTGACGGCCGACCAGAAGCAGAAGATCTCTCTCGGCCGCGGCCTGGTGCGCAACGACGTCAACGCCATCCTGTTCGACGAGCCGCTGACCGTCATCGACCCGCATATGAAATGGGTGCTGCGCTCGCAACTGAAGCGGCTTCACAAGCAGTTCGGCTTCACCATGGTCTACGTCACCCACGACCAGACCGAGGCGCTGACTTTCGCCGAGAAGGTCGTCGTCATGTATGACGGCCAGATCGTTCAGATCGGCACGCCGGCCGAGCTTTTCGAGCGGCCGAGCCACACCTTCGTCGGCTATTTCATCGGTTCGCCCGGTATGAACGTCATGCCCGCCAGGGTCGAAGGCAGCGCCGTCAAGGTCGGAGACGAGGTTTTGACGCTGGACTACGCGCCGAAGACCGCTGGCAGTTCCAAGACCGAGCTCGGCATCCGCCCCGAATTCATCCGCCTCGGGCGGGAAGGCATGCCGGTCAACATCACCAAGGTCGAGGATATCGGCCGGCAGAAGATCGTCCGCGCCCGCTTCGCCGGCCAGCCAATTGCGATCGTCGTGCATGAGGATGCCGACATCCCCGCAGATGCCCGCGTCACCTTCGATCCGTCCGCCATCAGCATTTACGCCGACAGCTGGCGCGTCGGCAGGGAGGCCTGAGCCATGCAGAAGACGTGGAACAACAAAGCTTGGTTTCTGGTCCTGCCGGTGCTGCTGCTCGTCGCCTTTTCGGCCGTCATCCCGCTGATGACTGTTGTCAACTATTCGGTTCAGGATACGTTCGGGAATAACGAGTTCTTCTGGGCAGGCACCGACTGGTTCGTTCAGACGCTGCATTCCGACCGCTTCTGGGAAGCGCTCGAGCGCAACCTGCTCTTCTCCTTCATCATCCTGGCGCTGGAGATTCCGCTCGGCATCTTCATTGCTCTCAACATGCCGAAGAAGGGCATCGGCGTTCCGGTCTGCCTCGTTCTGATGGCGCTGCCACTGCTTATCCCGTGGAATGTCGTCGGCACTATCTGGCAGGTCTTCGGACGCGTCGATATCGGCCTGCTCGGCCATACGCTCGAGGGGCTCGGCCTCGATTACAACTACGTCCGCGATCCGGTCGACGCCTGGGTCACGGTCATCGTCATGGATGTCTGGCACTGGACGAGCCTCGTCGTGCTGCTCTGCTATGCCGGCCTCGTCTCGATCCCGGACGCCTATTATCAGGCCGCCAAGATCGACGGCGCCTCGCGCTGGTCCGTATTCCGTTACATCCAGCTTCCGAAGATGAAGCGGGTGCTGCTGATCGCCGTTCTCCTGCGTTTCATGGACAGTTTCATGATCTATACCGAGCCCTTCGTCGTCACCGGCGGCGGTCCCGGCAACTCGACGACCTTCCTGTCGATCGATCTCGTGAAGATGGCCGTCGGGCAATTCGATCTCGGCCCCGCCGCGGCGATGTCGATCATCTACTTCCTGATCATCCTGTTGCTGTCATGGATCTTCTACACTGTCATGACCAGCAGCGACGCCAACGCCTGAGAAAGGAGAGATCCATGGGTTCGACAAGGAAATACAAGCCCGCCGGAAACCTCTCCTGGGTGGTTACGACGCTCTACATCCTCTTTCTGCTCCTGCCGATCTACTGGCTGATCAACATGAGCTTCAAGGAGAATGCCGAGATCACCGGCGCCTTCTCGCTGTGGCCGCAAAACCCGACGCTCCGGAACTACGCCGTCATCTTCACCGATCCGTCCTGGTATAACGGTTACATCAACTCGATCATTTACGTGGTGATGAACACTGTTATATCAGTGCTTGCGGCGCTGCCGGCGGCCTACGCTTTTTCGCGCTACCGCTTCCTCGGCGACAAGCACCTGTTCTTCTGGCTGCTCACTAACCGGATGGCGCCACCGGCGGTTTTTGCGCTGCCCTTCTTCCAACTCTATTCCGCGTTCGGGCTGATCGATACCCATATCGCCGTGGCGCTCGCCCACTGCCTGTTCAACGTGCCGCTTGCGGTCTGGATCCTCGAAGGCTTCATGTCTGGCGTGCCGAAGGAGATCGACGAAACCGCCTATATTGACGGCTACTCCTTCCCGCGCTTCTTCGTGAAGATCTTCATGCCGCTCATTGCAAGCGGGATCGGTGTCGCCGCTTTCTTCTGCTTCATGTTCTCGTGGGTCGAACTGCTGCTGGCCCGCACGCTGACGACGACCGCGGCAAAGCCGATCTCGGCGATCATGACGCGCACGGTTTCGGCGGCCGGCATGGACTGGGGCGTACTGGCGGCAGCCGGCGTGCTCACCATCATCCCCGGCGCGCTCGTCATCTATTTCGTTCGCAACTATATCGCCAAGGGCTTTGCCCTGGGCCGCGTCTGAGGAGGAGACGGCCATGAATTTTACCTGGATGGCCTGGACGCTGCCGACGGCGCTCTTCTTCCTGACGATCCTTACGCTGCTCATCGCCATGAGCGTCTGGGAATATTTTTCGCCGGGCGGCACGCCGCGCACGGGCGTGCTGCGTTTCGAGACGACGCGCGGCGACCGGCTCTTCATTTCGCTGCTTGGCGCAGCGTTCATTCATCTTGCATGGCTTGGGCTCGCTGGGCCCAACCTGTGGTGGGCTCTTGCCATTTCCGTAGTCTATGCCATCGGCGTGTTCCGCTACGTGTAACGGCAAGGAGAAGACAGATGGCCGGGGGTACTGGCCGCCTGAGACGTAACTGCAATCGCAAACCCTGGGAGGATATTATGCGACGGCACTTATTGACGACGACAGCAGGCTTGCTGCTGGCGATGACAGCATCGGCCTATGCCGGTATGGACGAGGCCAAGACGTTCCTCGACAAGGAAGTCGGCGACCTCTCGACGCTTTCCCGCGCCGACCAGGAAAAGGAAATGCAGTGGTTCGTCGATGCCGCGAAGCCCTTCGCCGGCATGGACATCAAAGTCGTTTCCGAAACGATCACCACGCATGATTATGAATCGAAGGTGCTGGCTCCGGCCTTTACCGCGATCACCGGCATCAAGGTCACCCACGATCTGATCGGCGAAGGCGATGTTGTCGAAAAGCTGCAGACGCAGATGCAGTCGGGCGAAAACATCTATGACGCCTATATCAACGACTCGGACCTGATCGGCACCCATTGGCGCTACCAGCAGGCCCGCTCGCTGACCGACTGGATGGCCAATGAAGGCAAGGATGTCACCAATCCCGGCCTCGACGTCGACGACTTCATCGGCAAGTCGTTCACGACAGCGCCTGATGGCAAGCTCTACCAGCTGCCGGACCAGCAGTTCGCGAACCTCTATTGGTTCCGTTACGACTGGTTCAACGACGAGAAGAACAAGGCGGACTTCAAGGCGAAGTACGGCTACGATCTCGGCGTGCCGGTCAACTGGTCTGCCTATGAGGATATCGCCGAGTTCTTCACCGGCCGCGAGATCGACGGCAAGAAGGTCTACGGCCACATGGACTACGGCAAGAAGGACCCATCGCTAGGCTGGCGCTTCACCGATGCCTGGCTGTCGATGGCCGGCAACGGCGACAAGGGCATTCCGAACGGCAAGCCGGTCGACGAATGGGGTATCAAGGTCGACGAGAACTCCCGTCCGGTCGGTTCGTGCGTTGCGCGCGGCGGCGATACCAACGGCCCGGCAGCGGTCTATTCGATCCAGAAGTATCTGGACTGGATGAAGGCTTATGCACCGGCTGCCGCTCAGGGCATGACCTTCTCCGAATCCGGACCGGTCCCGTCGCAAGGTGAAATTGCCCAGCAGATGTTCACCTACACGGCCTTCACGGCCGACTTCGTCAAGGAAGGCCTGCCGGTCGTCAATGCCGACGGCACACCGAAATGGCGTTTTGCCCCGAGCCCGCATGGCGTCTACTGGAAGGACGGCATGAAGCTCGGCTATCAGGATGCCGGCTCCTGGACGCTGATGAAGTCCACGCCTGTCGATCGCGCCAAGGCGGCCTGGCTCTATGCCCAGTTCGTCACTTCCAAGACTGTCGACGTGAAGAAGAGCCACATGGGCCTCACCTTCATCCGCCAGTCGACGCTGGATCATAAGTCCTTCACCGATCGCGCGCCGAAGCTCGGCGGCCTGATCGAATTCTACCGTTCGCCGGCCCGCCTGCAGTGGTCGCCGACCGGTACGAACGTTCCTGACTATCCGAAGCTCGCGCAGCTGTGGTGGCAGGCGATCGGTGACGCCTCCTCCGGCGCCAAGACAGCGCAGGAAGCGATGGACTCGCTTTGCTCCGAACAGGAAAAGGTGCTGCAGCGCCTGGAACGCGCCAAGGTCCAGGGCGATATCGGCCCGAAACTCGCCGAAGAGCATGATCTCGCTTATTGGAACGCGGATGCGGTGAAGAAGGGCAACCTTGCACCGCAGCTGAAGATCGAAAACGAGAAGGAAAAGCCGCAGACCGTCAACTACGACGAGCTCGTCAAGAGCTGGCAGAAGAAGTAAGGCGGACCGTGGCCGGAGGCGACAAGGTCTCCGGCCACCACTTCCTGCCACCGGCAGCAAGCCGGTGGCCCTACAATCTTTCTCTTATGAAACCTCCGCATCCTGCTGCTCCGCAGCGGGCTGAGCTGTTTCGTGCGAGCCGGAGACGGATATGAGCGGCTATATTCTTTCGATCGACCAGGGCACGACGTCTTCACGCGCCATCATCTTCGATGGCGACATGAAAATGGCCGGCTCGGCGCAGGCGGAGATCACCCAATATTATCCGCAGCCCGGATGGGTGGAGCATGACGCCGCCGAAATCTGGCAGTCCGTCATCGACACGGTGCGCAAGGCGATCGCCGATGCTGGTATTGACGCCGCCGTGATCGCGGCAATCGGCATTACCAATCAGCGCGAGACGGCGGTCGTCTGGGATCGCAGGTCCGGCACGCCGCTTCACCGCGCGATCGTCTGGCAGGACAGGCGCACGGCCGAAATGTGCGAGAGCCTGAAGGCTGACGGATATGAGAAGCTGTTCAGCGCCAAGACCGGCCTGCTGCTCGACCCCTATTTCTCCGGAACGAAGCTGCGCTGGCTGCTCGACAATGTCGATGGCCTGCGGGAGAAGGCGGAGGCAGGCGAGGTCTGCTTCGGCACGATCGACAGCTGGCTGATCTACAAGCTGACCGGCGGCCGTGTGCATGCCACCGATGCGACCAATGCCTCGCGAACGCTGCTCTATAATATCGATGACGGCGCCTGGGACGAGGAGCTTCTCGGCATTCTCGGCATTCCCTCAGCCATGCTTCCCGAGGTCAAGGAATGCGCCGATGATTTCGGCCGGGTCGACGAAGCTCTGTTCGGGGTCGCGCTGCCGATCCTCGGCGTCGCCGGCGACCAGCAGGCGGCGGCCGTGGGCAACGCCTGCTTTGACCCCGGCATGATGAAATCCACCTATGGCACCGGCTGCTTCGCTCTGCTCAACACCGGCCGGGACCGTGTTTCCTCCTCCAACCGGATGCTGACGACCATTGCCTGCCGGCTCGACGGTGAGACGACCTATGCACTCGAAGGCTCGATTTTCATTGCGGGTGCGGCCGTGCAATGGCTGCGCGACGGCCTCGGCATCATCAGCCAGGCTTCCGAGGCTGGGGTTCTGGCCACCAAAGCAGATCCCGGACAGCAGGTCTATATCGTTCCGGCTTTCACCGGCCTCGGCGCGCCCTATTGGGATCCGGCCGCGCGTGGCGCGATCTTCGGCCTGACGCGCAACAGCGGCCCGGCGGAATTTGCCCGCGCGGTGCTTGAATCCGTCGCCTATCAGACGCTCGACCTGCTGGTGGCGATGAAGAAGGACTGGGGCGCCAACCAGTTGGAAACCGTGCTGCGCGTCGATGGTGGCATGGCGGCTTCGGATTGGACGATGCAGTGCCTGGCAGACATCACGGGAAATCCCGTCGACCGCTCGGCCATCCGCGAGACGACGGCGCTCGGAGCCGCCTGGCTCGCCGGTTCGAAGGCCGGCATCTGGCCCGGCAAGCGCGATTTTGCGGAGGCCTGGGCCTGCGACCGCCGCTTCAGCCCGTCGATGGAAGAGACCGAGCGGCAGGGCAAGATCATCGGCTGGAGAAACGCCGTGTCGCGAATGATTTCGGAAAGCTCGGCGGGCTGACATATCCGCGGATACGGCAGCTCTTATGCGCGGCCGGCGGATTTCCTGTTGATGAAGCTTAGGGCGAGCACGGCAAAGATCAGCGTGCCCGTGCCGACCTGCTGCCAGTAGAAATTAAGATCGGTCAACAGCAGCCCGTTGGCGACGATGCTGAGCAGCAGCACGCCGAGGACAGTGCCGCCGACGTTCGGCCGCCCAAGCGGGCTGAGAGTCGTGCCGATGAAGGTCGCGCCGATGGCATTCAGCAGGAAGGCATTGCCGGAGGAGGGGATATAGACGGCAACGGTCGCCGTCAGGATCAAGCCGGCGACAGCCGCGATCAAGCCGACGATGACGAAGGTAGCGGCAATATGGGCCGATGCCGCGATGCCGGAATAGCGAACGACGGCCGGCTGGATGCCGATCGACAGGATGACTCGGCCGAAACGCGTTCGGGCAAAGACAACCGCGGCAGCAGCTATGATGAGGATCGCGACCGCGAGCGGCACCGGAAAGCCGCCGATCGTGCCGTGGCCGAGAACGCGGAAGGCTTCCGGCACACCGCTCGGCGACAGGTAGACCGGGTTGCCGCCATTGGTCAGCAATTGCTGGACGCTGCGGCCGATGAACAGCGTGCCGAGCGTTGCAAGGAAGGGCGAGACACCGATCCCTGAGATTAGCAGCGCGTTGAAGGCACCGACGAGTGCTCCTGCCGCTAGTCCGGCAAGAGCGGCAATCGCCACCGGCTGACCTGCCAGCACGAGGGAGACGAAGGCGAAGCTCGCAAAATCCATCGCCGTTCCCACAGAGAGATCGATGCCGCCCGAGGAGACGGCGAAGGTCATGGCGATGGAAACGATGGCAAGCAGCGTGAAATTGTTGACCAGGATGCTCTGGAGGTTGGCAAGCGTCAGAAATGTCGGCGTTGCCGCGGAGAAGATGGTGGACACCGCGACGAGCGCGAGGACGAGGCCGTAGCGCGCCGCGCCGGCAGCGATGAGGCGCGGCAGGTCGGTAACGGCAGGTGTCGAACTCTGGAGCGACATGATCAGGCCTCCCGCCGGCGCAACAGGGTGGTCGCGGAGACCACGATGAGAATGAGCAAGCCCTGGATGCCGCTGACCAGCGTGCTCGAAATGTTGAGCAGCTGGAAGCCGTTGGTGAGGAATCCGACCAAAAGAGCCGAGAGGAAAGTGCCGGCCATCGTGGGAACCAGCCGGCGCGAAAAGACCGAACCGAGCAAAGCGGTGACGACGACGGGCAGCAGCATCTCGCCGGAGCCGGTCGTGCTGCCGCTCAGATAGGAAACCGACAGGATACCGGCAATGCCGCCGGACACGCCGCTGGCGATGAACGCGCCTGATAGTAGCCGGCGAAGCGGCAAGCCGGCGGCGCGCGCTGCCTCCGGGAACTCGCCGACGGCATAAAGACGCAGTCCAAGCGGCGTATATTGGACGATGGCCGCTGCAAGTGCCGTGAAGCCGAGAAGCACATAGGCAAGAACCGGCAGGCCCAGGGGATCAGACGCCGAAAGCGCGGAGAGAAAGGGCGTGGAGGCGGGCAGGACGGTATTCTGGGTCAGCACCAGTTCCAGGCCGGCAACGACGTTCATCACGGCAAGCGTGGCCAGCAACGGAACGATCCCGGCATAAACGACGGCAACGGCATTGACCGTGCCGATCAGCGCCCCGGTCCCGATTGCCGCCGAGGCCGCCGCCGCGTCGCCGTAGCCGAGTTGGGTCAAGGTGGCGTAGACGGCGGCGCTAAGGCCCATATTGGCCGCGAGCGAGAGATCGATGCCGCCGGTGACGACGTTGGAGCCGCCGGCAATCAGAACAACCGTCAGCCCGATGGCGAGTACGCCTGATATGGCGGATTGGCCGAGCACGTTGCCGATATTGCCGACACTGAGGAAGTAAGGTGCGGTTAGCGAGAAGACGATCAGAATGGCTGCGAAAGCGATCAGTGATCCGAAACGCAGCGCCGCAGCCGCGATGTTGCCGCTCGGCCGGGGAGGCGGTTCTATTGCCGAAAAGCCGGCAGGCGCGAATTCCACTTCAGCCGACATGGCGATGTCCCTCCGACGACCCGGTCGATTCCGCCAGCACGGCATCCGCCGTGGTCTCCGACGAGATGAATTCTCGCACCACACGACCGCGGAAAAGCACGAGGATACGATCGGTGATGCCGATGAGTTCGGGCAGATCAGAAGACAGCACGATGACGCCGGCGCCCCGCGCCGCAAGTTCGCCGATCAGTGTATAGATCTCGACCTTGGAGCCGATATCAACGCCGACCGTCGGCTCGTCGAGGAGATAGACTTCGGAGTGTCGGCTCAGCCACTTGGCGATCGCCACCTTCTGCTGGTTGCCGCCCGAGAGCGTGCGCAGAAGCGCATTGCGCCCGCTGGCTTTCACCTGCAGCCGCGTGATCAGGGCATCGATCTCGCGCTGCTCGCGCTTGCGATGGAGAAAGCCGAAGCGCGTGAAGCGGGCGAGGCTGGAAAGGCTGGTATTCTCGGCAACACTGAGATCGAGCGCAACGCCATGACGGCGCCGATCTTCCGGCACCAGCGCAATCTCGTGGCTGGCGGCCTGAGTCGGATTGGCAAAACGGGCCGGTTTGCCGTTGATTTCGATGCGGCCGGAAGACGGTGACTCCAGACCGAAGAGAGCACGAACCAGTTCCTTTGCGCCGGAGCCGAGCAGGCCGGTGAGGCCGAGCACCTCGCCGCGGCGAAGCGAGAAGCTGATGTCGCTGTATTTTCCCGGCGCCGACAGCTGCTCGACGTTGAGTATCTCTTCACCGGGCGCGACCTCAGGCTTCGGAAACATCTCCTTGATATCCCGCTCGACCATCAGCCGGGCGATCGCCGCGGCCGAAGTCTCCCCGATCGGCACGGAAGCGACATCAAGTCCGTTGCGCAGCACGGTGACGTGATCGCAGAGTTCCTCGATTTCGTTCAGGTAGTGCGAGATGTAGACGATGGTTACGCCTTCATCGCGCAGGCGGCGGATCAGCCGGAAGAGAATATCGGCCTCGCGGCGCACCAGTGCCGCCGTCGGCTCGTCGAACACGAGCACCTTCGGCTGATTGAGGAGCGCACGGGTGATCTGGACGATCTGCTTTTCGGCCGTCGACAATTCGCCGATCAGGGCAGTGTTTGGCAATCGGACGCCGAAATAGTCGTTGAGGATTTCGCAAGCGCGGCGCTGCATCAGCCGCCGGTCGAGGAAAGGCGTGCCCGACATACGCGGTTCCCGGCCGAGGAACAGCGCTTCACCGACGGTGAAGGTCGGCACCAGCAGCCGATCCTGGTGAATGAAGTGAATGCCGAGCGCCTCGGCAAGATGCGGCGTCAGCCTGTCGAACGTCTGTCCTTCGATCTCGATCCGCCCGTCATCCGGCTGATGGAGGCCGGCAAGCAGCTTGATCAGCGTCGACTTGCCGGCACCATTCTGCCCGACAAGACCGTGGATCGTTCCGCGTTTTACGATCAGCGACGCGCCTGCCAACGCCTGCGCGCCGCCGAAACGTTTGACGATGCCTTCGAAGCGGATGATGTCGTCTCGCGCCGTCACCGGCTGCTTGAAGGAAATGGCAGTCATGCAATCCATCCCGACGTGGTGGCCAATCTTGAGCGGTCCGGCATGGCCGGACCGTCCGTCAGGCTGCGTCAGCCAATGCCGAGTTTCTTGGTGACTTCGCCGACATTGAGCTTGTTGGCCAGAAGTGCGGGAACATAGGTCTCGCGCGGCAGCGTCTGGCCGGCGAGCAGCTTTGCGACGTTGCGGATGGCAGTGCGGCCGATTTCTGCCGGCTGCTGCGCGACATCGGCGCCAGCAGGCGAATTCGGATCGGCGATGAGCTGCAGCACTTCGGGGCTGCCATCGACGCCATAGGTGCGGATTTCGGTCCGACCTGCTGCCGTCAGCGCCTGGGTCGCGCCGAGCTGGGGAATGTCCCAGGCCGACCAGATCGCCTTGATCGAGCCCTTTTCCGGGTACTTGTTGAGGATCGCCGTGATCTGGGTGAAGGCGTCCTGTACGGTGTTCGGGATGACGTCGCGCAGTTCCGGCTGGAGGATCTTCACCTTCGGGAAATATTTGACGACATTGACCAGCTGGTCGTAGCGGATCGCGCAGGGGGTCACGCCATAGAAGCCGTTGAAGACGACGATATTGCCTTCGCCGCCGATATCGGAGACGAGCTGCAGCGCCAGATCCTTGCCGATGCCCCAATTGTCTGACGTGGTATTGTTGATCGAATTGGTCGAGCCGACGTCGACGGTCAGAACCGGGATGCCGGCATCACGCGCCTTCTTCAGCCAGGGATCGATAACGCTCAGTGTGCCGAGGATCTGAACGATCGCATCCGGCTTCTGGGCGATGAGCGTCTGAAGCTGCGAAACGAGCTTGCCGTCATTGCGCCCGGCATCGACGGCGATCGGCTCGCCGCCGAGACGCTTCACCTCTTCGATCTGAGCTTTGTAAGCCTGCAGGTCGAAGAAATGATCGGTGCCGGTGGCGCTGATGGCGATGCGCTTGCCTTTCAGCGAGAGCTCTTCGGTCGCAAAAACCGGCTTCTGCCCGATGAGCGAAGCACCGGCGACGGCAACCCCGGCCGCGGCGGACAGTTTCAACAGGTCTCGTCTTGCGAGACCGCTTCCGGATTTTTCGATGGTCATTGCCACTCTCCAAATTGATGATGTCTATAAATTAAGTGTACTAATAGGAATGGGGAGAAACGAATTTCCAAAAAGACCATTTCCGGGGAAAAGAGTGGACGGAGCAAAAGCGCATTCCTGGCTGCGGTTTGCCGTGACCGGGAATGATTTCGGATGCCGGGCGCTGTTGAGAGCGATCCGACGGTCTGCAGCCACCGATCAGGAAGAAACATGCATTGCATAATTCTTGCGCATGCGACCAAATTTGCCGTGGATGAACGCCTGCTAGGCCGTGGTGCCGTGTGGGCCGACAGCGGTCTTAAAACCACGATTTAAGTGGGCACCGTCGGGTTTTATCCCACGACGTCGATATCCAGCGCGAAGCCTGGCTTCCATTTGGCGCGCAACTTGCCTCTTCTCTGCCAGGGAGAATGAAACTATGCCCGAGATCGACCCGCAGATTTTCTCAATAAGCCGGCCATCCCTTGGAGGCTACAAGGCCTTCGTGCAACGCGACATGATCGTTGAGACCTATCGCAGCGCTGCGGGACAGATGGTTTCGAAGGGCTCGCTTCATAGAATTTCGATCAACCGTACGGCGCACGGCAGATGCCTATCGGCTTGGAAGCGGGGCCTTCCGCAAAGTTGAAAGGCCGCCGTTCACCTTGGGATTTCAACCGGCTGCCACGGTCCTTGAAGTCGAGGGCGATGCGGCGGATTATATCTCGATCTTCCAGTCACCTGCGCTCTACAGCAGCCTCGGGGGCTCTCGCTTCGATCCGGAGCATTGGGATAGTGATGCACTGAGCGCAACGACTGATCCGACAACGCTGCAGGTTGCCCTTTCTCTTGCCTTTGCCGTCGAGAAGACCGGGCGCGACGACCTGCTTTTGATGCAGCATCTGGGAATGGCGCTCGCCTGTTGCGTTGTAAAACTGCTAGGCGCCAGACCTGAGGCCGGCGATCGTCCGCTGACATCGGAGAATCTCCGGCGCGTGATCGATTACATCGAGAACCTGCTTGGCAAATCCGATCTGAGTGTGGAGGAGCTGGCCGGTGTGGCCCATATGAGCCCCTTTCACTTCAGCCGGGAATTCAAACGGGCGGCGGGCGTGGCGCCGCATCGCTTCGTCCTCGAACGCAGGATCGAGCGGGCGCGACTTTATCTCGCCGATGGCAAGGAGACGCTCGCAAGCATCGCTTACGCCACAGGCTTTTCCAGCCAGGCGCATTTCTCCAGCGTCTTTCGCCGCCTGATGGGGGCGACACCGAAGGAATACCAGCGTTCGGTCCGTCTTTGAGCCGGCGCCCGCCGGTGGCGAATCAGCAATTTTGCGAAAGATAACCGCACGAATTTGAAATCTCTTGAGGCTGTGGTCTGCGAGGCTTTTCACATCAGGAGGCCTGTATGACCGCTTTTGCCCAAACCAATCCGATCACCGACATCTGTTTTTTGGTCGAGGACATCGAAAGAGCGTCTGCCTTCTATGTCGAGCGGCTTGGCTTCAGGCCGCGCCGCCGCGCTCCCGGCTTTGCCGACTTCAAAGGCGCGGGCGTCACGCTGGCGCTCTGGGAGATCGCGCATATCGCCGAGAATACTGGTGTCTCAAGCCGCCGGGCTCCTCCGGGCGTACACAAGGCCTGCGCGGCCATCGAGCTTGCCTCGCCAGAGCAGGTCGATGCTGCCTATACGGAGCTGAAGGCTGCCGGCGTGCTCTTCCACGCGCCGCCGCAGAATTACGTCTGGAATGCGCGATGCTGCTATTTCGCCGACCCCGACGACAATCTCTGGGAGATCTATGCGTGGTCTGAAGGCGGCCCGATCGGCGACATCGAACCGCGATAACGAGCATAAGCGGCCCAGCCGGCCGTCCGGCAAACCAACTAGGGGAAGGCAAGCAAATGAACGGGTATGACAAACAAATCATGGTCGGCAGACGTAGCGTCCTTAAGGGGGGAGCCTTTGCTCTTGCCGCGGCGGCGGCGGGGATCAGCGTGTTCGTACCGCGTCATTCGAACGCCGCCGCATCCAAAGTCGTCATCAAATACGATTGGTTGATGAGCAATGGACAGATCGGCGATATCGTTGCCGCCAAGAAAGGCCTGTTTGAGGCCGAGGGTCTCGACGTCGAGTTCTCCCCTGGGGGGCCGAATTCGGCAACGGTGCCGCCTGTGATCACGGGTGATGCGCAGCTCGGTCAATTCTCGGATTCGGCACAGCTTCTTCTTGCCCGGTCATCCGGCGTGCCGATCAAGATCTTCGCCTGCGGTTTCCGCATGGCGCCTTTCGCCTTCTATTCGCTGCCCAAGGCGCCGATCCGCACCGTCAAGGATATGGTCGGCAAGCGTATCGGCATCCAGCCGACGGCCCGTTACGTGCTCGATGCCATCCTGCTGAAGAACAATATCGATCCCTCGAGCCTGGCCATTACCAATATCGGTTTCGACATGACGCCACTGATGACCGGCCAGGTCGATGCGGTCACCGGATGGATCACCAACACGCAGGCCCTTTCCGTCATCGGCCCCGACCGCATCGATCTGATGATGAAGGAAACGGGCCTGCCATCTTATGCCAATGTCTATTTCGCCACCGACGATGCCGTGACCGGCCATGCCGAGACGCTGGCAAAGGTGCTGCGTGCCGTCGCCAAGGGCTGGGCCTGGACGCATGAACATCCCGAAGAGGCGGTGAAATTGACGGTGGAGGCCTATCCGCAGCTCGATCTTGCCGTGGAACTGAAGACGGTACCGCGCATATTGTCGCTGAGTTTCGACGCAGAGACCGGCAGGAACGGCTGGGGCAGCTTCGATCCAGCCGCTCTCGCCGAGCAGATTTCCGTCTACGACAAGATCGGCCAGTTCAAGAGCGGCGCGCCGAAGCTGGAGGATTGCTATACGACTGAGATATTGGCTATGACGGCGGGTGACCGCCCAAAGATTGCGTGAGAGCGGATTTGCCTGAAGCAGTGGCCATCGAAACCAAGAATCTGACTATCGGCTATGCTGGCGCTGTCGAGACGACCCGCATTCTGTCCGGCGTCGACCTCAGCGTCGGCAGGGGCGAATTTCTGACCATTCTCGGCCCTTCCGGTTGCGGCAAGTCGACCTTCTTGCGTGCGGTGGCAGATCTTCTTCCGACCCTTGACGGGCGGTTGTCGGTGCTCGGCAGGACTGCCTCTGAGGCGCGCCGGCGACGCGAGGTCGCCTTCGTCTTTCAGGACGCAACGCTGTTGCCCTGGCGGACCGTGAGGGAGAATGTCGCGCTGCCGCTGCAGGTGGGGAAGAAGAGCATCTCGCGATCGGTCGATCCGCGGCCCGACCATTGGATCGAGCTGGTCGGCCTGTCGCATCTGGCCGACCGCTATCCGCATCAATTGTCCGGCGGACAACGCCAGCGCGTCGCCATAGCGCGCGCTCTTCAATGCGAGCCGGACATCCTGCTCATGGACGAGCCCTTCGGTGCGCTCGACGAAATTACCCGCGAACGACTGAACGATGAGCTTCTGGACGTCTGGCGACGGACCGGCACGACTATCCTGTTCGTAACCCACAGCGTCGTCGAGGCGATCTATCTCGGCGGACGCGTGCTGGTCCTGGCCGCCAATCCGGGCCGCGTCCAGGCGCTGATCGACCTAAAACCGCTGAAAGACGAGCGCGGCCTCTGTCGGCGCGAGAGCCTCGATGTCCAGGAGACCGCCGCCCATCTGCGGGGATTGCTGCAGGAGGGGAGTGCGGCTGCATGACGCACCGTCCGTTGTCCCTCACAGAGGCGATCGGCCTTCCCGTTATCGGCGCCCTTTCGCTGCTCCTCGCCTGGCAGTGCCTGGTGCCGGCGCTCGGTGTCCCGAGTTATATCGTTCCCACGCCGCTGGCGATCATGCGTACGCTTGGCATCGAATGGCGCCTCCTGCTGTCGAACGCCGTCCCGACGTGGGGCGAGGCGGGCCTCGGCTTCCTCCTGGGCAATGGTCTCGCCGTGATACTGGCGGTTGCCTTTGTCTATAATCCGCGCTTCCAGGCCGCCTATTTTCCCGTTGTCCTGCTCTTCAACACGATTCCGGTGCTGGCGCTCGCGCCGATCATCATTCTCGTCTTCGGCCTCGGCATGCTCCCGAAGGTCATCATCGCCGCTCTCATCTGCTTCTTCCCAACTCTGGTGAATACCGCCCGGGGCCTCAATCTGGCGACTGTAAGCGAGCTTGAGCTGATGCATGTGCTTTCGGCGAGTGGGTGGGAAACGTTCTGGCGCCTGCGCGCGCCACGGTCCGCCCCCTTGCTGTTTGCGTCGCTGCGCATTTCGGCAACCACCTGTGTGATCGGCGCGATCGTCGGGGAGTGGATCGGCTCGAACCAGGGGCTGGGCGCTGTCATCATTCAGTCGACGTTCAACTATCAGGCGGAAAGGCTCTTTGCCGCCGTCGTGCTCGCTTCTCTCTCCGGCATCGTCTTTTTTTCCGTTGTCGCCCAGATCGAGCGGATTTTCCGTCGGCTGCATCAAGGGCAAAGCTGAGGCCCGGCACAAGCGAACGCCGCCCCGCGCTGCCCGGTTGGGACAGCATGCCGGCCGCCGTAGCAAGTCTTTCGGCGAAAAATGTCGCAAGAAGAACGCTGCGCCATGTTGCGGTGACAAGCGTCGTCGCCCGCGTCCACCGTAACATCTTGATCAACCCGGCCCACCCGGAATTCCCCTCGATCACCGCCCCCGTGTTCTGGGACCGCCGGGCATGTGACGGGGTTGGGGTTCAATCAACCTTTCCGCACAGTAGACCAAAACGCCGGACGGATGAGACTTGGTCAGCAGATTATGATGTTGGCACTGTTCGACATCTTGGCGCAATCACACCTGCCGCCGCGGCGAGCGGGCCATCAGCCGGGCATAGGCGATGGCGGACAGCATGTTGACGTGGTTGGCCCTGCCGGTGCCGGCAATGTCGAAGGCGGTGCCGTGGTCGACCGAGACGCGGTCGATCGGCAGGCCGAGCGAGACGTTGACCGCGGTTTCGAAGGCGACGAGCTTGATCGGAATATGGCCCTGGTCGTGATACTGGGCGATGACGAGATCGAAGGCGCCGTTATAGGCACGGGCAAACACCGTATCGGCGGAGATCGGGCCGACGACATCGATACCCCGAGCCTGTGCCTGCTCGACGGCCGGCGCCAGAAACTCCATGTCCTCGGTGCCGAACAGGCCGTTTTCGCCGCAATGGGGGTTGAGGCCGGCAACAGCAATGCGCGCGGTCTTGCCGAGGCGCAGGAAATGCCTGTGGCCGGCTTCGATGGTTGCCAGCACCCGCTCGGTCTTGGCGCGCTCGATCGCGCCCTTCAGCGAGATATGGGTCGAGACGTGGATGGTGTTCAGCCGCTCGGAGGCCAGCAGCATGAAGGAACTTTTCGAGCCCGTGAGATGCGCGAGAAGCCCGGTATGGCCGTCATGGTGATGACCGGCAAGGTTCATCGCCTCCTTGTTGATCGGCGCGGTGACGATGACATCGGCTTTGGCGGACATGGCGAGATCGACGGCGCGGGTGATATAGCGCACGGACGCATCGCCCGCGACCGGGCTGACCTTGCCGATCTCCGGCAGCGGTGCGCCGAGCGGGACTTCATCGACGGCAATCCTGTCGTCATCGGATCCATCGGCAGGCACGAACTTCAACCCGGTGCCGCTAACTCGGTCAGCCCGCTCCAGCGCTTCCACATTGCCGACGATGACGAAATCGCGGCGCTCTTCACTCGGAAGCGCCGCCAAGGCCTTGACGATCACCTCGGGGCCGACTCCAGCCGGATCGCCCAACGTCACGGCGACTTTCGCATTCCTGTCCATCACCAAAGTCCCTTCTGAAACAGTATTAAAAGGCGGCCGCGTAAATCGAGCGGATGTCGGCTCGGCTGAGATCACGCGGATTGTTATCAAGCAGACGGCGAATGGCAAAGGCGTCGTCAGCCATGGCGTCGAGATCGCTTTCCGGCACGCCAAGGCCGGAGAGCTTCATCTCAATGCCGAGTTCGGCGCAAAAAGCATAAGCCGCATCGAAGACCGATGCCGTATTTTCCGAGGCTTCATAGCCGAGCGCTGCCATCACCGCTTTCGTCTTCTCCGCGGCCGCCGGCGTGTTGAAGGCGAGAACATGCGGGAAGATCAGGGCATTCGCCGCTCCATGCGCCACGTGCCAGCGCGTGCCGAGAGGGTAGGCGAGAGCATGGCCGCCGGCGGTATTGACCGGGCCGAGGCAGAAGCCGCCGTAGAGCGAGGCGAGCGATAGGCCGGCGCGCGCCTCTGCGTCGTTGCCATCCTTGACGGCGCGGGCGAGATATCTGCCGACGAGCCGCGTTCCCTCGATCGCATAGATGTCGACCATCGGATGGGCTTTGCGGTTGGTGAAGGCCTCGACGCAATGGGCCATGGCGTCGACGCCGGTTGCGGCGGTGGTGCGCGCCGGCACGCTGAAGGTCAGGGCTGGATCGACGACTGCGATGTCGGCCAGCATATGCAGGCTCTCCACAGCAAGCTTCGCCATCGTCGCAGGGTCGGTGACGAGCGCGCGGATGCCGGCCTCGCTGCCGGTGCCCGAGGTTGTCGGTACCTGGGCGAGTCCCACCTTGCGCGGCCCGCGCACCCTGTTCGGGCCGACGACCTCATGCAGCGTCTGCCCGGAACCGGCGAGAACGGCGGCGAGCTTTGCCAGATCCATGGCGCTGCCGCCGCCGAAGCCGACGACCAGCTCGGCATCGGCGGCGTTGGCCGCAGTCAGCACTTTGTCGAGATTGCCCGTATCAGGCTCAGGCGTTACTTCGGAGAAAACCGCAACCTCGCCCTCCAGTTCCAGCACGTCGACGCGCGAAGCGTTGAAAGCGTCCGAGATGACAAGCGTGCGCCGATAACCTTTCTCGGCAGCCCATTTGCCGAGCTTTCCTGCCGTGCCGATGCCGAATTCGATCTGATGCGGCCGAATTATCGTGATTGGCGAACCCAAGCTGGCCATGACCAGTCCTCCCTGCAGGATCTTGCGGCAATAGTGTCGCCCTCTTTAATGTAAAGTTGTCATATCGAAGTCAAGCGGGCATTTCTGAGAGCGCGAAATTTTATCGTCTGATATGCGCTGGATTCAGGTTTCAGCAGCCATCTGCATTGATGTTTGATAATTATAATCAGATATATAGCTGAACTTCGTCGATAGTAGACGGTGCGAGCCGGCCTTCACTGCGCTGGCGACGAGGCTGCCAACTCTGTTGTCAATTTCTCCACGTTCAGTCGGCCGAACCGATCATGCCAGCGACCTTTTCGCGCTAGATGGGACGCAAATTTACAACAAGCCAGCGGCCGCCTCGCTACGGCAGGAGTGGCGGGGCGAGGCGCACATATTTGATCGCCCGCCGATAGTAGGTGTAGGCGACATGAAGTGTACCGTCGCCGCCTTGGATGACCGAGGGATACGAGAATTCGCGGTTCAGCGAGTCCTTGGAATTGTTGCTGAGGCAGAACCCGTCACCCGTATCGAGATCCATGCGATGCGGAAAACTCTTGCCGCCATCCCTTGATATCGCAAGGCTCAGGGGCGCACGAGGAACACCCCAGACCGCCTTGCGACCGATATCGGCGAGGACGGCGGCCGTTTCTCCAGCCTCGTCGCCCTCGATTTCGTCATAGAGAGACTGGCGCCGCGCGTCCGACATGACTGCATTCGAATGGTTATAAACCATTGCGATTCCTCCATCATTCAGGAGTGTCGCCTGGATCGAGGAATTGTTGTTCGGCAGTTCCGTGGGCTCGGGCGCGCTCCACGTCCTGCCGCCGTCACTCGATCGGCTGGAAAGAATGTTTTCGGCGAAACGGTTGCGGTAGAAGGCGACCATCTCGTCGCCGCCGAGCGGCAGGATGTTCATGTGCACGGCGCCGATACTGTTCGGAATGTCGTGCATCTGCCAGCTCGCACCGCCGTCGCGCGAGATCAGAACCGCTGCCGTATCGGCGTCGCCGCTCCAGCGCCGTCCGTCGAGGCCGACGCAGCGGAAGACCGGAAGCAGCCACTCGCCCCTGTCGTTCACGACGATCTGTTGGCGAACGAATGTGCCGGGGCTGTCGCAGAGGAGCCGGACCGGGCCGAAAGTCCGGCCGCCATCCTCGGATATCCGGCATTTGACAACGGAACCGTCCTGGTTGCCCGAGGTCTGCGAGGTATAGAGCAGCCATGTCTTTCCGTCAGGAGCGTTGAAAATCAATGGGTTCTGCTCGGATTTCTCCGGATCGTCACTCATCTTCTCCGGCTCGGACCAGCGATCGGAGCCCGGCGCCAGCCGCGACATGTAAATCGAGATATCGCCCATGCCCTCCATCGTGCCGCCGAACCAGACGCAGGTCAGCGTACCGTCGGGCAGAAAAGCAAGATTTGCCGCGTGGTTCTGAATGCAGGGCGAGGGCAGATAGGCATCCGCGCGGCCTTTGAAGGAGGGATGAGGAGCGATGATCCCGGTCATCAGGGCGGGAACGGCTTCGGGGCGCAGGCCGGTAAAGCTCATGGCGGGTCTCCTCAGGGCAGCTTGGCGTAGCTTTCGGCGAGTGCGGCATAATCCGCTTCGCTGAGCGGCATCAGCGGTGCGCGCGTGCGCTTCCAGGCGGGATTGCCTGTCTTCAGCCCGACCATTGCCTTGATCGTCGGGATCTGGACGTAGGAGTTGGAGAGCGTGCGATAGGCGTTGATGCGCGCCTGCGCCGCCTCGACGTCGCTGGCACGCCCCTCGTCATGGACGTGGTCGTAGACGGTGCGCAGCGAATCCGCCACGAGATTGGAGGTTGCCGTGATGCAGCCCGCACCTCCGGCCTTCAACAGTGGCAGCAGCAGCGGATCGGCGCCCGCCAGCACGGAGAAGCCGGGATAGGCGGAGATGATTGCCTGCATGTTGTGGAAATCGCCAGCAGATTCCTTGATGCCGACGACGGTTTCCGGGAAGGCGGCGATCAGCCGGCCGATCAGCGGAATGGAGAGCGGTACGCCTGAGACCTGCGGGATATGGTAGAGGATGACCTGCAGGCGCGTGTCGGCGACCTTGTCCAGCACCTGCGAATAGGCGGCGAAGAGACCGTCGTCGGAAACCCCCTTGTAGTAGAAGGGCGGCAGCATCACGACCTTGGTGACGCCGAGCGACAGCGCGTGCCGGGTCAGTTCGACGGTTTCGGGAATGGCGACGACGCCGGTGCCCGGCAGCAGCTTACCGGCAGGAATGCCGGCTTCCAGCGCCGCTTCCAGAATGGCGCGGCGTTCGGCTCCTGAGAAGGAGTTGGCCTCGCCGGTGGTGCCGAGCAGGGCTACGCCGTGGCATCCCTCGGCCAGCAGCCGACGGCAATGATCGGTGAAAAGAGCGAGATCCGGCGCGTTATCTGCGGTCAGCGGCGTAGCGGCCGCGCTGAAAACGCCTGTAATCCTGTGATGGCTCATTCCGCCCTCCCTTAGGCGCGCTTGCCGGGCTGGCTGCGCAGAAAAATTGTCGTTCGTCTGTGGCGATGAGTGCCAAGAACTTTTCCATCGTGACGCTTTTGTCAAGAAGACAAAATTGATTAATAAGAGAGCGATAATCTATATTATTGTAATTGTTGAATTATTTTAAGCCTAAAATTTTCCACGGGTCAAAACTGCGATTTTTCGTTGACATATTTACAATAACGAGTGAACGATAGGCGACGGATTGTGCTGCGCCCGGCAGGCGCAGGGAGAACGCTGCCGAATTCACCGTGGGAGGGAATGCCATGTCTTTTGATCAATCGGATAAAACCAATATTTCACGTCGCAACGCGCTGAAGCTCGGCCTTGCGGCCGGCGTCGGCCTCACCGTGTTCGGTATGAATGCGCGCATCGTGCTGGCCGATGAAGGCCAGGTGCTGAAGGTCGCGCATCCGGCCTTCGATCAGGACTGGTCGCCGCTGCGCGGCGGCGGCAGAACCTTCCGCTGGAATTCCATCTGGTGGGCCGCGCCGATGTATTTCGACAGCGAAGGCAATATCAAGCCTTACGTCTTCACCAGCTGGGAATCGGCCGACAACACCGTCTGGACTTTCAAGATCGATCCCAAGGCCGTCTTCTCCGACGGCAGCAAGATCACTTCGGCCGACGTCAAGGGTTCATGGGAAGTCGCCTCGATGCCGAACACCAAGAGCCAGCGCGCCGACCAGGTGCTGAGCAAGGTCAAGGGCTATGCCGAAATCGCCGCCGGCTCCGGCAACGAACTGACCGGCGTCGCGACGCCCGACGAGGGCACGGTCGTGGTGACGCTCGCCGCTGCCGATCCGATCTTCTTCATGCGCCTGGCAAACCACATCGCACCGATCACCAAGGCGTCGCAGTCGCGCGGCAGCGACGGCGAGGAAATCATCGACTGGTACAAGCCTGATAATAAGCCGGTCTTCTCCGGCCCCTTCAAGCTGACGAGCCTTGATATCGACGCCGGCAAGCTCTCCTTTGAGCCGAACGAGAACTTCTTCGGCCCGAAGCCGAAGCTGGCGCGCATCGACATCACCTCGATCGAGGACAATGTCAGCGCGACTTCGCTGATCAAGTCGGGAGAGTTCAATGCCCATACCGAGCTCATCACCTCGACTATCATCCAGGATCTCGGTCCTGAATTCTCGGCCGGCCCGCTGATCCCGACCAGCCAGCACTTCTGGTTCAACATCTCCCGTGCGCCGATGGACGACCCGAAGGTCCGCCAGGCGCTGATCATGGCGGTCGATCGCGATGGGCTGTTCAAGGCGTCCTATCCCGACGGGCCGCACAAGAAGGCCGACCAGATCCTCAATTCGGTTCCGGGCGCCGATAATTCCGGCTTCGAGCCCTATCCCTATGATCCGGCGGCTGCAAAGAAGCTGCTTGCCGAATCGAGCTATGGCGGCCCGGAGCGCCTGCCGAAGATCCTGTTCGTCGGTATTTCCGGCCCGGCCATTCAGGCCGCCGCCCAGTTCATCGCCGAGCAGTGGCGCCAGAACCTCGGCATCACGGCCGTCGATATGAAGCCGCAACAGGATTCCTATGCCGGCCCGGACCAGAATTCGGTCCAGATCTTCCGCGATGACGTCGGCACTCGCGTTCCCGATGCCGTCTCTTATCTTGCGGGCTCCATCGCCTCGACCTCGTCGAACGCACAGAACAAGCTCGGCGGATACAAGAACGAGAAGGTTGACAGCGCTCTCGCCGAAGCGACGACCAAGGCTGCGGATGATCCGCAGCGTATCGCTCTCGCCCAGGAAGCCCAGAAGGCGTTCCGCGAGGATTGGGCCTTCATCCCATGGTATTCTCAGGCGATGTCGCGCTGGGCCACCAAGGAAGTCAAGGGCCTGGAAAAGAACCTTGACTGGCAGATCGTCGAGCCCTGGAACATTTCCATCGGCTGATCCGGAACGATCGTCCTGTCAATAAGCGCGCGAAGGCCGCAGGGTCTTCGCGCAAATTTCAAGAAGAGATGCGATCCGCCGGGCTTCAGCAAAGAGCGGGAGCGCATCGTTCAACAGGTGGGAGGTGGCCCCTTGCTGCGCTACGTGCTAACTCGGTTCGCCATCTGGATTCCGTCCGTTCTCGTGGTGATGTTGGCCGTCTACGCGCTGGCTTTCTACGGCGCCGGCGATCCGATCAAGCTCATCTTCCTGCGCGCGCCGGGCGACGTCGCCTACAATCCGCAGCGCATCGAGGCCATTCGCGAAAGTGCGGGTCTCAACCGGCCCTTCATCGAACAGTTCGGCCTTTACATCTGGAACCTGCTGCACGGCCGGTTCGGCAATTCGCTGACATCGGGCCGCGCCGTCTGGGCGATGGTTTCGGCCGCCGCACCTGTCTCGTTCCAGCTTGCCCTCTGTTCCATCATCCTGACGGCCGTCGTCGCGATACCGCTCGGCATGATCGCTGCCTTGAATCAGAATTCGCGCATCGACTATGCCATTCTGGGCTCCGCGCTCTTTCTCTGGGCGATCCCGGCCTACGTCGCCGGGCCGCTGCTGATGGTCGGCCTCATCGTGCTGTTGCCAGGTGCGAGCGTACCCTACGGCTGGGGCGGCATCCTTGATGTCCGCATCCTGCTACCACTGCTCGTGCTTTCCTTCCAGCCGATCGCGCTGATCGTGCGCCAGACGCGGGCCGCCGTCATCGAGGTTCTGTCGGAGGATTTCGTCCGCACTGCGCGCGCCAAGGGCGTGCCGGAGATCGTCGTGGCGCTGCGCCATATCCTGCGGCCGGTGCTGACGCCTGTCGTGACCCAGCTCGGCCTGATCATGATCACCATCGTCAACGGTGCGATCTTCGTCGAACTCGTTTTCGGCCTGCCGGGTCTCGGCCGGTTGACTGTGCAGGCGCTGATCAATTCCGATTATCCCGTCATCCTGGCAATTACGCTGATCGGATCGTTCCTGGTCATGGTGTCGAACCTGCTGGTGGACGTGCTCTATCCGCTGCTCGACCCGCGCGCCAATGATTCAAGAAGGAGCCGCTGACCATGTCTGCAATCCCTCTTTCCACCACCGAAACCGTGGATGAGCCGCCGGTCAGCCTGTGGCGCGACGCCTGGCATCGTCTGCGGCGCAACAAGCTTGCCGTCTTCGGTCTCATGGTTGTTCTAATTCTCGCTTTCACGGCGATCTTCGGGCCATATCTCACGCCCTATGATTATCTGAGCCAGGACCTCAACGCCCGCAACGCGCTGCCGTCGATGAGCCACCTCTTCGGAACCGACGATCTCGGCCGCGACGTCTTCAGCCGCGTCGTCTTCGGCACGCGGACAGCCTTCCTCGTCGCCGTGATCGTCACCTTTTTTGCGGTGCTGATCGGCCTCACGCTCGGCGCCGTCGCCGGTTTCTTCGGCAACCCTTTCGACCGCGCTATCATGTGGCTGACCGATGTGACGATGTCGGTTCCCAACCTGCTGCTCGTCGTCGTCATCAACGCTTCGCTGAAATCGCCGATCACCAAGTGGATGGAGGCCCGTTATCTTGAGACCCTCAATCCCTTCTACCGCCAGACCATATGGGTGGATTTCATTCTCGTCTTCGGGTCGATGGCGCTGATCTCCTGGCCGCCCTACGCCCGTCTGGTGCGCGCCCAGGTGCTGTCGATCCGCAGCCGGCCCTATATTACGGCTGCTCAGGCGCTTGGCCTTTCCAACTGGATCATCATCAAGCGTTATGTCGTGCCGAATGCGCTCGGGCCTTTGATCGTCTCGGTCAGCGCCGGTCTCGGCACGGCGATGGTGCTGGAAAGCGCTTTCAGCTTCCTCGGTGTCGGGGTCAATCCGCCGACGCCGAGCTGGGGCAACATGATTTCGGACGGTCTTCGCGTCTGGCAGCATTATCCGCATCTTCTCGCCGCTCCGGCGGCCGTGCTCGGCCTTGCCTCGGTTGCCTTCAGCTTCCTCGGCGACGGCCTCAACGACGCGCTCAATCCGCGGGGCAGCAAATGATGAACACGAAAAGCACAGAACGCCTGCTCGACGTCAGGGGTCTCACCGTCGAGATCGACGGCCGCAACGGCCCTGCCGTCGTCGTCGACGGCATTGATCTGCATGTCGACAAGGGCGAGACCCTCGGCGTCGTCGGTGAATCCGGCTGCGGCAAGAGCCTCACCATGCTGAGCCTGATGCGGCTGCTGCCGAACAAGATCAAGGTCGCCAAGGGCTCGGCCACCTTCGACGGCCGCGACCTGCAGACGATGTCCAATCGTGAATTGCGCAAGGTGCGCGGCGGCGATATCGGTTTCGTCTTCCAGGATCCGATGACCTCGCTCAATCCCGTCATGCGCGTCGGCGCCCAGATCTGCGAGCCGCTGATCTATCACCGCGGCATGAAGAAGGCGGAAGCCCGCGCCCGCGCTGTCGAACTGTTGCGCCTCGTCGGCATTCCCGGCCCGGAAGAGCGGCTGCAGGCCTTTCCGCACGAGCTTTCGGGCGGCATGCGCCAGCGCGTGATGATCGCCATCGGCCTTGCCTGCAATCCCAAGCTCCTGATTGCCGACGAACCGACGACGGCGCTCGACGTCACCATCCAGGCGCAGATCGTCGATCTGGTGAAGGATCTCAGAGCCAAGCTCGGCATGTCCGTCGTCTGGATCACCCATGATCTGGCGCTGATCGCCGGTCTCGTCGATCGCGTCGCCGTTCTCTATGCCGGCACGGTCGTGGAGGACGCGCCGGTCGACGAGCTCTACGCCCGGCCGAGCCATCCCTATACGCGCGGCCTGCTGTCCTCGATCCCGAAACTTTCAGATCCGCCGGCAAGCCGGCTGAGCTCGATCGGCGGCACGCCGCCGGAGCCCGGCCGTCGGCCGAAGGGCTGCCCCTTTGCGCCGCGCTGCCCGCTCGCCGAAACAATCTGTCACGAGAAGGTGCCACGGCTCGAACTGCTCGCCGGCAGCAGCAATCATCGCGCCGCCTGTTTCGTCGTCCAGAGAATGCAGGAGGCCGCGTGATGGCTGCTCAACCGCTGCTCAAGGTCGAAAACCTGGTCAAGCATTTTCATGTCAAGCTTGGCGCATTCGGCGAACGCTCGGCAACCGTCTATGCGCTCGACAATGTCAATCTCGACATCATGGAAGGCGAGACGCTGAGCCTCGTCGGCGAATCCGGCTGCGGCAAGTCGACGACAGGTTTCACCATCCTCAACCTCTACAAGGCGACCAGCGGCAAGGTCGTCTATAAGGGCCAGGACCTTGCCACGCTCGACGAAAAGCAGATGCGGCCCTTCCGCCGCGACCTGCAGATCGTTTTCCAGGATCCCTATTCGACGCTCAATCCGCGCATGACGGTGGGCGAAGCGATCGGCGAGCCGATCCTCTTTCATAAGCTCTGCGCCAAGGCCGAGCTGAAGGAGAGGGTGGCGACGCTGCTCACCGATGTCGGCCTGCCCACACGCTTTGCCCAGCGTTACCCGCACGAGCTTTCCGGCGGTCAGCGCCAGCGCGTCGTCATCGCCCGGGCGCTCGCCTGCCAGCCAAAATTCATTGTCTGCGATGAGGCAATATCGGCGCTCGACGTGTCGATCCAGGCGCAGATCATCAACCTGCTGCTCGATCTGCAGGAGAAATACGGGCTGACCTATCTTTTCATCGCCCATGATCTTGCCGTCGTGCGCCACATCAGCACCCGCGTCGGCGTCATGTATCTCGGGCGGCTGGCCGAACTGGCCACCCGCGAGGACCTCTTCGACAATCCGCTGCACCCCTATACCAAGGCGCTGCTGTCGGCCGTTCCGGAGACCGATCCGGAACTGGAGCGCACCCGTCAGCGCCAGATCCTGCAGGGCGACGTGCCGAGCCCGCTGAGCCCGCCTTCGGGCTGCCGTTTCCATACGCGCTGCCCGATCGCCATGGATGTCTGCAGCAAGGTCATCCCCGCCTGGAAAGAAGCTAGGCCTGGCCACCTCGTCGCCTGCCACGCCGTCAATACGGAGCAAATCGCATGACGCTGAAGGTGGCGATCATTGCCGACGATCTGACCGGCGCTCTCGATACCGGCACGCCCTTTGTCGAAGCTGGCCTTTCGGTCGCCGTCGCCATCGATATAGAGGCGGCGCGGGAGGCGGTGGCTACCGCCTGCGATGTCGTCGTCATCAACACCGCCTCCCGCGCACTGGATGAGCGCGAAGCTGCCGAAAGAGTTCAATTGGCGGCGGATGTCTTTCGTGGCGAGAAGCCTGCGGTCGTCATGAAGAAGATCGATTCCCGGTTGAAGGGCAATGTCGCGGCGGAAAGCATGGCGCTCGCGAAGGCATTCGACCTGAAGGCCATCCTCGTTGCGCCCGCCATTCCCGATCAGGAGCGGTTGACCTACCGTGGCTGTGTCGTCGGCCGCGGCATCAACCGTCCGCTGCCGATCGCTGAGCTGTTCAAAAGGGGTGCGGACCGCGTTGTCGTTGCCGATGCCGGGGACGATGCCGATCTTGACCAGATCGCCGCGGCACATGACTGGCAGACGACCCTTGCCGTCGGCGCCCGGGGTCTCGGCGCCGCACTTGCCCGCCGCCTCGGCGAGGCAGGTCAGTCGACTAGGAGGGAATTTGCGGCAAGCCCTCGGACCCTGTTTGCCTTCGGCTCGCGCGATCCGATCACTGTCGCTCAGATGAGCCGGCTTGAAGGCACGGGCGCCCTACGCGTGGTGTTGGATGCGCCGATGGGCGAGATCGAATGTGGCGAGGGTCTGGCGCTGCCGGTGCTGTTGCGTTGCACAGGCGATATGGCGGTCGATGCGGGGCTCGTCGTTCGCAACTTTGCGTCAGGCGTCAAGGCTGTCATCGATGATACGAGGCCGGATATGCTGATGGTCGGGGGCGGCGATACGGCTCTTGCCGTTTTCCGCACATTGGGGGTGCGGGTATTGGCGCCCCAGGGCGAGATAGAAGCCGGCATTCCGTGGTTCGATGTGACGGCCGCCGATGGCCGGCGTTTTCGGTGCGCCGTCAAGTCGGGGGGCTTCGGCAAACCGGATAGTCTGCTAAAACTGGTTCTTCGGAATCAGGCGGCATAAGATACCGTCGGGGAGAATATGACACGTGGTTGACGCGAATGGCGAATCTTTGAACGCGGAAGCCGGCCCGCCGGGCAAGCCCGAACGCGGCAAGGCCGTCAAGCTGGTCGACCGTGTCTTCGACCAGCTGCTCGAGCGGATCCGCGGCGGAAACTATCCGCCGGATTCACGCCTTCCAGGCGAACACGAACTGGCCTCGATGCTGGGTGTTTCCCGGCCTATCGTCCGTGATGCGCTGGCACGGCTGCGCGATCAGGGCATGGTCTATGCCCGGCAAGGCGCGGGCACCTTCGTCAGCGCGCATGGGTCGCCGACGACGCAACTCGCCTATTCGCCTGTTAAAACCATTGCCGATATTCAGCGCTGCTACGAATTCCGCCTGACCATCGAGCCGGCCGCCGCCTATTTTGCCGCCAAGCGACGCAATGAGCAGGCCATCCAGAAGATCGCCAGCGCCCTTGCGGATCTGCGCGAGGCGACCAGCCATCAGCTTCACCGGGCCGATGCCGATTTCACTTTCCATCGCGCGGTGACGGAGGCTGCCAACAATCATTATTACACGGCCTCGATCGATGCACTGAAAGCCCATATCGCGGTCGGCATGCATCTCCACGGCCTTTCCCTGCTCGGCCCGCGCCAAGGGTTAGAACAGGTCTATGAAGAGCATAACGCCATTTACAAGGCGATCGCCGATGGCAGGCCGGAGGATGCGCAAAGGTTGATGAAGGCGCATCTCGAAGGTTCTCGCGACCGTCTCTTCGAGGGCAGGGTGCTCGACCTGTCCTTCTGAGGCACCCCCGGTTGCAACCTGCGTAAAGGGGCGGCGTCCAAATGCTCGCCGCGAAACGATGCGGTGAGCTACCGCCGTGACAGGATGCCGGCAAAGAGCTGGCGGAAGGTGCCGGCAATGACTCCTGCTTCATGCGGATCCCCCGTCATCAAGGCAGAGGTGATGTTCCGCATCTGCTCGAAGCTGATGTGCGGCGGCAGCGGCGGCACTTCCGGATCGGTCTTTACTTCGAGGATGACGGGGCAATTGGCGCTCAGAGCTTCCTCCCACGCGGCGCCGAGCTGAGCCGGCTGGTCGACGAAAATGCCGCGCAATCCGATGAGGTCGGCGAACTTGTGATAGGCTATGTCAGGAATGGACTGCGACGCTGCGAATTTCGGATCGCCCTCCATCACCCGCTGCTCCCATGTCACCTGGTTCAGATCCTGATTGTTGAAGACGCAGATGACGAAAGTCGGATCGGCCCAGTCCTTCCAGTATTTGGCAACGGTGATCATCTCGGCGAGATTGTTCATCTGCATGGCGCCGTCGCCTACCAGGCCGATGACGGGGCGATCGGAATGCGCGAATTTGGCGGCGATTGCGTAGGGGACGGCAGCCCCCATCGAGGCCAGTCCGCCGGAAAGCGATGCCTTCATGCCGCGGCGCATCTTCAGGTCCCGTGCATACCAGTTCGCGCAGGAGCCGGAATCGCTGGTGACAACGGCATTTGCCGGCAGCCGCGGCGAAAGTTCGCTGACGACGCGCTGCGGATTGACGGGATTGGCGTCGACGTGGGCGCGCTCGTCCAGCGTCTTCCACCAGGAGGCGACGTCTTTCTCGATCGTTTGCCGCCAGCTGGTATCAGGATTTTCCCGCAACAGAGGCAGCAGCGCCCTGAGCGTTTCGGCCGCATCACCCGTCAGGTAGAGCTCCATCGGATAGCGCAGCGACAGCATGTCGGGATTGATGTCGATCTGCACGCCGCGCGCCCGGCCTTCCTCCGGAAGGAATTCGGAATAGGGGAAACCGGAGCCGATCATCAGCAGGGTGTCGCAGTCGCGCATCAGGTTCCATGAAGGTTCCGTGCCGAGAAGGCCGATCGAGCCCGTCACCCATGGCAGGTCATCCGGCAGAGCGGCCTTGCCGAGCAGGGCCTTGGCAGCGCCCGCCTGGAGGCGGTCCGCAACGGCAATGACCTCGTCCGTGGCATTGAGCGCGCCGGCGCCGACGAGGATCGCCACTTTCTTTCCCGCGTTCAGAATATCGGCCGCGGCCTGAAGATCGTCTCCGTGCGGAAAGACTCGCGGCGGGCGGTAACCCGGACCCGAATGCACGGTTCCATGCTTTCGCGCTGGCTCCTCATAGGGCATTTCCTGCAGGTCGTTGGGCAGAATGATCGCTGTCACCGCCCGGTTTGCGAGCGCGATGCGAACCGCGCGGTCGATCAGATGGCGCACCTGCGCCGGGGTGGAAGCCTGCTGCACGAAATCGCTCGCGACATCCTTGAAGAGGGCGGCAAGGTCGAGCTCCTGCTGGTAATGTCCGCCGAGCGCGCGGCGCGCCTGTTGGCCGACAATGGCGAGAACCGGCTGATGGTCCATGCGAGCGTCGTAAAGACCGGTGATCAGATGGGTGGCGCCGGGTCCCGAGGTTGCGATGCAGACGCCGAGTTCGCCTGAGAACTTCGCATAGGCGGCTGCCATGAAAGCCGCCATTTCCTCGTGCCGTGCCTGGATGAACTCCATCTTGTCGGATGCGCGATGGAGCGCCCCGAAGACGCCGTTGATGCCGTCGCCGGGATAGCCGAACATACGTCGCACACCCCATTCGCCAAGCCGTGCCACAAGAAAATCGCCGACAGTTTTCGCCATGGATGCTGTTCTCCCGGAATCGTGTGGAATGTGCTGGAAGCGGATCTACTCCGGATCAAGCCGCAGTTTCGGGGCCGGGCCAATCGATTCGACCCGGTCTGTTTTAGCCGTGGGTTTAATCGCGGAGGCGGCCCCAAGACGGATCCCATTCGACGTCCTCGACAAGTTCGACGAAGACGGGCTGGCTGCTGTTGCCTCTATGGGACTCTGCCAGTTTGAATGCCGCCTCGGGCTCCATTTCCTCGCCGGGATAGACCGTGTCATCCAGGTCGCCTTCCGCGACCTTGCGAACATATCCCCGGATCTGGTTGCTCGATCGATAGAGTTTGATGATCAGCGACCCTGCCGGCGCCGCGCCATGGGAATATCGGATGTAATCCCGACCATCTTGCGCCGGGTCAACCGTTTCGTCGCCCGCTCGATACCAATGTGCGAGGTCCTGACCTTCCGGGCGTCCCTCGCTTTCCCAAATCCGGTAGGCGCGGATCCTTCTCGTCTCCTCATCGATCATCCTTGCCTCCCGGCGGGCCTCATGATCGCCTTGACCATGCGGTCTTGCCGCTTACTTGTTGAGTTCCTCGGCCATCTGGAGATGATGTTCCAGAGCGGGGCGCGTGCTTGCAGCCCATGCCTTCAGTTCTGGATTGTCCCCTTCGTCGCCATAGCGCTTGAAGAGATCGACCGCGTCCTCATGGGCAGATTCCTGGTCGGAGTGATATTGCTTGTTGAAATCGGCTCCTTGCAGGCTGTTCAGCTTGTCGAGCATGCTTTTCTGATCCGACGTCATGGCGCTCGGAAGCGCTGCCTTGACCTTGCCGCCGGAAACCAACGCCTTGAGTTCTTCGCTGGTCTTCTGATGGTCGGTGAGCATCTGCTGCGCGAAGGCCTTCGTCGCATCGTCGCCACGTTCGATCGCAAGCTTGCTGGAGGCGATTTCGAACATGTCGCTTGCGGCTGCTTCCTTGACGAAATCTTCCGTTTTCGGCGGCACGCCGATCAGGGAATTGACCCCGCTCTTTTCGGCAGCCGATTGCGCGAATGCCGGAACAGCAAGCGAGAGGGCGAGCGAAGCGATAGCAAAGCGTTTCATAAGGATCTCCTGGGTTGGTAATCGCCAAACTTGCGGGCAGGCGCAGAGTTCCCGCCTTATCGCGTTGTGATGATCGCTGTTCGTCCGACAGAGGCCGGGGCTTAGAGCCCAAAGGGAAACGTTTCCGGATCCGATGAACCGGACTCCGGTGCCACAAGCGGTGAAAGCGCTCGAGTTTCATCGAACCAGAGAAATGCATCATATTGCCGCGACAGCGATGTCGACATGTAATGGCTCAGCCGTTCCGTTTCCGGCCGGTAGATGACGCCAATGAAGCGCTGAAGCCGCTGTTCGACGAGGCTTGCATGCAATTCTTCATCGGCCGCGAGGTCGAGAAGAAATCGCGGCTTTCCGGAATCGTGACAGAGACGCTCGTAGCTTTGCGGCAGGGACGGATTGACTTGCTTCTTCTCGGCCTGTCCATCCCAGTCGTTTGCCGCCATCACCTCACCGGAATGCGTTCCCAGTCCTATGAGGCTTGTCATTCCGTCGAAACGCTGCCGGCACAGCTGGCCAAGGTTCAGTTCGTCGCGGGCGGCTGCCATATCGGTATAGCGGGCATCGCCGATATGCGAGTTGTGCGCCCATATGATGATCTTTGCCGTCGGACCGTGGAAGTCGAGGAGATGCTCGACTGTATCGGCCATGTAGGTGTCGCGGAGATTCCAGGCCTGAGAACCGCCGTAATACATGATCCGGTAATACCGCTCGGCTGCGGCTAGCAACCGCGCCGACTGGGCGGCGTTCAGAAAGTCACGACCGTCTGAGGCAGCGTCGTCCAGGGAGCGCGCCAGCAGCTCCGTGCATTGCCTTAGCACCGCCTCCTCGCATGATCTATAGGCATCGGTAAGCACGGCCCGGCCGTAAGTCGCCGGATCGCTCTGCCAGGGGCTGAGGCAGCCATAGCGTTCCCTGGCAATTTGGGCGGTTTCCGGGCTGACATTTTCGAGATAGTCGAGGACGGAGCGGATCGATCCCGACATGTTGTAGAGATCCAGGCCGTAGAACCGAACCGGATCGGCGTGTAAACCCTTGCGACGCTCATTATCCGTCTTCAGCCAGCCGAGGAACCGCGAAAATTCGAGGTTCCGCCACATCCACTTGGGAAAACGGCTGAATGGCTGATCGCCTTTCGACGGCTGACCGTTTATCCAGCGGTCGACCGCCACGGCGTCCGGCCAATCCGCTTCGACCGCCACCATGTTAAAGCCGTGATGTTCGATCAGGTGACGGCTGATGGCCGCGCGCGCCTCGTAGAATTCGGCCGTGCCATGGGTGGATTCACCAAGCAGAACGATACGGCTTTCGGCAAACCGATCGAAAAGGGCGGCAAAGCTCCGGTCGTCGACCGAGGGAAATTCTTCCGCCACGGCCGCGATGAGTTTGTCAGGCGCTTCCTCCATGCGCGATGACGGGGCTGCCGCCGTGTACATCGGATGTGCGGCAGTCCAGGCATCCTCGCCGATCAGGGGAACGAAGAAGACGCCGCCGAGATCCTCCTCCTCGAAGGTGGTTGCACCGGTGCGCGTGATGCGTTTCAGCCGCTGCTCTTCACCTCGGCCGACCGGGATGATGAGGCGCCCTCCGAGATCCAGCTGCTCCTTCAAGGAGGCCGGAACCTCCGGTGCGCCCGCCGACACGATGATGGCATCGAAGGGAGCGGCTTTGGCCCAGCCCTTGCTGCCGTCGCCGACCCGGACGTCGATGTTGCGGTATCCGAGCTTGTCGAATCGCTCCCGGGCCTGAACCGCCAATCTTTCATGCCGTTCGATGGAATAGACGTGTTTTGCGATCCGGCTGATGAGGGCCGAGGCGTAGCCGGAACCGGTTCCGACCTCCAGAACCTTGTCGCCGGCGTCCAGATCGGCTTTTTCGATCATCAGTGCGACGATGTAAGGCTGCGAAATTGTCTGCCCCTCGCCGATCGATAACGGGGCATCCTCATAGGCGAATTCCTCGAAGCCGGGATCGACGAATTTTTCGCGCGGGACCATCCGCATCGCCCTGGTGACGCTTCGATCGCGAATGCCGCGACCCACGACATGATGTTCGACCATGTGGTCTCGGCTGCGGGTCATATCCATGGATCACCTCCACTCTCAAGGAGAACAGCTGAATGCAGGCGGTTGTTCCGGGGCAATGGCGCTATTGCGGCTTCGGCCCGCTTGCCGCCATGGCTTGCGCGGGCAACCGGATTGCCGCGCCCGTCAGCTCGGCATTGATTTCCTGCGCGCGTCTAAGATGATCGAGCACGATTGGCAGCATCGACGCCGCCTGACGTTGCATTTCGGCGTCTTCACCGAGGGAGATTTCCCAAGCCAGCAGTTGCGCCGTCTTCTGATGGTCGACGATCTGTGCCTTGATGTAGGCAGTATCGAACGGCGTGCCGCTCAGCTTGTCCAACTGGTCGCGAACCACTTGATGATCCGGATCGAGCGTCTCGGGAAGCGGAATTTTGGCAGCCTCAGCCAACTCTTTCAGCTTGGCGTTAGCCTCCGTGTGATCGCGGACCATCATCTCCGCGAACTGTTTGGCGGCATCCGCTTTCGCTCTGCTGGACGCCATCCTGCCCAGTTCGACCTCCGCCAGCCCGCCGGCGGCTGCGAGCTGAGCAAACAGCCTGTCCTGGCTATTAGTCTGGTGCGGAGCGGGAACGCCGGGCTTCGACATCTTTGTGTCGGCGCCCATTCCGGCCGGATTGCCGATCTGAGCGAAAGCGGTGCTGCCGAGCAGCATGACCGTCGTGAGCACGGCGATAGGGTTGCGATACATGGGCCTCTCCTTCATGCCTCACAGCGTCAACAGGTAGGCGACAAGATCCTTCTTCTCCTGTCCGGTCAGTTTGATCCCGAGGACTAGATTGAAGAATTCGACGGTGTCGGCGAGCGTCATCAGCCGGCCGTCATGCAGATATGGCGGCGAATCCTTGATGCCCCGCAGCGTGAAGGTTTTGATGGGGCCGTCAGGCAGCGTGACGAGATCATTGTAAGCCTGGCCGATCCTGTAAAATCGTTCGAGCTTCAGGTCATGCATGTTGTTGTCCATGAACTCCGTCTGGGGAACGTGGCAATCGGCGCAGCGTCCCTTGCCCATGAAGATTTTTTCGCCGGCCAGTTCCTGGGAGGTGGCGAGCGCGGGATCCAGCCGACCGAACGGGTCGAGCTTCGGAGCGGGTGGGAAATCGATGATATTTTGCATCTGCGCCATCATCGCGACCTGGTTCGGGCGGTCGGGAAGATTGACGCCTTTGCGTGTCGCGCTGACATGGTCGCCGTTGAAGTAGGCCGTTCGCTGTTCGAATTCGGTGAAGTCTTCGACCGACCGCAGCGAGCGCTTCGATCCGTGAATCTGCTGGTTGAAAAGGCCGCGCAGGCTTGTCGTATCTAACCGGAAACGGTCCGCTTGCGGGCGAACATCCGGGGTCAGGTGAAAGGCTGCATTGGTGTGGAAATTGGCATGACAGTCGAGACAGGCGACGCCCATGCTCTGGTCCGCGACCTTCCTGTCCTCGGTCTGGTTGAACTCTTCCTGCGGAAAGGGCGTCAGAAGCAGCCGCAGCCCTTCCATCTGAACCGGCGTGATGATGCCGTTCATGATTTCGTAGAAGTTCTTGATCGTCAGCAACTGGCCACGGGAAACGTCGCCGAGCTCCGGATGGGTAGTCAGAAAGACAGGTGGCGGGAATTCCGGGGTGAGGTTGTCGGGAAGGTCGAAATCGACGTCGAAGCGGCGGAGATCCCGCATTTCCCTCGCATTTATCTCATCGATCTGGCGATTGGGAAAAACTTGCCCGCCGGTCGCCTGCTTCACATGCGGCAGGGGCAGGAAGCCTTCCGGAAGCAGGTTCTTCTCCTTGATCTCTGCCGGTGTCATGTCCGCCAGCTGATCCCAGCTCGTGTCCGCCGGAAGCTTCACGCGGATGCCATCTTGCACCGGCTTCATGCCCCCCGACATCATGACACCCGGCATCGGCTTGTCCGCCAGATCGTAACGCCGCTCCAGAAGGGTGCGCTGCCGTTGAGCGACCTCGGGTTTCTGCGCCTCGTCGATTTTCCTTGCCTCGGAAAACGGCATGGTCGGCAAAGGCCGATAGGTAGTGTCGGGCGGTAAGGGGTCTGACAAGGCGCCGGCTGCAAGGACGCCGACACCGGCAAAAGAGGCCGCGTAAAGCAGTCCAACAGCATGAGATTTCCGCATGTCCCTCTCCTCTGCTCGCGGGTTGAGCTGGCGTCCGAACTGCACGCGGAACTAATTGTTCCGCACAATTCGCGTGCGGTCTGCAGTTTCTGGTTGATCGGTTCGGGGGCAGCGGACTGTCTCGTGCCGGGAATAGCCTATGCCGCGGCGCCGGGAACCCGAGCGAGCGCCGATTGTTGGTTATCGCCGTCAGCCCCGGGATAGGAATAGAAATGAACCTCGCGACTTTCCTGTTTGGTCGCCGTCTCGCCAATCGCGAGCACGAAGACAAGAAGATCGGTTGGATAGAGGCAGTGCCCGCAATGGGGCTCGATGGCTTGGGATCGTCATCTTACGGCCCCGAGGCAGCGCTCACCATTCTCATGCCGCTGGGGGCGCTCGGTCTGACCTATATCGGACCAGTGATGGGCTGCATTGTCGCTCTGCTGACGATCCTTTATTTCTCCTACCGGCAGACGCTTGCCGCCTACCCGACGAATGGCGGCGCCTATGTGGTGGCGAAGGAAAATCTTGGGGTATATCCAAGCCTGCTTGCTGCTGCAGCGTTGATGATCGATTACGTCTTGAATGTCGCTGTGGGCGTTTCGGCAGGAATCGGAGCGCTTGTCTCGGCGTTACCGGGCCTTCATCCGTACATTCTGCCTCTCTGCCTCGTCGTCGTCCTCATCGTCATGCTCGCCAATTTGCGCGGAACGGGAGAGGCCGGTTGGCTATTTGCACTGCCGACCTATCTCTTTATCATCTGCTTCCTGGGCGTCATCGGCTACGGCCTGATCGCGATGGCCCTGGTGGAGAAACCTGCACCCGTCGTCTCCCCGCCTCCGCTGAACCCGATAGCACAGGGCGCGACCATATGGCTGCTTATGCATGCATTCGCCAGCGGCTGCACGGCGATGACCGGAGTGGAAGCCGTTTCCAACGGGATGGGATCGTTCAGGCAGCTCGTCCTGCGCAATGCCCATATCACGCTCACCGTCATCGTTGTCATCCTCGGTCTGCTGCTCGGCGGTATCGCCGCCATCGCTACCGTCTTCGAAATCGGCGCAATGGATCAGACGAAGGAGGGCTACCAGAGCGTGCTGTCGCAGCTGATCGCCGCCGTCGCTGGCCATGGCGCCTTCTACTATATCGCGATGGCAAGCCTTCTCAGTGTCCTTTGCCTGTCGGCCAATACCAGTTTTGTGGGCTTCCCACGTCTTTGCCAGATGGTCGCCGCCGACGGCTATCTTCCCAAGGCCTTCGCCCAGCCGGGACGCCGGCTGGTATTTACTGTCGGCATCCTCTTTCTTTCCGGCTTCGCCGCGCTGCTTCTGACCGTCTTCGGAGGAATCACCGATCATCTGATCCCGCTCTTTGCAATCGGCGCATTTTTGACGTTCACGATTTCTCAGGCAGGGATGACCGTTCACTGGCGCCGTCAGCCCAAGAGGTACACCGCAAAGCTGACGATGAACGCGGTCGGCGCGGTTTCGACAGGTGCGGCGCTCATCATCATCCTGATCGCCAAGTTTGCGGAGGGCGCGTGGATCACCCTCATCACGGTCCCGGTGACCATTGCCATTCTGAAATCGATCAAGAGCTACTACCGCTCGCTTCAACGCGAACTCAGGACGCCTGGTCCTATCACCGTCGAAGATATCGAGCCGCCAACCGTTCTCGTCGTAACCGAAACATGGAACAGGTTGAGCGAACGCGCCATCAAGTTCGCACTGACGATCTCGCCCGATGTTGTGGCCGTCCATTTCATCCGTCTCGGTGGGCCCGATCGGGAGGAAGGTGAAAAGGCGCTTCGCGAGGAATGGCGCATCGAGGTGGAAGAGCCGATCGCCGCCCACGGGCTGAAGCCGCCGCGGCTCATGCTCATCCCAGCGCCTTATCGGCAACTGCATGAACCGCTTTTGCGGCTGATCGAAAAGCTCGATGCCGATAGTCCGGAGAGGCGGGTCGCGGTTCTGATCCCTGAAACGGTGAAAGACAAATGGTGGCAGAAGCTGCTGCACATGAACAGGGCAGGACGGCTAAGGGCAAAACTGGTCAAGCTTGGAGGTCCCCGCCTGACGGTGGCGACGGTTCCCTGGCGGCTATATCGGGAGGAGCAGTCGGCGGCGTGAGGGGCCTTTGCGCCGCCCCGTGGCGGAACTTAGTGTGCGGAGGGAAGTTGGACAGGCATCAGCAAAGAGGCGCCGATGTCCGCGAATCCACTTATGACAGAACCGGTCGAAGAGCTTGCCACCCGCCTCGAGGCGATGACTGACGACGAGCTGTTCTTGACGATGAGCGCGCTGGAAAATGCGAGCAATGCCGCCAAGAACGATGCGACGGCGGAGGTTCTCTTCCGGATTGCTTTGACCGAGGACGAGATCGAGCGGCGTTATCCTGGCCAAGTGCTCGCGCCCTATCGTGACTGGAAGCAAAGACAACCGCTGCTGTAACCGCGTGAGCCATGGCAGCACCATCGCTCAAAACCAAGAGGAATGGAGGCTTCAATGAGCAGTTCCGAGACAACGACGGATCACAAGAAAATCCGCAAATGGGCGGAGGAAAGGGACGGCAGGCCGGCAGCTATCCGGACGCGCGGCAAAGGCGGCGTTCTCCGGATCGATTTCGGAGAAAAGGAAGAGGAATTCGACGAGATCGACTGGGACGAATTCTTCAAGATCTTCGATGAAAACAAGCTCGCCTTTCTCTACCAGGACAAGACCAAGGACGGAAAGACGAGCCGCTTCAACAAATTCGTCGAGCGCGACTGAGCGCTCGATCTCATTGGCTTTGGTCGCTGCCGTGATGATGGCGGCGACCAGTCGTTTAGGCAAGCTGCCATCTATTTTGTGCCCGAACCGGGCTTTGCCACCTTCGAATGCTGATGGGCGAGCACGCTTGCCGGCGTGACATTGGCAACGGCAGCTTGGAGCTTGTTCTTCCAACCGCTCACAACATCGCCTTCGCCGTCCATCATCGCGTCATAGCCGATGCGCGCGACTTCGCCGGCGTCGTCCTTCTTCGACTGACCGATCGCCGTATCCAGAAGACCGGCGCGTTTGAAGAACTCGGTTTCCGTCGCCCCCGGCATGAGGCAGCTGACGGTGACGCCGGAATCCTTCAACTCCTCGCGCAAGGCGAAGGAGAAGCTGTTGATGAAGGCCTTGGTGGCGTTATAAACGGCCTGGTAGGAGCCCGGCATAAATCCGGCGATCGAGCCTGTCAGCAGGATGCGGCCCGCGCCGCGGCTGCGCATCTGGTTGCCGATCTGATGGATCAGGTAGATCGTTCCGGTGATGTTGGTTTCGATGACCTTGCGCGCTTCATTGAAATTCTGGTCGAGGAAACCTTCGCCGATGCCGCGCCCGGCATTGGCCATCAACAGATCGACCGATCGGCCGCTCGCGGAGATGCGCTCGGTCAGCCGATCGACACCTTCAAGCGTTGAAAGGTCGGCCTCGACAGCATCGACTGAGGTGCCGAACGCCTTGAGATCGGCGGCTGCCTGGTTGATCCGTTCCTCGTCGGCGGCAACGATGAGATCATAACCGTCCCGGGCCGCGCACTTCGCCAGTTCGTAGCCGATGCCGGTGGAGGCGCCGGTGACGACCGCCAGGCCTTTGCCTGATTGACGATCAGCCATCATGTTTCTCCTTAAGGTTTCAGGACGACCTTGATGCATCCGTCCTGCTTGTCGCGGAACGTCTTGTAGAGGGCCGGACCGTCTTCCAGCGTGCCGCGATGAGTGATGACGAAGGACGGATCAATGTCGCCCTTTTCAATACGCTCCATTAGGATCGGCAGATAATGCTGGACCGGCGTCTGCGCCATCTTGAAGGTCAGTCCCCGATTGATTGCCGAACCGATCGGGATCTTGTCGAGAAAACCGCCATAGACGCCGACGATCGAGACCGTGCCGAAGTTGCGGCAGCAGTGGATAGCCTGACGCAGCACATGCGGTCGGTCCGTGCCCATGAACATGGCGACCTTGATGCGGTCGAGGCGCGAATCCCAGCTGGCGGCTGCTTCGGCTTCGGTTCCGACGGCATCGATGCAGGCGTCCGCACCTCGCCCGTCGGTCAATTCCATGATCTGCTCGTAGACGTCCTTGTCCATGAAATCGAGGGTGACGGCGCCGGCCGCTTGCGCGAGCGCCATCCGCTCGGGCACTGCATCGATGGCGATCACCCGTTCGGCTCCGAGCAGGAAGGCCGAGCGTATTGCCATCTGGCCGACGGGGCCGCAGCCCCAGATCGCGATCGTATCGCCGGGCTGGATGTTGCAGAAATCGGCCGCCATATAACCGGTTGGGAAAATATCCGAAAGAAAGAGCACCTGCTCGTCGGAAAGCCCTGCCGGCACCTTGATCGGCCCGACATCGGCATAGGGCACGCGCAGATATTCCGCCTGTCCGCCGGCATAGCCGCCGAGCAGATGCGAGTAGCCGAACAGGCCCGCCGGCGAATTGCCCCAGAGTTTCGCGACCTTGGCTCGATCCGGATTTGAGCGCTCGCAACCGGAATAGAAGCCGCGCTTGCAGAAGAAACATTCGCCGCAGGAGATGGTAAAGGGCACGACGACGCGGTCGCCGACCTTGAGCTTGGTATTGTCCTTGCCGACTTCCACCACTTCGCCCATCGTCTCATGACCCATGATGTCGCCGCTGTGCATCTCCGGCATGACGCCGTCGTAGAGATGCAGATCCGATCCGCAGATCGCGCAAGCCGTAACCTTGATGATGGCATCGCGCCCGTCCTGGATATGAGGATCGGGGACGCTGTCACAGCGGATGTCATGCTTGCCATGCCACGTCAGAGCTCTCACGATGGTTCCTCCTCGCCGGTCGCCAGCGCATCGGTCCGAAAATTGGAATCGATTTTCGGAAAGGCCAATGCGCAGATCCAAGGTGTTAGAGCGCTTTTGAGCGTCCGAAAGGACGCGCAGCGCTCTAATGGCGCTTCAACCTCAGCTTCGGAGAAATGTTCCCGACGATGCAGGGCTTTCATGGTCACGGGTTCTGGGCCGCCTCAGGGGAACCGGGGACCATCCAGTGAGTTCACTGCGGAAGGGTCGCAACGTTTCAAGGAGAAAATCATGACCTCCCCCAAACATGCCAAGACCACGAAGCCAAGCGATATCGACCTTACAGACGATCCGGGCATCAGCCGTTCGCGTGGCATCGTCTCGCCGCCGGACGACGAAGCGATGCAGGCCGAAAACACCGTGGAAGGCGATACGGCCAACGACACGACGCCTCAGGGCGGTGTGAATCCACGCCATCGTGGACGCACCAACAAATAATCGTGACAGTCGGGCCAGTCAGAGATCAAGCAACGCGTAAGTCTTGCCGGTGGGTTTCTCGATATGGGCCGCGACATTGTAGACGGGGGCGCCGCCCGGTGTGCGGCCCTCATAGGATCCCCGGTGGGCATGACCGTGTACGACCGCATTGACGCGGAATCGGTCGATCGTTTCGGCCAGCCGTGAAGAGCCGAGAAACGGATAGATTTCCAGGGGTTCGCCCGCCACTGTTTCGGCAATCGGCGCGTAGTGCAAGATGACGAGGGAACGATCGGAGCGGACCTGGCGCATCGCGTTTTCCAAGCGCATTGACTCCTCGACGCTTTCGGCAACCATCGCCTTGATCGCCGCCTCACCGAACGAGCCGAGCATGTGTCGCCCGAAGCCGCCGGCAAAGCCCTTGACGCCGACGAAACCGACGCCGGCGACTTCGGCCGCCTGGCCGTTGAGCAGTTTCACGCCGGCATCCGTCAGCACCCGGCAGACGTCATCGACCTGGCCGCTCTCGTGATCATGGTTGCCAAGGACGGCGACTGTCGGCACGGTGCAATGGCGCAGATCGCTCGCAAGCAGTTCGGCTTCCTTGGGCTTGCCGAGATCGGTGAGGTCGCCGGCGATGACGAGAACGTCGGCCACGGAGGAAATCTCCGCGAACAGATCCTTGTAGGACTTGGCGCCGTCTTCGGTCACATGAAGATCGGCCACCGCCGCAATTCTCACGCTCTTTCGCTGTTCATCCATTACGGTTCTCCTAATCTCCTCGCAATTCACCTTCGCCGCCGACATCGGCAAAACCCCATTCCTTCACGTCGATTTCGAAATCCACGCGGGAATACATCCGGCCGCGGCATATTTTCATTTGCGGCAATGGCAGCTCCTGCTGCGCCTTGAGCCGATCCAGCAGTTCGTCCAGCAGCCATTGCGGAATCTTGTCTCGCTCGGTCGGGTAGATCCACCTGAAATTGAGAAGATGGATGAGGAGGACTTCCCAGTGGACTTCCAGATAAGCCAGCAGCTTGCGCCAATCGATGGAGTCATGTGCCTTCAAGATGACGTGCGCGATATCGGCGCCATCATAGCGGTGGCGCAGTTGGACAAAGCACTTCGACCAGACCAATTCGGTCGGGCTGACGATCCTGACCGTGTGGCCGCACATCTTGACTCTGCGCGCATCCTCGAACCAGTCGTCGCCGACCGGCATCGTTCCGTTGGAGGAGGCAAAGATGACGTCAAAGAAATGGTTGCCCTTGAAGACCTTTCCGAGCCAGCGCTCGTCTTCGACTTCAACCGTGTAGCCCTTGGATTTGAAATGGCCAAGGATGCGCGCGTAGTCGCCCGCTTTGCAAAATATGTCGAAGTCCTTCGTCTGGCGCGAAATGCCCGTATAGGCGCAGACGGCATAGGTGCCGGCGACCAGAAACGGGATCTGCGATCCGACGAGCTCTCGGACGGCCTGGGTCACGAACGGCTCGGCGTCGGGATCGATGAGTTCCGGAACCGCCTTCACTTTCATGAGCGTGTTGTTGTTTTTGTCTCTTTCGGCACTTCGAGCGGTCATTGTCGATCCCAGTGATTGATACGCAAAGCAACACTTGGATGGCTTCTATGTTCCGCCGCGCTCCATCCTGACGATGAGCTCGGAGAGGACATGCCATGACACCCCCGGGTCATTCCGGAACTTCGCCAGCGCCGCGTCGTTTGGCCAAAGGGCGCGTAACCGTCCCCAGAATTGAACGGAGGCTGTCATGGACAGAAAAGCAAAAATATCGACCGGCACGAATGGCAGGCCCAGAAACGAGACGATTGCTGAAAGCGGCCCCGGCATTCCCGATGATAGCGGCCAGACGGTTGAGGTGCCGGATGCGGAAGCAAGGCCCATGAAAGCGTCGCTGCTGCGCGATCGGCTCGACGAACTCAAGGAGAAGCTCGATGAAGAGACGGAGCTTCCGCAAAGGGGCGCGCCATGAGCGAGGTGAGGAAAGGCGGCTCTTTCCCTTCAGGAATGAGCCACGATAACTCCCAGCCGCCGCGGCGCATGATGATATTCGTTGTCACCATCTTCCTGATCGCCTGCCTTGTCGCACTCGCATTCACATGGATGACGCATCCCGGCGAACCGGACGAGAAATCACCTGCCGCGACGACGGAGCAGACACGATGAGCGATGGCGATAAAGATCCAGTTCAGCGGCCGTCGTCATCTTCCGTGGGCAGGCGCACGCGGCTCAATGCCGGCAGGATAGCACTGATCCTGGTCGGCACGGTCGCCGTCGTTGCATTCACCCTTTATGCGACGATAGCGCTTTACGGCCTTATCAAGGGCTCCTGATCGATTACATGCCGGCGCCGTAGATACCGTCGATCGCCTCCGCCACTGCGATAAAATTCTCACACGCGGGATCGTAGCGCTGGCCTGCGGCGAGCTTTCTTGCCCAATCCACGGCAGCCCTTCCGCCCCAATCGTCCGGGGGGAGGGCCAGAGTTTCGCTCGAAGTGCCGAACATCCTGACGGCCGTAAAATCGTAGAATGAGCCATCGACATTCCTGAAGGAGGCCCCTCCCTCGGTTCCGAAGAAATCGGCTCCGATCTCGGCGTCACAGCCGGCATTGAGACGCCAGGAGCATGTCAGTCGGATGATTTCGCCGCCGGCAAGCGTCAGCGTCGCGGCTGCAAAATCCTCGACCTGACCGTTGTTTTCGAGCCTTTTCCCACCGGCTCTCAAGGCGCTCGTGACATTGGTGACGGGGGGGAAATCGAGGCACCACAAGGCCAGGTCGACGAGGTGAACGCCGAGATCGATGACGCAGCCGCCGCCGGACTGGCTCTTGTCGTAGAACCACGGTTTATCCGGGCCATAGGCATTGTGGAAGGTCAGATCGGCCGCAAAGATCTTTCCAAGAGCGCTCGAATGGATGAGCTGCCGGATCTGCTGCATGCCTTGCGTGTGTCGATAGGAAAGATCGACGCCAAGCAGCCTGTCGGCGGTTCTGGAAGCATCGACGACAGCCCTGACCTCGGATGCGGTTCGGCCAAGGGGCTTCTGGCAGAAGACGGCAAAGCCTGCCCCGAGGGCGCGGATGGACTGTTCGGCATGTGTGGCGCTTGGCGTTGCGATCACGACGCCGTCGAGCTCCTGCTCCAACAACCCGTCCAGATCGGCGACGATCCTGGCATCCGGGGCAAGCGCCAGGGCCTCTCGGGCCATATTTGTTGAGGGGTCGGCGATGGCGACAGCCTCGGCCACGCCGCTCCCGAGGATCGCTTTCATCCGATGCCGGCCGATCCAGCCTACGCCGAGAAAGCCGAGCTTCAGCCGTTTGGCGTTCGCCGCATTTTCTTCGGAAATCAATTCATTCATGAATATTGCACCAGAGCCTTGAGAAACCCGGCCGGCCGGTCGCGCGTCGTGTTGAGGGCGTCGTCCAGCCTCTCCAGCGGATAGGCATGCGTGTAGAGCGGCTGCGGATCGATCCGGCCCTGGCGCACGGCTTCTATGGCGTCGCGAATACCTTTGATATAGACGGCCGGCTCGCGCTCGTGGGCGTTGATGACGTCGAGCCCGCGCCAGTTCCAAAGCTGCATGTTGATTTGACGGGGCCCGTCCTGGTGATAACCGGCGATGATCAGTCGCCCCCGTTCCTTCGTAAGCTCGCCCGCCAGGTCGAGCGGCCATTGTTTTCCGACGGCTTCGATGACGCAATCGCAGAATTTTCCGCCCGTGAGTGTTTTGACGCTCTCGATGATTTGCCAATGATCGTCCATCGGAATGGTCTCGGCCGCTCCCATTTCTCTCGCCACCTCGAGTGAATAGGGCCGGCGCGAGATGGCGATCACCCTTGCGCCGGCTGCCGCGGCAAGCCGGGTGAGGAGGGCGCCCAGGAATCCGATGCCGATGATGGCGACGGTCTGGCCGCTCTCGATATTGCTGCGGCCGAAGATGTTCATGGCGCATCCGAGCGGTTCGCCCGGAAAGGGCTTGCCATCCAACTCCTTCGGCAATGATGCGACCATCGAGGCATCGGCAATGTCGTGCGTGGCGTAGGCATGGTAGGAAAGAACGGCAACCCGCTCTCCGATCCGAATCCCCGTGACATCGGGGCCAATGGCGTCGACAATACCCCAGCCTTCATGGCCTAGCCCACCTGCCTCGGTGGGGAACGTCATCCAGTCCGGTCCGGCCCAGGGCGTGAGGTTCGAGGCGCAGACGCCGCATCCTTCCAGTTTCACCCTGACCTGGCCCGAACCGGGTTCGGGCAGGGGGCGGGTCTCCACCGAAATATGTCCGGGGCCGGTGACGATGGCAGCCCGCATGAGCCCGGCCTTCTGTATCGCCGCAATGTCCATGAGATGTCCTCCATGTGGCACCCCTAGAACAACAGGCCTCCTGAAGAGTTCCGGTAGAGCTCAAAGAAGTCATTGATGATGAAGTCAATAAAGATGTCATTGAAGAAGGAACTTTTCCATCCGCCTTCGGTTCGGCGCCTATCTCCGAAGCAAATTATTCAACCGGACGGATCTCATAATGACGATTTTGATAACTGGAGGATGCGGCTTCATTGGTCGCCACGTTGCTGAAGAACTTCTGAACAATGGCTATGATGTGCGCATTCTCGATGCGCTGATCGATCAGGTGCATGGCGATGCCGAAATCAGCTTGCCTGATGGAGCAGAGATCATCCAAGGCGATGTCCGGGACAAGGACGCTGTGCGCGCGGCGCTTGCCGGTGTGGACGGCGTCATTCATCTCGCCGCCGAAGTCGGCGTTGGGCAGTCGATGTACGAAATTGCCCGCTATGTAGGCTGCAACGACCTCGGCACCGCGGTGCTCCTCGAAGCCATGATAGGGCTTCCCGTCAAGACAATCGTCGTCGCCTCGTCGATGAGTGTCTATGGAGAGGGGCTCTATCGGACGGTGGATGGAAAGCGGCTCGGCTATGTCAAGCGGCGCATGCAGCATGTCAAGCAGGGCCGGTGGGATCCGCTTGATCAGGATAACCAGCCGCTGACACCGGTCGCCACCGATGAGGAGAAACCGGTCGATCTGGCGTCCATCTACGCTTTGACGAAATATGCCCAGGAGAGGCAGGTTCTGATTTTCGGCGAAGCCTACGGGCTGGATGCCGTCGCGCTGCGTCTCTTCAACGTTTTCGGAGCGGGCCAGGCGCTTTCCAATCCATACACCGGCGTACTCGCCAATTTCGGTTCGCGCCTCGCCAACGGCCAGCCGCCGATGATCTTCGAGGATGGCAGGCAGCGGCGCGATTTCGTCCATGTTCGCGACGTGGCGACAGCCTTCCGCCTGGCTCTGGAAAAACCCGCGGCAGCCGGTCACGTGATCAACATCGGCAGCGGCCAGGCCTATTCGATCGCCGATGTCGCGACGCTTCTTGCCGATGCCATGGGCGTGCCCGAGATCGGCCCTGACATCATGCACAAGGCGCGTTCGGGAGACATCCGCAATTGCTTCGCCGACATTTCCAAGGCGCGCGAACTGCTCGGCTTCGAACCGAAATATCGTCTCGAAAATGCGCTTGCCCCCTTTGCCGAATGGGTGCGGCAAACCGGGGCGGTCGACCGCGGCGCCGAAATGAAGCGGCAACTGGAAGAGCGGGGGCTGGTTTCATGAACAAGGCCGGTGCTCGAGCATCCGATCATCAGGAGACGAGGCAATTCGGTTTCGTCGAATGGTTCCGGCCTGGTGAATATGAGCGGGCTGAGGTCGCGCTGCCGGATATTCTGGGAAGCGGCGCCAGTTATCTCCGGACGCATCTTTCCTGGGCCGAATATCTGGCCCCCGGCGGCCGGCAATGGTTCGATTGGCTGATCCCGCGTATCGGCAGCGAAATCGATCTTCTGCCGTGTATACACTATACGCCGCCGTCTCTGTCCCGGACTGGCAAGTCTTCGGGCGCGCCTGTCGATCTCAAATCCTATGCCGACTTCGTCGATCATATCCTGACGCGCTATGGCCGCTATCTCAGTCATATCGAGCTCTGGAACGAGCCGAACAACCTGCTTGACTGGGATTGGCGCCACGACAGCGACTTTCTGCTTTTCTGCGAAATGGTCGGAGGCGCCGCCTACTGGGCGAAGCAGAGGGGCTATAAGCCGGTGCTTGGCGGCCCGTGCCCCTTCGATCCCCATTGGCTCAATCTGATGGGCACGCGCGGCGTACTTGGCGTCGTCGATGCCGTCGGCTTCCACGGTTTCCCTGGAACCTGGGACAGCGAGGAGGCAAGCTGGGGCGGCTGGGACATGCATCTCGGAGAGATGCGTGGGATTATCGATCGTTATAATGCCGATGCAGAAATATGGATCACCGAAACCGGCTACTCCACCTGGCGCAATGACGAGGTCGAACAGGCGCGGCGCTTCATCAAGGCACTGAACGTGCCGGCCGATCGCATGTACTGGTATTCATGGCGCGACGTGCCGCCGGATGTTCCAGTTCAGGAAGGCCTGTGGTTCGATCCCAGGCATTATCATCTGGGCGCTGTCAGCCACGACAATAAACCGAAGCTGCTTGCCCGCCTTCTTATGGAAGGAGGCGTCAAGAGGCTGGAGGAGGTCGCGGCCCTTGCCGCTCCCAACATCGCCTCTGGCGCCGCGCCGATCATCGTCACCGGCGGCAGCGGGTTTGTCGGCTGCAATCTCGCCGACCGCCTGCTGAGCGATGGCGAGGACGTCATCATCCTCGACAATCTGGCACGATCGGGAGTCGATCAGAATCTCTCCTGGCTGAAGGAGCGGCATGGCGGGCGGGTGCATCCGGTCCTCGCTGACGTTCGTGATCTGCTGGGCATCGAAGCAGCCTTCAGGGATGCCAAGGCCGTCTTCCATTATGCTGCCCAGACGGCGGTGACCACCAGCCTCGTCGATCCGCTGGAGGATTTCGAAACGAACGCGCGCGGCACGCTCAATGTGCTGGAATCGGTGCGCAGAGCAGGCAAACGGGCTCCCGTCATCTTCGCCAGCACCAACAAGGTCTATGGTGCTCTCGACGAACTCGGCATGATCGAACTCGACGATCGTTATCTTCCCGAAGACGAGACCATCAGGACGCAAGGGATCGGCGAGGATCGGCCGCTCGATTTCTGCACGCCGTATGGATGTTCGAAGGGCGTGGCCGATCAGTATATCCTCGACTACGCGAAGTCCTACGGCATTCCTGCCGCCGTCCTGCGGATGAGCTGCATCTACGGACCGCGCCAGTTCGGCACCGAGGACCAGGGCTGGGTGGCGCATTTCCTGATCCGCGCGCTCGGCGGCGAGCCCATTTCCATCTACGGCGACGGCAAGCAGGTTCGGGACATTCTGCATGTCGATGATGCCGTCGCTGCCTATCGGGCGCTGTTTTCCAATATCGAGCGGGTCAGCGGCAAAGCATTCAACCTCGGCGGAGGGCCGCGTAACGCCGTCAGCGTGCTCGCGGTGCTGCGCGAGATCGAAGTGCTTGCCGGCCATCCTGTCGAAACCAGCTTTGGCCCATGGCGCGCCGGCGATCAACTCTATTTCGTGGCCGACACGACGAGACTTGAACAGGAAACCGGCTGGCAAGCCGGAATCGGATGGCGTCATGGTTTGCGGCACCTCGCCGAATGGCTGACCGCCCATCGTTTCGGAGGCCGGCAGATCCGCAGGGAGAAGCGGAAGGCATCGGCATGAGCGAACATGAACGAAGCAAGGGGCACCGCCGCGTGCTGATGACGGTTGATGCCATCGGCGGCGTCTGGCGTTACGCGATGGATTTGGCCGCCGCCCTGAAATCGAACAACATCGAGGTTGTCTTTGCGGGGCTGGGGCCTTTCCCGACAGACGACAAGGTTGCGGAGGCCGGCCGGGCCGGCAAGCTCGTCTGGCTGGATGCGCCGCTCGACTGGACGGTCGAGAATGAAGAGGCAGTTGCCGAAGTTCCGGGGCTGATCGCCGATCTCGCGCGCCGGGAACAGGCCGATCTTCTGCATCTCAATCTGCCGTCGCAGGCGGCGGGCATGGAAACGAATCTGCCGATTGCCGTGGTTTGCCATTCCTGTGTCGTCACTTGGTTTGCCGTAGTCCGCGGACGTGAAGTGCCAAAGGACTGGCAATGGCAGCATCGTCTGAACCAGAAGGGCTTTGCATGTGCGGACGCGGTGATCGCACCAAGCAGCAGCCATGCTAGAGCGATGGAAGCGGCCTATGGAACGATCGGAAATCTCCAGGTCGTTCACAACGCCAGCGCCCTTGAGGCCTCCGACGAGCCCAAGCAGGAGTTTGTTCTTGCCGCCGGGCGCTGGTGGGACGACGGCAAAAACGGCGCGGTGCTGGATAAGGCTGCAGCTATGACGCGATGGACGGTGGCGGCGGCCGGCGCGACCACCGGTCCCAATGGCCAGACCATGCGATTTCGCCATGCCGATCACCGCGGCGAGCTTTCGCATGAGCGGATGAGCGCCTTGACGCGGCGGGCGGCCATCGTCGCCTCGCCGTCCCTCTACGAGCCTTTCGGTCTAGCCGCTCTCGAGGCGGCGCGGGCGGGCGCGGCGTTGGTGCTTTCTGATATCCCAACCTATCGCGAGATATGGGACGGGGCTGCTCTTTTTGCCGAGCCGCATCGCTCCGATGCCTTCGCCGATGCTTTCAATAGGCTTGCCGACGATCCGCAGCTGCGGGCAGCGTTCGGACGAAAAGCGCGTGCCAGGTCTGCCGCCTTCAGCGTCGAGGCTCAGGCAGAGGCGATGTGCGCGATCTATTCCGGCATGCGCGCGCGTGGCTTTTCAACAGCAGCGGAGTAATCATGAAGTTCGTTTTCTACACTCATTCGCTGGTCTCCGACTGGAATCACGGCAATGCTCATTTTCTTCGTGGCGTCATGCGCGATCTCCAGCGGCGCGGTCACGAGACGCTGGCGCTGGAGCCGCAGGATGCCTGGAGCCGGACCAATCTGGTGCGAGACCAGGGGGCGGCTGCGGTCGAGGCATTTCACCAGGCATTTCCGCAGCACCGTTCGCGGACTTATGGTGTCGAGTTCGACCACGAAGCAGTGCTTTCCGACGCCGACGTCGTCATCGTTCACGAGTGGACGGAACCGCAATTGGTCGAGAGGCTCGGCCGCATCCGGCGCGATGGCGCGACCTTCACGCTGCTTTTCCACGATACGCATCATCGCGCTGTCTCCGCCGAAGGCGATATCGCGGGGCTGGCGCTTGACGACTATGATGGCGTGCTGGCCTTCGGACAGACGCTGCGCGACCGTTATCTCAGAGCCGGCTGGGGAAAGTCGGTCTTTACCTGGCACGAGGCGGCCGACGACGCCCTGTTTCGGCCGCTGCCGGAGATCGAGAAAACCGGAGACCTCATCTGGATCGGCAACTGGGGCGACGACGAACGGTCGGCCGAAATCGGCGAATTCCTGATCCGTCCCGCGAGAGATCTCGGCTTGAACACGGTCGTTCGCGGCGTGCGCTATCCCGGCCATGCATTGGACGAGCTGCGCAAGGCCGGCATCGCCTATGGCGGCTGGATAGCCAATGCCGACGTTCCCGCGGCCTTCGCCCGCCATAGGGTCACCGTACACATTCCGCGCCGACCCTATGTCGAACATCTGCCGGGTATTCCGACCATCCGTGTCTTCGAGGCGCTCGCCTGCGGAATACCCCTGCTCTCGGCGCCCTGGAACGACGTCGAACATCTCTTCGAGACCGGCAGCGACTATCTTGTCGTTAGCAATGGTGAAGAGATGAAGAAACGCCTGCGCGATATCCTCTCCGACGCCGATTTGGCTACGAGCATTGCCGCTGCCGGCCTTGAAACGATCAAGGCCCGTCACACCTGCCGCCACCGCGTCGACGAGCTTTTCGCCATCCTGGCGCGCTGCGGCACGCATAGGGTCACCGCAAACCTGCAATCCAGGGAGGCTGCCGAATGAAGATCGCCTTTTACGGTTCAAGTCTCGTCTCCGCCTATTGGAACGGCGCCGCCACTTATTATCGCGGTCTGCTGCGGGCGCTGGCGGAGAAGGGTTATGACATCACCTTCTATGAGCCCGATGTCTATGATCGGCAGAAGAACCGCGACATGGATCCGCCGGACTGGTGCAGGGTCGTCGTCTACGAAGGGACGATTGACGCCCTCAAGGCCGTGACAAGCGAGGCGGCCAGGGCTGATATCGTCGTCAAAGCGAGCGGTGTCGGTTTCGAGGACGACCGATTGCTGGAAGAGGTGCTGCGACACGCCCGACCCCAAGCGTTGAAGATCTTCTGGGACGTGGACGCGCCGGCGACGCTTGCCGAACTTAGGGCCAACCCAGATCATCCTTTGCGCCGTGCGCTCGCCGGGCTTGATCTCGTGCTAACCTATGGCGGCGGCGATCCTGTCGTGAGCGCATACCGTTCCGTCGGAGCGGCCGAATGCGTGCCGATCTACAATGCGCTGGACCCGCAAACGCATCATCCGGTGCCGCAGGACTACCGCTTCGCCGCCGACCTCGGTTTCCTTGGCAACCGCCTGCCGGATCGCGAGGCCAGGGTCGAGCATTTCTTCCTGGAACCGGCGTCGCGTCTGCCGAACCGGACGTTCCTGCTCGGCGGTTCCGGCTGGCAGGACAAGCCGATCCCTTCAAACGTCCGCTATATCGGCCATGTCCCGACGCGTGATCACAACGCCTTCAACGTGACGCCGATGGCGGTCCTCAACATATCGCGCGCCAGTATGGCGGAGAATGGTTTTTCCCCTGCGACGCGGGTCTTCGAGGCGGCTGGCGCCGGGGCTTGCCTTATTACCGACTACTGGGAAGGCATCGATGTCTTTCTGAAGTCCGGCGAGGAGGTCCTGGTCGCCCGCGACGGACAGGACGTGGCTGCCTTGCTCAGCGGCTTGTCCCACCAAGCCGCACGGGAAATCGGAGAAAGGGCACGCCGGCGCGTTCTGGCCGAACATACCTATGTCAATCGCGCCGAAACGGCGGACGAGATTTTTCGCGCCCGTCTTGGCGCGCGGGAGGCCGCCGAATGAGGGGATCGCTCGACATCGTCTTCTTCGGCCTCTCTCTTTCCTCTTCCTGGGGAAATGGCCATGCCACGACCTATCGCGCCTTGATCAAAGGCCTTAGGCAGGGTGGCCATCGGGTCCTGTTCCTGGAGCGGGACGTGCCGTGGTATGCCAGCCATCGGGACTTACCTTCGCCTGATTTCTGCGAGCTCGCCTATTATTCCGATATCGGCGCAATGGTCGAGCGTCAGGGCGAAAGGCTCGGCAAGGCCGACGCCGTCATCGTCGGATCCTATGTTCCCGATGGCGTGCCGCTCATCGACAGGCTCGGGGCGCTGGAGCTGAAACGGCTCTGCTTCTATGACATTGACACGCCGGTCACCCTCGCCAAGCTCGATCGCGGCGACGAGGAATATCTGGCGCTGCGCCAGATTCCTTTATTTGACACCTACTTCTCCTTCTCCGGAGGAAGGGTGTTGACGCGGCTCGAACAGAGATATGGCGCGCGCAGGGCCATCGCGCTCTATTGTTCGGTCGACGAGAGGCGCTATGCCAATACCGGCGAGCCCACTTGCTGGGATCTCGGTTATCTCGGAACTTATAGCCCCGACCGGCAGCCGACACTGGAGCGGCTTCTGCTGGAGCCGGCCTGCCGCCTGCCGTGGATGCGCTTCGTTGTCGCCGGGCCGCAATATCCCGCCGAGATCGAATGGCCGGCCAATGTCGAGCGCATCGAGCATCTGCCGCCTGCCGATCACGCAAGCTTTTACAGCCGGCAGCGGTTCACGCTGAACGTGACCCGCGGCGACATGATCGCCGCCGGCTGGTCTCCCAGCGTGCGGCTGTTCGAGGCTACCGCCTGCGGGGCGCCCATTATCAGCGACTTCTGGCAGGGCCTCGATGAGCTGCTGCCGGACGGCGAGGCCTTGTTCATTGCGCGCGCGCCGGAGGATGTCGTGGCGCTGCTGACGGAGCTTCCCGACACCGACCGTCTGGCGGTCGCCGCCGCAGCGAGAAACCTGGTGATGAGCAGTCATACCGGTGCCGCACGTGCCGGTGAGCTCGTCCGGGCTCTTTCCGACCTGCCCGCCAATCCAGCTTTCGACCGTATCTCAGCGTGAAGGAGAGTATCGATGCTTCAAGTCAATCGTCGCGGAAAAGGCAAGACTGTTCTGGTGGCAGGAGGCGCCGGTTTTGTCGGCTCGCATCTCTGTGATGCTCTTCTCGGCCGTGGCGACAGCGTGATCTGCGTCGACAGCTATCTCACCGGCTCGCCCGACAATGTCCGACCGTTGATGAATCACCCGGGTTTCCGGCTGATTGAACAGGACATCTGCAAATTCCTCGAAATCGACGAACCGCTCGACCAGATCTATAATCTGGCCTGCGCCGCCTCGCCACCGCAGTACCAGGCGGATCCCGTTCACACGATGATGACGTGTGTCGCCGGCACGGGTAATCTGCTGGCGCTCGCCGAGCGGCATCGAGCCTCGTTCCTACAGGCATCGACCAGTGAGGTCTATGGGGATCCGGCCGAGCATCCTCAGAAAGAGGACTATCGCGGCAATGTCAGCTGCACGGGACCGCGCGCCTGTTATGACGAGGGAAAGCGCGCCGCTGAGGCCCTTTGCTTCGACATGCTGCGTGCGGGCCGCGTCGACGCGCGGGTCGCCCGCATCTTCAACACCTATGGGCCGCGAATGCAGGCGAATGACGGGCGGATCGTTTCCAACTTGATCGTGCAGGCTCTCTCGGGCAAACCGCTGACCATTTACGGAAGCGGCTTGCAGACGCGGTCCTTCTGCTACGTCAGCGATCTCGTGGGCGGTCTGATGGCCCTGATGGATCTGCGGCCCAACCCCGGAGCGCCCGTCAATCTCGGCAACCCGGGCGAGTTCACCATCAACGAGCTCGCGCAGATGATCCGCTCGATGGTGCCGGTGCGAACGGCTGTTGCCTACAGACCTTTGCCGAAGGATGATCCTCAGCGCCGCCGCCCCGACATTTCCCGCGCCACCGAACTTCTCGACTGGCAGCCGACGGTGCCCCTCGCCGAGGGGCTGAGATATACGATCGATTGGTTTGCCGCCAATTTGAATGATGGCCCCCGAAAACGCGTCGCGGCGGCTCGTCGTCATCGGGGCGCGGTGGCCCCGCAGGCTGCTCCCTTGGACAACTAAGCGAGAAGCGGATACAAGCGATGACGAACCTGGCTTTGAAGCAGCGTATCAACGAACTCGGCCCCTGGTTTCAGAATATGCGGCTCGGGGAGTTCGAAACCGCACCGGATCACTTTCTCGGTGACTACCCGGCATTCAAGTGGGAAGGCTTCAAACATGTCGTGCCCAAGGACCTGGAAGGGCGGAGCGTTCTCGATATCGGCTGCAATGCAGGCTTTTATGCGCTCGAAATGAAGCGCCGCAATGCCGGTCGGGTGTTGGGCATCGACAGTGATCCACGTTATCTCGAGCAGGCCCGTTTCGCCGCCGATCATTTCGGCCTCGACGTCGAGTTCAGGCAGATGTCGGTTTATGAGGTGTCGAAACTCGGGGAGAGGTTCGATCTTGTGCTCTTCATGGGCGTGCTTTACCACCTGCGCCATCCGTTGCTGGCACTGGATCTGCTCCACGAACATGTGGTTGCAGACCTCATGCTGTTCCAATGCCTGCAGCGTGGTGAAGAGCGTATTGCCACGCTGGAAGAGGATTACGACTTTTCGGAATGGAAGGTTTTTGATCGGCCGGATTTTCCGAAGCTGTTCTTTGTCGAAGAGCGCTATGCTGCCGATCCCACCAATTGGTTCATTCCCAACAAGGCGGCGGTCGAAGCGATGCTGCGCAGCTCGGGTTTTGTCATAGAGGCCAATCCCGAGCGAGAAGTTTATCTCTGCCGCCTGGGGCGGCGGCCATATATGGTCGAGCCGCCGCCCGGTTGAGGTGTTCATGCAGAGCGATTGAGCTTTCCATGGAAACGCGAAACCGCTCTGAGTTGTCGTTCGCAACTCCGGACGGAAAACTGTTCATGGTTTTCCCGGGATTGCTCTAGCGGGTCCAGGATGGTGAAAGGTGCCCGATTGTTTTCGACCGCTGTCGCCGCGGTCCTCCTTGTCTGCCTCGCAACCTGGCTGCTGACGAGGCCGCATCCACGCTTCGCTGCCGGCGATCCCACGCTGACGCCCGGGGATGTCGAGCGCGGCAGAGTGGTCTTTGCTGCAGGCGGCTGCTCCTCCTGTCATGCTTCCCCCGGTCAGCCGGACCGCTTAAGGCTCGGAGGAGATCTTGCGCTGGCCTCGCCCTATGGGACCTTCAGAGTTCCCAATATCTCGCCCGACCCAGTTGCCGGTATCGGATCGTGGTCGGTTGCCGACCTTGCCAATGCGCTGATTTCAGGGGTCTCTCCCTCAGGGCAGCATTATTACCCGGTATTCCCCTATCCCAGCTACACGGGGATGACTCTCGGCGACGTCAGAGATCTCTACGCCTTTCTGCACTCGCTTTCGCCCGTGCCGGAGCGCCCGCAGCCACACGATATTTCCCCCTTGTTTCGCATCCGCCGCTTCGTCGGCTTCTGGAAGCTTCTGTTCTTCCACGAAGGCAGACCGGAAGCAGCGCTGAGCGGCGATCCCGTGCATGATCGCGGTGCCTATCTCGTGGAGACGCTCGGTCATTGCGCCGAGTGCCACTCATCCCGCAACATATTCGGCGCGTTAAAGCCAAAAACCAGGTTCGCCGGCGGAGTGAGTTCTGAAGGTGTCGGCTTCAACCCTAACATCACGCCGACAGGTATCAGCTCGTGGTCGCAGCAGGATGTCGCCGAAATGCTTCACAGCGGCAGGACGCCGGGTCACGGCTATGTCGGCTGGTCCATGGCGGATGTGGTCGAGAATACGGCGGAGCTCCCGGAGGCCGACCGGATGGCTATCGCCCGATACCTGAAGTCGCTGCCGCCGCGCCCGACGCCCCATCCTTGATGCGTATCGCCGATCGAGTGATATTGAAGAACGCGAGAACGGGGGGATTAAGCTATTATTGATGCAACGTCATCAGGTTGGGCGACGGAACAGGGCAATGGCCGCAACGTTTTGAGTGAACGGGTATAATGTGAGAGGCAGATCGTCATGAATACGGCTTTTGACGAACTCGCGCAAAAGGCTGTCCTGGTCGTCGAGGACGATTACGCTCTCGCCAGCGAACTCGCATCGAAGCTGACAGCAACCGGAATCAAGATAGTCGGGCCTGCACCGAGCGTCGAACGAGCGTTGCAATATATTGAAGATTCGCAAATTGAAGTGGCCATTCTGGACATCAATCTCGGTGGAACGATGGTGTTCCCTGTCGCCGATGCGCTGGCGAAGCGCAATATCCCGTTCTTCTTCGCAACTGGCTACAGCCGTGATGTCGTGCCTCCCCGCTTTGCGGATCGGATTTTCGTGGAAAAACCGCTGGACACGAGCGCGATTTATACTGCCCTTTCCGAGTGCCGAGGTTCGACGGCGAGGTCATCAGGCGGTCAGAAGAATCTCGTTCTTTCCGCTCTTTCTCCGCGAGAAGATGATCTTATCCGGCCGCATCTCAAGCAGGTTCAGCTGGTTCAAGGCGAGGTTCTTGAAAGGCAGTTTGGAGAGATCACGACGGTTTCCTTCATTGAAAGCGGGACGGTCTCGCTGGTCGCCTTGTCGCTGGATGGCTCACAGGTAGAGGTTGGCCTTATCGGGCGTGAAGGGGTAACCGGCACGGGGCTGTTGGAGGGCGATTGGCGCACTCCCTACAAGCTTGTGGTGCAGACCGAAGGAACCGCGCAGCGCACCGACGTCGACAGCTTCCTTCGTCTGACGCAGAGGGCACCGCAGTTGCGATCGCTTTCATCAACGTTTTCAAGGACGCTCGCAATTCAAATTGGTTATACGGCCCTCGCCAACAGCCGATATTCCATCGAACAGAGACTGGCCCGTTTGCTGCTTATGCTCGATGATCGATCGGAAGGCCAGGTGCTGCTTCTGACCCACGAGCATATATCTTCGATGCTCGGCGTCCGGCGTTCCGGAGTTACGGGCGTACTTCCAATTCTAGAAGGCGAAAAACTCATCCGGTCGGTACGAGGAAAGGTAATCGTCCTCGATCGCGAGGGCCTCATTCTCAAGGCCAGTGGTTCTTATGGCATTCCGGAGGCGGAATACGAGCGGTTGATGGGGTTTTCATTGCGGGGTGGCGAGAATGTTAGAAGGGCGCATGACCAATCACGTCCTCACTTCTACAACCCCCAAATACCGGCTAGGAATAGCCGCTCCTAAATCACAGTGGCGAAAATTGCTGAATTTCGTCACAGACGGGGATCCCATTGGAGGGCAAGTTTTGCACGCCGCAATCGTTCGACCCCAACCCCGTTTTTGGGACGCGCAAAGACTTTTGCAGCGGATGCTGTCGCTAAGAGATCGACGTAAAGTTCTTGCCCCGTCGCAGCGCGGATCCGCCGGCCTGTTGCTTCTCATCACATTCTAGCAACTCTGCCTTAAGCCTCTCAAGGTGCGCCACATGCATGTCCTGCGACTCCTCGAAATTGGTCAAAAGCCGTATCGCCTTCACGTCGGCGCCGCGGTTGGTCAGCTCAGCGACAATCTCGCGCTGTCGAGCGCCGTGATGATCCGAGCAACTTTAAAGGCGGGTTGATCGGAAACCCAGATTTCTAACGAGCATAGAGATAGGCTGCCAGATCGCGGGCCTCCTGGTCGGATATTCCGGTGGCCGGCATTGCCGTTCTTGGCGAATGGGCCTGCGGCGCGACAATCCAGCCGATGAGGTTGTCGGCGGAATTGTTGAGCACGCCGGCAATGTAGACCCGCTCGCGCAGACCGGAGAGATCGCCGCCGACCTTGCCGTCGGCGCCCTCGATGCCTGGAATGGTGTGACATCCGGCGCAGCCATATCGGCGAAAAATCGCCGGCGCCCGCGCCGGATCGCCTTTTGTCATGGCGACGGCAACAGCTTGCCTTTCGGATCGCTGCCGGTAGATGTCGGTCAAGGTCAATGCCGCCGTCAGGCTCACCAAGCAGGCGGCAATCAGCAAAGCGGGGCGAAGGGAATTATGGGGCGACGATACGTGTTCCATCTGCGCCTCCCTTTCCGGAATCCCTGATCCACAAAGCCGTCAGCGCCAGCGCAATCGCGGCATAGATGACGCCGGCGGGAACCCACATTACCAGGCCTGCCATCTGCTGGTCTTCGAGCGGCGACAGCCCCCAAGCCCCAGACGATCGGGTCTGCACGGCGTAGAGCACGTTCGGTGACAGGGCGAGGAGGGCCCCGAGAATGCTCATATGGAGCATGGTCAGGAAGAGATGCCAGGCCGCCAGCCCCCTGTTCGTCTTCCAGATGACGGACCACCAGAACAGGACGGCACTTAAGAAAAAGGAAAGATGCTGCAGACGATGGAGCGGCGTGCTTTCGATCGCTGCGTCGAACAGAACAGGCGCGTGCCATGCCCAGATTGCCGCCCCGTGCAGCAGCGTCGCGACAGTGCCGTTGCTCAGCAACGTCCAGCTCCTGCGGACGATGCTCGAGGCGAGCATCTGTCCTGCCCGGCGCCTGACGATCCTAGGCAACCCCCAGAGCAACACCGCCGACGGGCGTGCCGATACGATGAGCGGCGCGGCAACCGCCATGACCAGCTCATGTTCGATCATATGGACGGTGAAAAGCTGCTCTCCCAGCCAATGCAGGGGAGAGACAAGCGCTCCGGCAAGCACCAGCCAGCCCGCCCAATAGGCCAAAAGCCGCTGCGCGACGACGCGGCGGCCCGTGGATGATCGCGACATCAAGCAAACGCTTCCGCTTGCAGAGAGGGCTGCGCAGACTGCGAGCGGCGCGATTATCCAGGGATCGGCCGTCCATGGGAAGGAACTCGAATGGGCATGGCCGTCATGTGCCAATCCCGGTGTCGCCATAAGAAAAAAAGCGATTGTGGTTGCTGTTCTCATAGCCGCGGCACCCAATAGATGCATCCGTAGAGAGGAAGCCAGGCGAGGACGACAAAGTTCCAGTAGAGCGCGTTGTCTTCGACATCGCCGTAGCGCCGCGCATTGTCGCCATGCTTCGAAAACATCAGGCAGGCGAGAACGACGGTATCGACGAGATCGGTGATGATGTGGGTTGCGTGCAGGCCGAGCATGGTCCAGACGATCGATCCATAGGCATCATCGTCCCAGCCGATGTGAAGGGCAGGGAATTCGTAGGCGCGGGGTATGAGGGGTGCCGCTCCGAGAAGCGCCATGACGATCAGTCCCGCGCGCACCTTGGGGAGATCCCTGTGCTTTGCCCACCGCGCGACGAGCATATTCGGCACGATGCTGACGAGAAGCAGCAAGGTCAGAATTGTGCCGGGAAGAAGATCCGGGGCAGGGGCTTCGATCGGCCAACGCGGCGCCAGGCTCATGAGATAGAAGTAGACGACAATCGCCAAGGCGAATCCCATGCCTTCGATCAGCATGAAGGCACTGGTGCCCCAGAACGTCAGGCTCGCACTGCCCAGGCCGTGCAGGGGAAGCTTCGACAGATCGGTGACCACGCGCTCCTTCATGACTCGTCCTCCGGCGTTTGCTTGGGCCAGAACCATCCCGTCAGAGTGATTGCCACCGTCACGGCTCCCCAGACGACGGCCCACGGGCTGAAGATCGAGCCGATCAGCATAATGCTCGTGGCAATGGCGGCCAGAAATGGCCAGATGGAATCGGCTGGCGAGGACTCCCGCGCTTCCGGCTCGCCTGATGTGACGCTGCTGACGATCAGTTCCCGCCGATCGATCCGAAGTCCGGTCGCCACCGGCAACGTCTCGCCGGATGTCCAGAGCGGTTCGCGCGATTCGACTACGGGAATATGCCGAAAATTGTAAGGGGGAGGGGGCGAAGCTACGGCCCATTCCAATGTCGAGGCGTTCCAGGGATTGGGGCCGGCCGGCCGGCCGTGGCGGAAACTGCGCAGGGCATCGATGAAGAAGACGAGGAAGCCGGCGGCCAGGATGAAGGCGCTGAGGCTGACGAACAGGTTCAGGCCAGCCCAGGGCAGCTCGGGCGGATAGGTGTAGACCCGCCTCGGCATGCCTTGGAGGCCCAGGATGTGCATGGGGAAGAAAGTCAGGTGGAAGCCGGTGAAGATCAGGCCGAAGGCCCAACGGCCGAGCCTTTCGCTCATCATCCGGCCGGTCATCTTCGGGAACCAGTAATAGATCGCGCCGATCAGCGGGAAGACGGAGCCGCCGATCAGCACATAATGGAAATGGGCGACGACAAAATAGGTGTCGTGGACCTGGGTATCGAGCGGCACCGACGCCACCATGACGCCGGTCAGGCCGCCGATGACGAAGGTGATGAGAAAGCCGATGATGAAAAGCAGCGGTGTCTTGAACACCGGACGGCCATCCCACAGCGTTGCCAGCCAGCAAAAGATCTGGGTTCCGGCGGGAATGGCGATTGCCATGCTCGAGGCGGTGAAAAAGCTGCTCCCCAGCCGCGGCAGGCCGGCCACGAACATGTGGTGCACCCACAGGCCGAAGGAGAGAATTCCGGTGGCGATCATTGCCAGCACCAGCGGCATATAGCCGAAGACAGGACGCCGCGTGAAGGTGGAGATCATGGCGGAGACGATGCCGACTGCCGGAAGAAAGATGATGTAGACCTCGGGATGACCGAAGAACCAGAACAGGTGCTGCCAGAGAAGCACATCGCCCCCTTCCGCGGGATTATAGAACTGGGTGCCGACCAGCCGGTCGAGAATGAGCGACGAACTGGCGAACATGATTGCCGGCATGGCCAGGATGACGAGAAAGGCGGTGACCAGCATCGACCAGACGAAGACGGGGATTCGATCGAGCGACATGCCGGGTGCCCGCAGCTTGAAAACGGTCACGACTATTTCGACGGCAACGGCGAGGGCGGAGACCTCGGTGAAGGTGATCATCTGTGCCCAGAGGTCTGCCCGTTTCCCCGCGCCATATTGCGGGCCGGCCAGAGGCACGTAGGAGAACCAGCCGACATCGGGGGCAGTATCGAGGGCGAGGGAGATCCACAGCAGCAGCCCTCCGGCGAGATAGATCCAGTAGGAGAAGGCGTTCAGCCTGGGAAAGGCGATGTTGCGGGTTCCGACCATCAGAGGAACGAGATAGACCGCCATCGCCTCCATGACCGGCACCGCAAACAGGAACATCATGTTGGTCCCGTGCACGGTGAAGATCTGATTGTACCGGTCCGCGCTGATGAAGCGGGCCTCGGGGAAAGCAAGCTGGAGGCGCATCGCCAGTGCAAGCACGCCGCCGAGGATGAGAAAGACAAAGGCTGTCGCGATATAGCGTCTGCCGATGATCTTGTGATCGACCGTGGAGAGCGCTGCTAATAATCCAGGCGGCGTCGACCATGTGCGCCTGAGGAAGGCTTCCGCCTCGGGACAGCCGGCAGCCAGGTCGGCGGGGGAAGGGGTTCTGCCGCCGACCGTCATCGCAGACCACTCATATAGGCGCTCACCTGTCGCAGCTCTTCGCCGGTGAGGGGGACCAACGGCATGTTGTTGCCCGGCTTCAGCGTTTGCGGGTCGGCAATCCATGCCGCAACCGATCCTCGGGTATTCTCCAACAGCCCCGCCGCAATCATGCTGCGGCTGCCGACATGGGTGAGGTCAGGCCCGGAGGTGCCCGATGCCTCGGTGCCGCGGATGGTGTGGCAGGCGGCGCAAGGCTTGCTCATGAACACGAGCTTTCCCGTAGCGGCGTCACCGTCGGCCGGCGCGGCTGCCGTCTTTCTCTGCAGCTCCAGCCATCTGGCATAGTCCTCGGGCTCCTCGGCGATCACCAACAGCGCCATGTGGCTGTGCTGCAGGCCGCAGAATTCGGCGCATTGGCCGCGATAGATGCCGGCTTTGCTGGCATGCAGCGTCAGCCGGTTGTCGCGGCCGGGGACCAGATCCTGCTTTCCCGTCAGGTTCGGCACCCAGAAGGAATGAATGACATCAGTCGAGTCCAGGCGCAGCCGGACATCGGTTCCCACGGGGATATGCAGCTCGTTGGCGGTCTGGAACGTCCTGGCGGGATCCGCATCGAGATAGGTGAACTGCCACCACCACTGCTGCCCGCGAACGGCGATGGTCGGCGAATTGTCCCGGCCGCGGTCGACGCCATTGGTTGCGTAGAAGCTGGTGATCGTCAGGAAGCTTACGACCAGGACGGTCATAACGATTGCGCCGGCAACGACCCTTGCCATGGAACGCTCGGCTTGCGGTTCGCCGGGGATCTGGTTTTTCCTGCGAACCAGCGCCCATACCACGCCGCTCATGACAAGCACGAAGACGACTCCGCAGACGGCGACAAACAGCAATATCAGGCTTCTGAGTTCCGAAGCGGCGGGTCCGTCCGCATTCAGTGCCGATTGCGTGCCCGCAGCGCAGCCGGACAGAAACAGGGTGCATGCCGGGGCGGTCTTCAAGGCCGGACACCTCGATCGGAGCGGACGCCCACCGGCCCTTCCTCGAAAAGAGTTACGGCCGGCGCCCGGTTCTCGGCCGGTCTTGTATGCTTGTCGTCGTTGCGGCTTGGCGCGGTATAGAGGGCCGAATAGGCGCCGATCGTCCTGACATAGCCGGCGAGCTGCCAGATCTCGTCGCTCGTCATTTTGTTCGCGAAGGCAGGCATGCCGTGAGGCCGTCCGTCGCGAATGGATGCCACGACCGATACCATTTCCGAGCCATAAAACCACCAGCCGTCAAGAAACGAAGGGCCGGTCCCGCCTCGTCCGTCTCCATGGCAAGTAGGGCAGCCGAACCAGGAATAAAGGCGCTTGCCCTGGCTCAGATCATAGGCGGTGCTCTCATAGGGCTTACCAAGCGCGAAATAGACGTCGGGTGGTGTGCCGCCGATCCTGTCCGGCATCAGCCGGAACTCATCGAGAGACGATGTGACCGGTGGATCGGCACGATATTGCCTTGGATGTCTTGCCCAGCCGATCGTGGCTCCGATCACGAACATACAGAGCAGCACTATCGAGAACAACCAGGTGCCGTCCTTCTTGACGGCGCTATCGGCAAGCAAAGGGAAGCGAGTGGGACCGGACGTCGCGGCGGGATGGGCGCGACGCAAGCGCGGTTGGCTTGCCCAGGCGATGGCGGCCCAGACGGCTGCCATCGTGAGAAGCGATACTGCCGCCGACCAGGGGACCTGCTTGCTTTCGCGCATTGCCGGGACCCGGGTCAGGACCGCGACGACAGGGCCGAGAGACTGAGCCGCACCGGCAACATCTTGTAAGACGGGGTCTTGGCCTTGGCGTCGTGATGCGCCAGCGGAAAGAGCGGGTTCGCCTCAGGGTAATAAGCCGCACAGCACCCGGCCGGAATTGCGTGCCGAGCAACCTTGAAGCCGGTGACGCGGCGCGTTGTGGCGACATCGATGGCGGTCGTCAGATCGACGAAATCGCCTTCCTTGAAGCCCAGTCTGCCAATATCCTCTTCGTTCATGAATACCACCTTTCGCGATCCCTTCACGCCGCGATAGCGATCGCCGTAACCGTAGATGGTCGTGTTGAACTGGTCGTTGGAGCGTAACGTGGCGAGGTTGAGAACCTCTGTGGCGCCCGGACCGATGTCGAGTTCGGGGAAGAGCCGCGGCGGCGTGATGAAATTGGCTTTCTGGTTGGGCGTCGTCCATTTGCGTTCCCTGGCCGGCACGGGTCTCGGAATGCCGCCAGGTTGAAACATGCGTTTGTTGAAATCCCTGAACGTCTCGGGATAGGTCGCTTCGATCGCATCGCGGATCTTCGAATAATCGCCGACCCATTCGTCCCACGGGACTCGACCCTTCGCCAGCGTCGCCTTGGCGATGCCGGCGATGATGGCGGGCTCCGACAGAAGCTCCTCGCTTGCGGGCTTCGCCTTGCCGCGCGAGCCATGGAAATGCGCCACGGAACTTTCGATGGAGACGGCTTGCGGACCGCTCGCTTGTTCATCGACTTCGATACGGCCGAGACAGGGAAGGAGATAGGCGATTTCGCCATGGATGACGTGGCTGCGATTGAGCTTCGTCGCGATCTGTACGGTCAGGCGGAGTTTGCGCCAGGCCTCCTCCATCGCTTCCGTTTCCGGGACGGCGCGCAGGAAGTTGCCGCCGAGGCTAACGAAGGCTTTGGCCTCGCCCTCCATGATCGCCTTGCAGGTGTCGACGGTTGAGCGTCCTTCCCATTGTGGCGGTTCGAACTGGTAGAGTTGCGCCAGTTTGTCGAGCGGCACGAGGTCCGGCTTTTCCGTTATCCCGACCGTGCGCTGGCCCTGCACGTTCGAGTGGCCGCGCACGGCGCAGATATTGGCGCCCGGCTTGCCGATATTGCCGCGCAGCAGCGCGAGATTGGCGACCATATGAACGTTCTGGACACCCATCACATGCTGCGTCAGACCCATGCCATAGACCATCAGCACCGCCTCCGAATGGGCATAGGTGCGGGCTGCCTGGATCATCTGCTCGCGGGTCAAGCCGGAAACACGTTCCAGTTCGGCCCAGTCATATCGGCGGGCGGCTTCGGCAAACTCCTCGAAACCCGATGTATGCGTGTTGATGAAATCGTGGTCGAGAACATGCTTTTTGTCGGCCGCCGCAATGGAAGCGGCGAACGCCACCGACGCGGCATTATCCGGTTTATGGGGCACGGCATCGGAGCCGGAAACCTTGCTCATCCCCATTTCCTTCATTGCATCGTCGGCTTCGATCAAGGCTTTGCAGACGCCGAAGAGGGCCGCAATGTCGCCTCCGTTCTTCACCTGATAATATTCCGACGAAATCGGCGTCGACCGGCCGGTCAGCATCTGGCTCGGCATTTGCGGGTTGGTGAAACGTTCGAGGCCCGGTTCGCGCAACAGATTGAAGGTGACGATTTTCACGCCCCGGTCGACGGCATCCTGCAAGTCATGCAGCATCCGCGGGGAAGAGGTGGCGACGTTCTGCGCCATGTAGAAAATGCAATCGCAGTTCTGGAAATCGGACAGGATTGCCGTGCCGACGGAGGCTCCGATGCTTTCCGGCAGGCCGACCGAGGAGCTTTCGTGACACATGTTGGAAGAATCGGGCAGGTTATTGCTGCCGAAGATGCGGGCAAAAAGCTGATACATGTAAGAGGTTTCGAGGGAGGCGCGCCCGGACGTATAGAAATCAACCTCACGCGGAGGAATTGACCGGAGCTCCCCGCCGATTTCTGCGAATGCATCGTTCCAGTCCACCGGCTCGTATTTGTCGGTCGAGCGGTTCCACCGCATCGGATGGGTCAGGCGACCTTGTTCTTCGAGATCGTGATCGCTCCATTGCTCCAGCTCATGCAATGTATGGGCGGCGAAGAAGGCGCGGTCGGCGCGGCGGGAAGTGACCTCCCAGGCGGTCGCCTTTGCGCCGTTTTCGCAAAATTCCATCGCATGCGGTTTTGCAGGCTTGGCCCAGGCGCAACTGACACACATGTAGCCGTCTGGTTTGTTGTGATGGGAAAGCAGTGACGGCCCCGATCGGGGGACGTGTTCGCGGAGAAGAATTTCTCCAAGAGATCGCGCCGCCGCCCATCCGCCAGCCGCATGCGTGCTCTCGCCGATAGTTGGCGGATGTTTCGATCGCGCTGACATTTTTGCCTCCCGATATTGTCGAAGGAGAATCCCCGACAGATATTTTGCGATCCAAACTCTTCGAGAAACAAACGGTTCCAGGCGAGTCGGCAAAGTGACGAGCGGCGCTGTCGATAGCCGATGACGGAAGATGATTGGCAATAGCCGCGTCGCAAATGCTCAGAGCGGCGTCGGAGCGTTGGCCTCCACCTCGGCATAGAGCTGACCGCACATCGTCAGCGATCGCCGCATCGCAGCGACGCGATCTTCGGCGTCTTTGGATGAATAGGCCCAGATGTCGGTCGCCCAGCTCTTGCCATCCATCTCGTACTGCAGGGCAAATTTATAGAGCCGTCGCTCATCTGCATCGGTGCTGACGAAAGCGCGATCGGGATCATCGCGACGCTGGCGCGGAAAACTTACAACATTCACAACCTGCTCCTCGGGTTCACCTCGTCGCCAGGGCTCGAAAGGCCGCTTTTCCTTGGACTAACCTGATCGTCCGGATTTCGTTCCCTGCGCACCTCGTCAGAGCAGGCCCATGGCGGGTCTGGCCCTGATATGACCACTCCGAACGTTCACGGTCTCGGCCAGGCTGGAGGTCGTCATCGCTTCAGCCGCATGCGGCCGGCGATTTGCTGTAGCGACCAGCCATGGATGATCCGTTCGATCACCGATTGGCGCACATGGGAGAACCGGGCGAGCTTGCGCAGCCTGGCTCTGCACTCACGCGCCATCTCGTGGGCAGTCACGCAATAGTAGCCGCTCAGATCCGGCATCTGCCGGTCTTCAAAAGCATTCCGCTTGAGCTTGCGGAAAATCGTCGAGCGATGCCGGCCGAGCTTCTCGGCAATGACGGTGGCGCTCAGGCCGGCCGCTCGCGAGCGATCCTGCGACATTCATCCATGTCGATCTGGGAGTAGGTGCGCGTCTCATCAGCCATTCCTTGCGAGTGATAACCCATTAGCATCTATCGCAAGTGGCAGTTCATCCTTGAACCCACCCGCTACAAGGCGATGTCAAAGCTGAATAGGGCTGCGACATTGTCAGCCAGTTAGAAATGCGACACTGGCTCTGACGATCAGCCCCCGATCCGGCCGGCTGGGCCGGGTTGAAAGGGCGGAGCGGGGGCGGCTCCGTGGTTCTTGCGATGAAGGCATCGAGCGCTTCCCCATCGACGGCAAGGAGGAGGCCTGGGTTCGTACAGAACTGCCCGGCGCCGAGGATCAGCGACGAAACGAACGCCGAGGCTATGCCATCGACGTTTCGGGTGAGCGCGTTTGGGAACAGGATAACGGGACTGATGCTGCTCATCTCGGCGTACACAGGGATCGGCTGCCGCCGCTTAGATGCGATGTCCATCAGGGCCGTCCCGCCGCGGCGCGACCCGGTGAAGCCGACGGCAGGAATTCGATGATCGGCGACGAGCTGCTGGCCGACCTCGAAGCCTGTGTCGAAAAGTAGGGAGAAGGTGCCGAGATGAAGTCGGCAGGCCGCGACAGCCCGCTGCACGGCCCGTCCCACCAGCTCTGAGGTGCCCGGATGCGCCGAATGCGCCTTCACGACGACGGGGCAGCCAGCAGCGAGGGCCGATGCCGTGTCTCCTCCAGCGACCGAGAAGGCGAGCGGGAAATTCGACGCACCGAATACAGCGACGGGGCCGAGCGGGATATTGCGAAGCCGCAGATCAGGCTTGGGAGCAGGCTTCCGCGAAGGATCGCCCTCATCGAAGCGCAGCTCCTGGAAGCGGCCCGCGCGGACTTCCTGGGCAAACAGCCGGAGCTGGCCCGTAGTGCGATTTCGCTCCCCCTCGAGCCTTCCGCGGGGAAGCCCGGTCTCCAGCATGGCGCGGACGATCAACTCGTCGCCAATCGACTCGATTTCCGCAGCAATTGCCTCAAGGAAGGACGCTCGGCTCCCAAGATCGGTTTCGCGGTACGATGCGAAAGCTTCCCAGGCTTGTGCCGCAGCGGCGTCGGCATCCTCGCGTGACGCGCCACCAAACGAGACAGCCAGCGGCTTCCCGGTAGCTGCCTCGATACCGTGGAACTCGCCATTCGAACCGCGCGCTTCCGTCCCCGCTAAAAGCAGATTTCCGGTCAATGTCATGATCGATGTCCTTCCAGATTACAGACTTCCATATAGGAGTTCGACGGGGCGTTTTCAGCCTAGGCAGCCTTTGCTTTCGGGAGCGGATGCCCCGCTCGACCAAGCTCCTCAAGCAAAGCCAAAATCTTGATCACCGCGACGTTGTCCGTCGAATACCAAAGCGTCTGCGCTTCGCGCCGAACCGTAACAAGCTTTAGATGCCGAAGCTTCGCCAGGTGCTGCGACGTCGCCGATTGGCTAAGACCCACCACGGTAGCAAGGTTGCCAGCCGTGACCTCGTCGCCCAGGAGTACCGAGAGGATTTTCAGCCGACTCTCGTTGCAGATCGCGGTCAGCAGGGCGGATTGGCGGGCTGTGTTTCGATTGTCGATCATGGAGGGCTCCGCGATATGAGACCGCCCGCCTACGTGCCACCCCGGGTCCGGACAATACGCCAAAGTTGGGGTATCAGGGTCTCACTGCAGCCGCGCGCAGCATCGAAACGGCAACTCCGCCACCAGTTTCCCCTCGCAATCCGTAATTTCGAAAGTCATATCCCCGACGGACTCGTCCAGCATGATTGCCTCCGCAACGATGCGCCGGGCAACAGCGATTGCCTCGGCGACGCAATCTATCGCCTGAATTTCGATGCCCTCATAGTCCGGATCGACGACTTCCGCGACGCGAATATGAAAATGAAACCTAGTCATCGAGGACGTCGCCTCCCCATGGGTTGTTGACGACGGCGACCCAGCGGCCATCGGCCTGAAGAGTGAGCACGTCCGCTGTCGTTCCACTGACTTCTTCCGTGGAGGGCGCGCCATCTATGATGTAGCGGGCAGTCCATCGCGCATGGTGAAGGGCGATATTGCCCCGCTGGATCACGACGCGGTCGTCGACCACCAGGAAGCGAAGGCGCCGCGCGAGTTCAACGAAGCCGTCACCTATCGCGGCCCGACCGACTGCCTGCCTGTCTGGTTCGACCAGCAGCACGCCGTTCTCTGCGAAGTGAGCGGCAGCCTCGTCGACGCGACCGCACTGCCACATGTCGCGGATCGCCGACATCGTCTCCGCAGGGGTCATCACGCACTTCGTTCTCACGGCAACCTCCTTAGCTCGGCATGAGGGCCTCACGGCGAATAGTGGCTGAACACGAAGTCTTTCGATGCGTCGAGCTTCACGTGGCAGGCAAAGCAGCTCTTGATCAGCGGCTCGCTTGGGTTAGCGACGCCATTCTCGAACTGACCGTAGCCCCAGCCACCCGTGTCGGCGTATTTCTTCGAATCTTTCACCGAGAACTGCACATTGGTCGGGTCGCCGGCGACGAAGGATTGCGGCGCCGGGAAGACCTTGTCGTTCTCCGGAGACGATTGGTAGACGTAGGCGAGCCTCGCGATGATGGCGCCATCCGGAAACGGCCTCGTTCCTTCTCGAAATGCCTTGATCGCGATGTCGTTGCCGAGGACCGCTCGGATGTCGTTGTTCTTGCCAGCTTCGTGCGCGACTGTGATCAGCCGCCATTCCCTATATTCTTTGGGAATCTTCACTCCGTAGATCGGCGAGGCGTCGCCTGTCAGGCCGCTGGTCGCAGCAGCAGACTTGCCGAGGATGACAAGTGCTGAGACCGCTAGCTTCGTTTTCGACATCACATTCTCCTTCGGGATCTTGCTGGGCGCCCATCAGTGTCCGGCGGACGGATAGAGCAAGTCGACACATTGCAACGCCAATGCGCCGCCAGCAAACTGCACCGCAATGAAGAGGGCTACTGCCGTCACCGAAGCGCTCGACGGCGACAAGAGCAGGCTGATGGCGACGGCGGGGTTGGCGATGGATCCGGTCGGTGTGGCGATGATCGCGCCCAGTAGCCAGAGGCCGACTGCGAAAGGCCCGGTCATCTTGTTGGTGCTACGGCTACTGCAGAACACGACCATCATCAGCCCGAATGTCGACAGTGCCTCGCTTACGACAGCGGCGGCATTCGGAAGCTCCCTAGTGGGTGGGCTTGGTGGGACCGCGAACATGAGATCGACCAAGACGGCGCCTGCTGTCCCTCCAAGGATCTGTGCGGCCACGTACCAGGTCGTGCACTCGAGACCGCGCTGTCCCGCGCGCCACTGAAGAACGGTGATGACCGGGTTGAAGTGGCCGCCCGACACCGAGCCAAGAGCCAGGATCAGTCCGATCAACGTGCCGGATATAGCCATGGCCGACGAAATCGGCGCAGCTTTTCCACCGATCCCGGCGCCCAGCACGGCGACCATCAGCAACATCGTGCCAACGGCTTCGGCGAGCGACCGTCTGACCAGCGGCGCGCTGGCGTCGTCCTCGACGAAGCAGCGGGACGCGCGCGGGGGCACGAGCTTCAGGAGTGAGCCCTCCATCGATCCTCCACGGCCGACATCTGCCTGGCCAGTTCCTCGGGCGTTATCAGACGCTTCTGAAACGCGATGTTGGCGAAAGCGGCGATCCAGCGCTCGTAGTAAGTGAGCTTGCCGACCATCTCCGACCCCAGGGCTTCGACGCCGCGGCGCTTCTCCTCGGTGTTGATGATCTTGTGGAAGTCGAGCACGTCGGCGAGCGCGTGGCACCGTTTCTCCCAGGGGAGGAGTTCGTGATCGGTCTGCTCGATCGTAGGTGCTTCCAGCCCGCCGATGTCGTTCGGCAGTCGCTTGAGAAGTTGTTCGCTTCCGGTCATGCCGCTATTCCTTCGGTCGGAGAATTGACGGGTATCACGCCGATCATCGCATCACGGGTGACGAGCGCGGCGAGTTGCTCTTCGCTGTATCCCTCAGTTCCAGGAGGGCGCATCGGAAGCACGAGGTAGCGTTGGATCGCCGTAGAGTCGCTGACTCTGACCTCCACGTCGTCGGGGATGATCGTCCCAAACTCCGCCAGTACCTTTCTCGGCTCGTAGACCGCGCGGGCACGGTAGGGCTTCGCTTTGTACCAGTCGGGTGGCAGCCCAAGGACTGGGCGCGGGTAGCAGGAACAGAGGGTGCAGACGATGAGATTGTGGACCTTCGGTGTGTTCTCGAGAACGATGAGTTCCGTCAGATCATAGAAGGTGATGCCGAGTTCCTCGCAAGCGGTGCGGCCGTTCTCGAGCAGGCGTGATTTGAAATCCTGGTCCGTCCACGCGCGAGCGACGACCTTGGCGCCGAGAGCAGGGTTCCGGGAGTCCAGAACCTCGATCTGGTGTCTAATCTCGTCGGCGCCGATGTAGCCCTTCTCGATCATCAGTTCTTGGAATGCTTGCTCCATGATATCGTAGTAGCCCGGCTTCTCGGTCGTTTCGATCGGCGCGTGCGGGTGCCCGTGCTCGGTGCCATGATCGTGGTCGTGGTCATGTTCTTCATGGACGGTCATCGTCGACCTCCTCCAGCCAGTTTTCGAATACTTCGATGCGGAGATTGTCGCCGGGCGATCCGGCGTAGTCCTTCCAGATTTCGGTCATCGGGACGGCGATCCGATAGTAGACGCCAAGCGATCCGGCGTTCCGTCCGAACCCTTCCTCTTCGTTGTTGACGGCCCTCGGCGACATGATCGCCTCTATCACCGCTTCCTTGCCACGAAGGTAAGTGGGGACGCGGTAGTGACCGACTGGAGTCAGGTTACCGACCCGAACACGCTGTCCAACGCGGAGCCGGGGCAAGTCGGCGGGGGCGGGCACAACGCCTTCTATCTTCGTTTGTCTGGGAATGGGGTTCATCGCTACCTCCTGCATTACCGAAGAGGGTACGAACCAGACAGGCATCGATCTTTCGTATTCGTGCGATGGCGAAGTTTCAAACTTGCGGCGGGCATCGAACGAATACGAAAGATCGCGTTCGGGATCCTGCTCATGATGTGAGCGTCACAATCCTTCAGGAGACTTGCCATGACGCACATCATCACTCACCCGGCGCCTGCCGTGCCGCTAACCGCAGGCGAATTGCTTCCATGGGTCCTCTTCGTCGGGCTTCTCTCGCTCATGACCCTTTATTTCGTCGGGGCCGAGCAGGGCGCAACTTCACTCGTCCAGGGGAACGCCATCCACGAGTTCGTGCACGACGGCCGTCACCTCCTCGGCTTTCCCTGCCACTGAGGATGCCGCTATGCTTCAGCGACTTCTCCTTGCCGGGATGCTGTCCGGTTTGATCGTGGCGCTCCTATCCTTCGGCTTCGCGCGGGCGTTTTCCGAACCGACCGTCGAACGGGCCATCGTTCTCGAAGAACGGAGCGCTGCCGATCACAGCCATGCGGAAGAAGAAACCGTGAGCCGGGCCACTCAGCGCAATCTCGGTCTCCTGACGGGGATCGCAAGCTACAGCGTCGCGCTCGGCGGCATTCTGGCAATCGGCCTCGGATGCCTGCACGGGCGGCTCGGGCTCGGGCCACGATCGACTGTGTGGACGCTGGCATCATTGGGATATGTCTCGCTTGTTCTCGTCCCGCAGCTGAAATATCCCGCCAATCCTCCTGGTATCGGTAGCGCCGAGACGATCGGCAGCCGCACCGAACTCTACTTCCTGCTGATTCTGCTATCCCTCGTTTCGATGGCCCTTTCCTTCTGGATCGGCGTCTTGATCCGGCGCAGGCACGGCGGGATGTTCTCGGTGCCAGCCGGAGCGCTGGCCTTCGCAGCGATGGCGATGATCCTCGTGTCTACCCTCCCGGATGTTCAGGAAGTGCCAAGCGGCTTCCCTGACGACCTTCTATTTACATTCCGGGCGCAGTCGGCAATTCTCCAGCTTATCGTCTGGGGTGGCCTTGGCGCAATCTTCGGACAGTTCGCAAAATGCATCCTCGACCCTCGGGTGCCGAGGATCTCTGCAAACGCCGGGATTCCGAATGCCTGATTCAGGTGCCCCACGTTACAGCATCTTGGCGGAGTGGCTCGGCGGAAGAGACATGGAGCTTTGTCGCTGATGGACGAGGGCTCGGGAGCGGTGGAGGCACGCAGGTCGGACGCCCACGACGTCGGCCCATTCATGCGCGCTGCCGTCACGATGTCCGGCGCAAGGCGCGGGTTCCTCATCGTAGGACGGGGCAATGAGCTCACGGTGGCTGCAATGGCAGACACTTCTTCGGTAGCATTGTCATCCGGGAGGCTTGGAACGTTCGACATCGACGAAGCGACGGTACGCGAGGTTGTATCGACGGGGCGGGGCAGGAACAGGCACTCGATCGTCTGCCTCCCGGTCGCTCTGCCGGATCCGAATGACGGTGCGATCTATCTCGAAATGCCAGACGGCGCGGCCCCTGCACGGGTCGAAGACCTCGAGTGGCTTGCGACCGCATTCTCGGCCGCGGCAATTGCCAACAATTTCCATGGCCAGATTGACACTACCCCTACAGCGGTCAGGGCGGCAGACGACCCCAGACTAGGGTGGGACATGATACCAGCCCTTGCCTGGATCGGGGCGCCGGACGGAGGATTTGAGGACGGCAACAAGCAGTGGTTCGAATACACCGGGCTCACCCGCGAGACTGCAGTCGGCTTCGGCTTCGTATCCGCATTTCACCCTGACGATGTCGACAAGGTCATCAAGGTCTGGACGGATCTGTGCACCTCGGGCAAGCCTGGAGGCGTCGAGGCTCGAATGCTCCGGCATGACGGCGAGGCACGCTGGTTCGTTCTGCGTGCTGTTCCTCTGCTGGATGACGACGGCAACGTCGTCCGATGGTACGGCGTGAACACAGACATCGACGAGCTCAAGCGCATCGAGTTCGAGCTTGCCCAGAGCCAATTGGTGATGGCCGTCGCCCAGCGTATCATCGAGACGGGCACCTGGTCCTGGGACATGGCGACGGACGTGTTCACCTGTTCGCCCGAATGCGCCAACATCGTAGGTCTCGATGCCAACGAGATCAATTTTGGAACGCTAAGTTCGCGCGTTCATCCGGACGATAGGCAGATGGTTGCTGAAGCCCATCAACGGGCCCTGCAGGGCGAGGAGCTGAACGTCGAACATCGGTTCCTGCTTCCGGATGGTACCGTCAAATACATACATGCTCGTGGGCGGCTCATCCTCGACGAGGTTCAGTCCCCTCGCGCATATATTGGCACGATCGTGGACGTGACCGAGACCCGCCTTGCTGAGGAGAGGATACGAAGTTCCTTGGAGGACGCGCAGCGCGCGCAGGCATCGCTCGCAGAAGCCCAGAAGCTCAGCCACGTCGGCAGCTACCGGATCAAGCCGTTGAGGGGAGAGGTCGTCTGGTCTGAGGAGACCTACAACATCTACGGTTTCGATACGTCGATGGCGCTGAGTTCAAAGGTGATCAGAGAGCGAGTGCATCCGAGTGACCGCGAAATGGTCGCCGCTGTCTTTGAAAAGGGCCTTCGCGACCGCCAGCCCTGGGAGATCGAGCATCGGCTCCTGCTGCCCGACGGCTCGATCCGGTACGTCCATTGCGTTACGCGCATGGAGACGAACCCGGAGGAGGAACCGGAAGTGTTCGGCGCCATCATCGACATCACGGAACGAGTGAAGAGTGAGGAGGCGCTCCAGAAGGCGCAGGCAGACATTGTCCGGATGAACAGGCTTACGGCGATGGGGGCGGTGACCGTCTCGATCGCTCACGAAATGAACCAGCCACTGATGGCAATCGTCACGAACGCCGCAACTTGTCTGAGTTGGCTCGACCGCGATGTTCCCGACGTTGCGGAAGCCAAGCTTGCGGCCGAGCGCCTTGTCGAGGAAGGAAAGAGAGCGGGCGACGTGCTGCTGAACGTCAGAAGCATGGCCCGGAACTCACGGCCATCCATGGACGTCGTCGATATCAGGGAAGTGGTCTCGCATGTGCTGACGATGCTCCGCACCGAATTCAGGATCCGTCAGATCGATGTTTTCGTCTCCGTTTCTACTGGTATTCCGGCAATCCGAGGCGACAAGGTTCAGCTCCAGCAGGTGCTTCTCAACCTCATGCTGAATGCGGCCGAGGCTATCGGAGCCAACGACGGCGCGCGAAGGATCGACCTCACCGCCGAAGCGGACGGTTCGCGATCTGTCGTGGTGAGGGTCGAGGACACGGGAGAAGGGATCGACCCCGTTGCGTCCCAACGGATCTTTGAAGCATTCTTCTCCACCAAGCAGCAGGGCACTGGGATGGGCCTGGCCATTTCCAAGTCGATCATCAGTGCCCACAGCGGCACGCTGTCTGCCCGGCCTAGAGCAGGAGGCGGCGCCGTGTTCGAATTCTCGATACCGTTTGCAGGGGAAAACAGATGAACCAGAAGCCACGCGACGACGGCGCCTGCCATATCGTGGTGATCGAGGACGACATCGGTGTCCGGGAGTCGCTGGTCGGCCTGCTGCGCTCTATGAAGTTCAACGTGACAGCCTTCTCCTCGGCCGCCGACTTCATGGCCAAGGGAAAGCTGACGAGCGTGGGATGCATGATCCTCGACGTCCGGCTTCCGGGGCAGAGCGGTATCGAGTTCTTCGAGGAGGTCAGGGCAGGCGGTTTCCAAAGGCCCGTTATCTTCATGAGCGGCCATGCCGATGTTCCGATCGCGGTGCGCGCGATGAAGGCAGGAGCGGCTGAGTTCCTGACGAAGCCCGTCCGTGAGCAGGACCTTCTCGACGCCGTGAACAAGGCGGTGAAGCTGGACAACCGCACCACATTGAAGCAGCAAGCCGCTAGCAATGCACGAGCCGACTTCGCATCCCTGACGAAGCGGGAACAGGAAGTGCTGGCCCGCGTTGTCGAAGGTCAGAAGAACAAGCAGATTTCGGCCGCCCTCGGCATTACCGAGGCTACCGTGAAGCTCCATCGGGGGAACGTGATGCAGAAGATGCACGTGCTGACGCTGCCGGAGCTGGTGCGGCACTACGACTTGTTGGAATTGAACGAGACTTTCGGGCACGCCAAGGATTGAGCCATGATCGCGATGACAAAGCCTTCGCTGGTGGTCTGTGTCGAGGACGACGAACCCGTGCGGGACGCCTTGAGAGGACTTCTTCGGGCATCGGGCATAAACGCGGCGTCGTTTGCTTCTGCCGAGGAGTTTCTTGACTCCGACGAATTGCAGACGGCGACTTGCCTGGTGACGGATATACAGCTTGGAGGCATTTCGGGCCTCGATCTCCTGGATCGGCTTGCCGGGATGTCCGTCGTCATTCCCTCCATCCTCATAACCGCGCATACCGACGCTGCGGCGGGCGACCGCGCACGAAGCTCGGGTGCCATGAAGGTCTTCCTGAAGCCTGTAAGCCCGAGCGAACTGCTGCAGGCGATCCGGACGGCGCTGGCAAACGCCTCCTAACGGCACCTCACCGCATCTTGCTCGACACTGGGCAATCACAGGCGCAATCTCGTAGCCACTTAAGGGCCGCAGGACGTCGCGATCACAGGTCCGGAGATTTCGGAGACCGCCATGGCCGACGCCAGTCTGAAGCTTTTGAGTGCCCGAGACGTCAAAGGCCCGTCGCCGTTGGTCGCGATTGAGAATGAAGAGGAACCGCGGCTTGTAGTCGACGACCCACTGCCGGAGCCGCTGTCACACGGGCGCGTGTTCATACAGTACCGGACGGAGAACATTCGCATCGTCCCGGTATTTGGCGTGGGTGCCCTCGTTGTCTCGCCGAGGATAGGCCATCTGCACATCACGGTCGACGACCTGCCATGGCACTTCGTGGATGCCAGCGGCCAGACTCTCATCGTGGTCGGGCTGACGCCCGGCCGACATCGGATCCTCATCGAGCTTGCGGATTCAACGCATCGGGTCATTACCTCGGAGACGATCGAGTTCGTCGTCCCGAACGCAGACTGAAGAACTTCATAGCTCCCAAGGCGATCGCAGCGGTTCAACTCAGCCCCTACCGCAAGGCCGTCCCCTCGCTAAGGCCGCGATCACCTCATGAGAGGCCCCCGCTCTTTCCCCGGCGGGGGCCTCTTTCCGCAAACCGTCGAGAGATCGCCATGCCGCAGCAGGACGTTCAGTTGCCAGACCCCGTCGCCGCCGGCGCTCTTCAATTAACGGAAAGCGTGCTCCTGTCGCCCGAGCCGACCGCCGCGGAACTCCACAAGAGGAGTGCCAAGCTAGCCGTTGACATCGAGGCTGCGCTGAGGCGCCAGGCTCCTCCGCCGCGCCGCTTCTCAGACGACTAGCATTCCCCCGAGACGATCAAGTCACGCAGGTCTCCGTTGTCATCTTGGCATGGATCGCGGCCTTGCGGGTCTTTTCCTCGATCGCCAACTGTGACGACGACGGACGAACACGTCCAAGATTGTTCCCAAAGAAACAATAAAATCGCCAGCAGGCCCGTGCGCGCCTGCTCGCGCACGAATGGATGGCTATCATGACAGGAAGAACATTGATCGAAATGTCGCCTAGTGAAAGAGCAGACATGATGACGCTCGTGGTGAACGCCCTGGAAAGCGTCGCCGAGGATGCGGGCGAACGAGGTGACCTGAAATCCGCCCGAAATGCGACCTATCTCGCATGCTCGATCCGAGGATGCGGCATCGAAGCTTCGACGGACATGCTTCGGGCCGCGGAGATCCTGCTAGAGCAGGGCATCAGCTACGTCGCGAGCCTTTCAGAAAGGTTCGAGGGCGTTTCTAACGAATCCGACGAACCTGAGGTGTCTTCAGAGCACCAGTCTCGTATCCTTCATTGAGGCAGCCTAAGGAAACAAATTGGCCTACGAACCAAAGCTCGGCGAGATCTGCATCTTCGAAAACGAGAAGGCTGGACACGACAACGCACCGGATCACCGCGGCTACTTCGTGGCACATCGCGACATAAAGGCGGGTGAAAAAATTCCGATCGCCCTGTGGGCGGGCAGGCCTGGGAGCGCACGTACCTTCGGCGGACGCATATCAGAGCGACAGAGTACGGATGCGGACACGGCGGCTGTCCCGGCCGACCTGTTCGGCAATCCGCTGGAGAAGTGAAGGCAGCGCCTCAGCCCTCACTTTGTTTCACGATCTCAAGCTTGGGCGATGGGCGCAGCAACGGACGCCTCCGGAGCGACCTGAGCACGACGTAGAACACCGGGGTAAGGAACAGGCCAAAGAAGGTCACGCCTAGCATCCCGGAGAACACTGCAGTCCCGAGCGACTGGCGCATCTCGGCGCCCGGCCCGGTGGCAATCGCGAGTGGCAGGACACCGAAGATGAACGCGAAGGCCGTCATGAGGATCGGACGCAGCCGGAGATGGCTGGCCTCGACTGCTGCGTCGACGATCGACTTTCCGTCTTCTTCGGCCTGGCGGGCGAACTCGACGATCAGGATCGCGTTCTTGGCGGCAAGGCCGATGAGAACGATGAGGCCGATCTGGGTCAGCACGTTGTTGTCCATCCCACGAAGGAACACGCCGATCAGGGCAGCCAGGACGGCGAGGGGAACGATCAAGATGATTGCGAGAGGAAGCACCCAGCTTTCGTACTGTGCAGAGAGCGCAAGGAATACGAAGATCACCGACAACGCGAAGATGTAGGTTCCCGAGCTGCCCGTGTGCGTCTCCTGGTAGGCAAGTTCGGTCCATTCGAAGGTGACGCCCGGAGGAAGCACCTTGGCCGCGATCTCTTCCATCTTCTTGATCGCTGTTCCGGTGGAAGTGCCCGGCGTCGGGTTTCCCTGCAGCGGTACCGAGACATACATGTTATAGCGCTGGACGAGCGTCGGCCCGCTCGTATCCTGGATGTCCATGATGGTTCCCAGCGGAACGAGGGCACCCTTTGCCGATCTCACCTTGAGTGCGAGGATGTCGTCCCTGTCCATCCGGAATTGGCGATCTGCCTGAGCCCGGACTTGATAAACCCGGCCGAAGGCGTTGAAGTCGTTCACATAAGACGTTCCCAAATTGACGGAGAGAGCGCTGAAGACGTTCGAGATCGGGACGTCGAGGTAGCGCGCCTTGTCGCGGTCGATCGCCAGATAGTATTCGGGGCTCGATTCCGAGAAGGTGGTGAAGACGCCTGTCAGTCCCTCGGTCGTGGCTGCCTCAGCCATGATCTCCCGCGCGAGGCCCAGTGCTCTCGTCATGTCGGGATTTTCTTGATCCAGGATCTGCATCTTGAAGCCGCCGGCGTTTCCGACGCCGCGAACGGAGGGAGGCGGAATGTCGATGATGAATGCGTCCTCGATCTCCCTGACGCGCGAGTTGATTTCGGCAATGATCTTGTCGGCGGTAGCGCCGATCTTTTCCCGCTCGGCGAACGACTGGAAGGGTGTGAAGATGACGCCCGCGTTCGAGGCGGCGGTGAACGTCGCACCGCTGAATCCGGAGAACTGAATGGCGTTGCGGACGCCGGGAACCGTCTTGACGATGGCGCCGACCTTCTTGACGACCTCGTCGGTGCGGGCCAGCGACGCGCCATCCGGTAGCTGAACGACGACGATGGAATAGCCCTGGTCCATGATCGGCACAAAGCCTGATGGGACGACCGTCGACATGAACCATGTGGCCGCGAGCAGGGCGGCGAACACGGCCAGCGCCGCCATCCGACCGAACCATCCGCCGACGAGCTTCCTCACGATCCACGAGTAACACCGACTGATCGAATCGAAGCCCGAGTTGAAGCCGTTGGCCAGCGCGGATCCTGCTTGCCCTACGATGCTCTTCCCGTATGAGATGTCGTCGTGCGGTCGTAGCAGGATGCCTGCGAGCGCCGGAGACAGGGTGAGCGAGTTCAGGGCCGAGATCGCCGTCGTTACCGATATGGTGACCGCGAACTGCTTGTAGAACTGGCCTGAGATTCCGGGGATGAAAGCGGTGGGAGCGAACACGGCTATTAGCACCAAAGAGATGGCGACGACCGCCGTGCCGACCTCGTCCATCGTGACGTGCGCCGCTTCCTTGGGCGACATCCCGCGCGCCAGGTTTCGTTCAACGTTCTCGACCACGACGATGGCGTCGTCGACGACGATACCGATAGCCAGCACGAGCCCGAAGAGCGTGAGCATGTTCAGCGAGAAGCCGAAGGCAAGCAGGAAGGCGAATGTGCCCACCAGCGATACTGGGATGGCGATGATCGGGATGAGCGCGTTGCGCCACGACTGCAGGAAGATGATCACGACGATGGCGACCAGTATCGCGGCTTCGCCCATCGTCCGGTAGACCTCGAAGATCGAGTCCTCGATGAACTCGGTGGTGTCGTAATTGATCTGAAATTCAAGGCCCTCCGGGAAACTCTTCGACAGGTTCGCCATGATGTCGCGCACCTGCTTTGCCGTCGACAGCGCGTTGCTGCCCGGACGCGCGAAGATGCCGAGGGCGATAGCGGGATCGTTGGTCAGATAGCTGTTGGTGACGTAGTCCTGAGCGCCTAGTTCGACGCGCGCGACGTCCTGCAGTTCGACCAACCGTCCGCTCGCCGTCGATTTGACGATCACGTACCTGAACTCGCGGGGGTCGGAAAAGCGGCCGTCGGACCGGACGGTGTATTCGAAGGCGTTCTTGCCGACCACTGGAGGTGCACCGATGCGTCCGCCGGATATCTGCACGTTCTGCTCCCGGAGGGCTTCGACGACGTCGTCCGAGGTCATCCCGTATGCTGACAGTTTTTCCGGATCGAGCCAAATGCGCATGGAATACTGGCGTTCGCCGAAGGACTGTATGTCGCCGACGCCGTCGAGCCGCAGCAGGACGTCGCGGACCTTGGTTCGAGCATAGTTCGAAACGTAGAGCTGGTCGTAGCGATGGCTGGGCGAGAGAAGGTGAACCACCATCATGAGATCGGGCGAGCTCTTGTCGGTCGTCACGCCGATGCGGCGGACTTCATCGGGAAGCCGGGGCAGCGCTATTGCGACGCGGTTCTGGACAAGCACCTGCGCCTTGTTGAGGTCGGCGCCGAGCTTGAAGGTGATCGTCAGGGCCATCGCGCCGTCGGCACTGGAGTAGGAGGACATGTAGAGCATGTCCTCGACGCCGTTGATCTGCTGTTCCAGAGGGGTGGAAACGGTGTCCGCTATGGTCTGCGGATCCGCGCCGGGATAGGACGTTCTGACGATGATCGTCGGTGGCGCGATCTCGGGATACTGCGAGACGGGCAACTGCGTGTAGGCGATGCTGCCGACAACGAGAAGCAGGATGGATATGACCGCCGCGAAGATCGGGCGATCGACGAAGAAGTGAGCGAACCTCATTGTGCTGCCTCCGCTACTGCGGCCGACTGGGGCAGTTCGGTCATCTTCGCAGTGACCTTCGCACCCGGCCGGATGCGCATGAGGCCGTTGACGACGATCGTCTCGCTGCCGTCGAGACCAGCGCGTATCACACGGTAGCCGTAGAGGCGGGGACCCGTCCGAACGGCCTTCGTCCGAACCGTACCGTCGTCGTCCACCACGTAGACGATGCGCTCGTTCTGGTTCGACGAGATGGCCTCGTCGGGGACGAGGACAGCAGAATAGGTGTTCGAGGCCTCGACTTGTATGCGGCCGAAGAGGCCCGGCTGAAGTGTCAGATCCGCGTTCGGAAACCGGGCGCGGACCCGCATGGTTCCGCTGTCGCTATCGACGTGGTTTTCGGCGAAGTTAAGCTTGCCCTTGAACTCGCGGCCCGAGTTGTCGCCGATCGTCGCGATGACGTCCACGTCGCCGCCGGATGCCTGCAGGTCGACGCCGCGCTTCTGGGCAGTCGCCTGAAAGTTTAGCAGTCGCCGTTCGTCCACGTCGAAATAGAAGTCGATCGGGTCGAGGGTGACTATCGTCGTCATGACGGACGAGTCCGCCTGGACGAGGTTGCCGATCGAGACAAGGTGACGGTCGATGCGTCCGGTCAGGGGTGCGGCGATCTTCGTGTAGTCAAGGTCGAGAGCGGCGCGGTCGAGTGCCGCCTGCGCGCCACGGACGTTTGCCTGCGCCGAGATCCATTCCCGCCTGCGGTCGTCCAGGATGGAAATCGACTGGCTACCGTTCTGCGAGAGCGATTCCGCCCGCTTGAACTGCGCGTCGGCATAGGTCAGCGTCGACTTCGCCACCTCGAGCGCGGACGTTGCCTCGTTGAAGGCTGTTACGTACGGCCTCTGGTCTATGACGAACAGCAGGTCGCCTTGCTTGACGAGGGCGCCGTCCGAGAAGTGGATCTCCTGCAGGTAGCCACCGATGCGCGATCTCACCGACACCTGCTCGACTGGCTCGAAGCGGCCGATGAACTCGTCGTTGTCGACCACGTCCCTCACCACGGGTTTGGCGACGGTAACGGGCGGGGGTGGGCTCTGCGCGTAGCCAGCGGAGGCTGAGAATAGAAGTAGCAGACTACCAGAGAAGGTAGATCGAAGGACGGTGGCTTTCATACGTTCCTCCATCGGCGGCGCGCAGCCCGGCGGCGGCTCCCGCAACGAGTGTCAGAGTGTTCGCAATAGGACGGCGTGCAGCCGACGCGAGGAGGTACCGAAGGAGAGACGACCGGTCTCCATCGACGTCGGCTGCACTCGGTCGGCAGGGAGGCGGACACCTGCCGACTACTTCTGTCAGGCCGCGTGGTCCTCGACCTTGGGGAAATCGATCTCGGTCTTGAAGACCTCGTTCATGTAGTTGGTGAAGGTGTTTGCGGCGACGTGGGCAACGATTTCGAGAAGCTCCTCGTCATCGAACCCAGCGGCTCTCATTGCATGCAGCTCGTCCTCGCTCACGGATCCACGCTCCTCGGCTACCTTGACCGCGAACTTCACAGCGGCATCGGCTCGCGCATCCGAGGATCCGCCGCGCCGGGCTGCCGCTATCTCGTCGATGCTGAGCTTATTCACGTGGGTTCCGGTGTAGGTGTGAGCGGCGAGGCAATAGCCGCACCCGTTTTTCTGGGCGATAGCAAGCGCGATCCTCTCGCGGATCTTCTTGTCCAGCTTGCCCCTGCCGAGCGCGCCATTAAGTGACGAATAGGCTTCGAGGACTGCCGGACTGTTTGCCATCATTCTGAAGACGTTCGGGACGACGCCCATTTGCTTCTTGATCGCCTCGAGTGTCGGGCGAGCAGCCTCGGGCGCCGCCTCGATCGAAGGATGCAGGGTTACGCGTGTCATCTCAGGACTCCTCAAGAAAGGGTTGGGTGCCGCTAGTGCAGCTCGTGGGATGGACGATCCGGGTCGATGACCGGAAGATCGATGGTCGTGGCATTGCGTCGACGAAGCCCCGGGACCGACGGCGTGGGAAGGCCGCGGCGAGCGTTGCGCCATCTGCGCGGGGTGGCGGAGGTCATCTTCTTGAAGACCGTCGTGAAATGGGGTTGGTTCTGGAACCCGCATTGCAGGGCGATGTCCACGAGTGGGAGATCCGTTCCCAGCAGCAGCTTCGCGGCTTCCTGGATGCGGAGCCGCAGTAGGAATTCATGTGCGCTCATCGAGGTGGCCGCCTTGAAGGTGGCGGCGAAGTGCGCGCGCGAGAAGCCCGCTACGTCCGCCAGCTCTTCGAGGGTCAGGCGCTGGTCGAGCCTCGCTTCTGCATGCCGCCGCACTCGGTTAAGCCGCCAGGTGGACAGGGGATGCACGCGGGGCAGGGACTGATAGCGCTCGAATGCCAGTGTCGAGAATTCGCGCGCAAGGTCGCTTCTTCGCGCCGCTGAGCTTTCCGACACGTCGTCGATCAGTTCCGAGAGACGCTCGTCACGAATGTTGAAGCGGCCGCCGATCACCGGGCAAGGCCAGGAGTGCCGTTCGCGCAGGAACGTGAGGACGTACAGGCAAGCATCCGACTGCAGCTCCACGGAAATGGGATCGGAGCCTTCGATGAAGGCGATGCTGTCCTCGACTAGAACGCCCTGATAGAGGACGCAGCCTTTCTGCTCGAGGCGAAGCTCGGAATCCCGGTCTGCAAGAATAAATGTGCCAGCTCCAGCGCTAAGCGAAGTGGTGATCGCGCGGCTTCCATTCTCGCGGGTGAGTTTCGCAAGGAAGATGTTGGGGTCAGCGACTTGGTAGTGCTCGACATGCAGGCAGTCGTCGAACGTTTCGAAGACGTCGCCTGTCATGCCCAGGCTCACCTTGATGGCGATATCGGGGTGCATGTCATGCTCCTGTTTGTAGTTGCTCTGCGGGGATTGCGGGCCTAGTCGGCGGCGGCGCGCTCGATCATTGCGGCCACCTTGTCAGGGTGCGAGATCATCACGACGTGGGACGATCCCTTGACCTCGACCGCTTCCTTCGCGTTGGCGCGCTTGGCCATGAAGGCATGCAGTGCGGGAGGAAGGTTTTTGTCCTCGGAGCCGTAGATGAAGTGCGTGGGCAGGGACTTCCATGCGGGTTCTGTCGAGGGCTCTTCGAAGGCTTCTGCCGCGATTGGGCGCTGCTCGGCTCCCATCAGCGCTGCCTTGTCCTTCGGGACGTCGGCGGCGAACTGTTTCCAGAACTTGCTCTGATCGATGTAGAGGTCGTGCTTGCCGTCCGGCTGAAGGACGGGCGGTGCAAGCGTGCCGCCCAGAGTGCTGCCGGGGAACTTCTTGCCCAGCTCGCTGACGCTCTCGCCCTTCTCAGGAGCAAGGCCGGACACGAAGACCAGCGACTTGATCCCGGTATCCCTGATCGCGACGTCGCTGATAACCGACCCACCATACGAGTGACCGACGAGGACGATCGGGCCCTTGATCGACTTCACCACCTCGCTGACGTAATCGGAGTCGTATTTCAGGCCACGCAGAGGATTGGCGACGGCCACGACCGGATAGCCCTCCTTAAGTAGCTTTGCAGCCACGCCGTCCCAGCTCGCGGACTCGGCGAAGGCGCCGTGCACAAGGACCACTGTCGGTTTGGAGGCGGCGAGCGCTGATCCGCCTAGCAGGAGTGCTGCCATTGCAGCTGAGGCGGCAAGGAGCCTTTTCATTGGCGTTACCTCTATGAGCGCCGGGCTCAAACGACCCTAGGACGCTGGTTTCATTGAGATGACGCTACATGTTGTCGTGCTGAGATAGTGTGAGATGTGGGGAATGGGTGTGAGACGATGTTGGGTGGCGGGAGGAACTCGACGAAAGAAAGATCAACGCACGCCATCGCCCTGCAGTGCCTCGCTTTCACGGATTTTTACGAAGCTTGATCAGCGTAAAAAGCGCGTTGCGGCGTCGTCGATCTCGGGGGCGAAAGCATTTGCTAGGTGGGGGAAGCGTCCTTGACCAGGCGGATGTCGATCTCGCGCTCCATGAAGCTCCACTCCTTGGTGGACCTGAGCTGGCCCAACATGTCATCGAATGCAGGCTCGTCGGCAGGCGCAAAGTCAAGAAATCCTAAGAAATCGAACGGCGCCGCAGTTTCCAGGTCGCGGCAGTGAAGCAGTCGACGGGCGACAGCAGGAAGGTAGCGTAGGCCGATCGCTATGTGATGAGATTGCTCTTCGAAAACAGAGCGGCGCTCGTCTTGTGTCATGGCCCACCAGTCGGGGGTCTTTTTCAGGAGGATAAGAGCAGCTCGTGTTGCTTCCGGGCGGCCGATCGGAGCCTGCCTTTCGAGTAGTGAAGTCTTTTCGTCACGCGTTGTGTATCGATCGTTGGTGGCGACGCCGCGCAGGATCCAGGCGGCGTCGGGTGCCGCGGGGCTGTTTCCCGATGCCATGGCCACCCGCGAGACCCCAGCAATTGGCGGCCCAAGGAGCGTGCGCTGCGAAGTGACAGCCCATTCGCCTTCGCTGCCACCGTTGAACGTTGTCGCTCTGGGGTTCGGTGCGCCGATCTCCGTCATGGCTGGCTCCGTGAAAGCGGTGGAGAAACTGGGTCAGGCGCTGATTGCCAGATCCACCGCAGACAGCAGATCCTGATGCCGAACGGGCTTCGTCAGGAATTCGACTGCGCCAGCCTTCATTGCGCGAACCGACATCGGGATGTCCGCGTTGCCGCTGATGAAGACGATCCGCTGACGAAGGCCAGACTTCATGAGTTCGGCCTGGAAATCCAGACCGTTTTGCCCCGGAAGCCCCACGTCGAGTATTAGGCAGTCCGCGCGATGCACGCTATCGCTCTCTTCATACGCCTTGACCGAGGGGAACGATCCCACGGAGTGGCCGACCGATCTGAGAAGCCCGGTGATAGCGCGTCGGACGCCATCGTCGTCGTCGATCAGGACTATGTACGGCTTGTCCTTTTCCACCTTCTCTACGATGTCGATTGTCGACTGCGATGCGATGCCAAGGGAGGTGGCGACGCCGCCTTCCGGCACTCTATCATCCCGAACGAGCATGTATCCGCGGCGAACGATAGTCTTGATCATATCCCCGTGGTCGCCCAGCGCCCTACGAAGCGAGCCGATCTGGAAACGGAGGTTGCACTCCTCGACGACCATCGACGGCCAGACCTCATCCAAGATCTCTTCCTTGCTCACGATGCCACCGTTGGAGCGGAGGAGAACCATGAGCAGATCGAACGCGCGGCCACCGATCTCTCGGGGTCGGCCGTCCATGAGGAGTTGTCTCGAGTGGGGGACGGCGCAGAAGCGGCCGAAGCTAATGGCTTCATCGCCTGTTTGGCGCGGGGTCCCATGGTGCGGTGGCTGTGCGTCCCGAGACGTCGGACGTGTCGAACTTGCGAACGGAACTTGCATGGCTGACTCCCCGGTCGGCTACGATGTCGCCTCAGGACGGGGACGCGAAGTTCGCATCGTCCTTTCCCCGGCGGAGGCATCGACATGAATATGATCGCGTCGGCACCGTAGCTCCGCAGGCAGTCACGAACAATCCGACTCTTGTCGGTGGAACACGGCCAAGGTCGATCTGGACTCGACCATAGTCTAGGTTTTCGGGAGGTTTTTCGGGCATCTCACGGGATCTCACCGGGCTTCACGACAACTACCTCGTGATCGTCTGCAGGTGGGAGTATTGGTCAACCGATCAGCTTCCCTCGATCAAAGCTCGGCCGGATTTGGATCGAGGTCGCCACCACGCTTCCTCCCAGCGTGGTGGCACTTCTTCAGGCACGCAGTCAACCAATGGAGCGGGTGATGACCAAGCACGACTACGCATTATCAAGACGCGGTTTCTGCCTTTGCTGCCTTGGCGGCGCGACGATTGCTGCCACAGGTGCTTGGCTGACGCCTCGCGAAGCCTTTGCCGCCGCCAAGAGCCAGGTCCTGATCATCCGCGAGGCTGCGGCCAAGGCCGAAATCGCGACCACCAAGCTGCGCGGCGGCGTGAACGTCCTCGTGGGATCGGGCGGCAACGTGGCCGTCGTCTCTGGCAAAGAAGGAAAGCTTCTGGTTGATGCCGGGATAACCGCCACGCGGCCACGTTTGGAAAAGGCTCTCGCCGATATCGGGCCGGAACCGATCACGCATCTGATCGACACCCACTGGCATTTCGACCATACTGACGGCAACGAGTGGCTGAACTCGGAAGGCGCCGCCATCATGGCGCATCCGAACACCCTGAAGCATCTCGAAGCCGCCACCCGTGTCGACGACTGGAACTTCGACTTCCCGCCTTCTCCGAAAGGCGCGCTGCCCACCCGCCTGATGAAGGGCGACGAAGAAACGCTGAAGCTGGATGGCAAGACGATCAAGCTCAGATACTACGGCCCAGCCCACACTGACAGCGACATCTCGGTCTTCTTCGAGGAGGACAACGTGATCCATGTCGGTGACACGCTTTGGACCGGGCTATACCCGTTCATCGACTGCTCGACAGGCGGCAGTATCGACGGCCAGATCGCCGCGGCCGAAGCGAACATCAAGATGATCGACAAGGAGACCGTCGTTATCCCTGGTCACGGCGACATCGCGAACCGCGAAGACATCAAGGTCTGGCTCGACATGCTCGTCGGTGCCAGAGAGGAGGTGGCCAAGATGAAAAAGGCTGGCCGCTCCGTCGAACAAACCATCGCTGCTAACCCGACCAAGCAATGGGACGCCAAATTCGGCCAGTGGGTGATCCCTCCGGCGCTCTTCACGCGTGTTGTGTACGAAGGCGTCTGAAGGCATTCTCGCCAAAGGGCTGCCGGAGGAGGGCGACGATGGACACCGCGCACCAGGTTTCGAGCGACGTCGCCTTCACGACAAGCGTGAAGGCGATCCAGGAGCGAAAGGGATCTCGACGATCGTATTCGAGGATGGAAGAGCGCGGTGGATGGGCGACAACCATCACCCCGGAACTCAAGGACTATATCGAAAAGCAGATCAGCATCTTCCTCGCCACCGTGAATGCCGAGGGCCAGCCGTACGTCCAGCACCGCGGCGGCCCGCCGGGCTTTCTGCGTGTCATCGACGAAACGACGGTCGGCTTCGTCGACTTTGTGGGAAATCGGCAGTTCATCTCGCAAGGCAATCTGGTCGAAAACGACAAGGCGCACCTGTTCCTCATCGACTACGGCAGCCGATCGCGGGTGAAGATCTGGGGCACCGCGAAAGTCGTCGAAGGCGATGACGAGCTGATCAAGCGACTAATGCCCGAAGGCTACGCCGCTAGACCGGAGCAGGTCATGCTCTTCAAGGTGACGGCATGGGATGCGAACTGCCCGCAGCACATCCCGCTGCGGTTCGAGGCCGACGAGGTGCTCAAGGCGATCGAGACCAGAGACGCTCGCATTAGGGAACTGGAAGCCGAAGTCGCCGCACTCAAAGCGGCTGCCAACAATCATGGATAGGGACGACAAATGACCCGCCCACCACTGCCACCATTCACCCTTGAGTCCGCGACCGAGAAGGTCCGGCTTGCCGAGGACGGCTGGAACACACGCGATCCTGCGAAGGTCGCGCTCGCCTACACGGTCGACAGTCGCTGGCGAAACCGCGCCGAGTTCGTGGTCGGTCGTCCGGCTATCGAGGCATTCCTGGCTCGCAAATGGGCGAGGGAACTCGACTATCGGCTGATCAAGGAGCTCTGGGCGTTTTCCGGAAACCGCATCGCCGTCCGCTTCGCCTACGAGCACCACGACGACAGCGGAACCTGGTTCAGAGCCTACGGCAACGAGAATTGGGAATTCGATGCCGACGGACTGATGAAATACCGTCACGCCAGCATCAATGAACATCCGATCAAGGACGAGGACCGCACCTTCAAGTGGCCGCTCGGTCGCCGCCCGGACGGCCATTGGGGGCTGAGCCACTACGGGTTCTAGCGCCCGCAAGCCGAGATATGGAGGGAACGATGCCCAAGCGTCTGCATGACGACACACTCACGAACGACAACTACCCTCCGCTCTCGCCTGTACAGACAGGCGTTCGCGGCCTTTGTCCCCGATGCGGCAAGGGGCATCTATTCAAGGGGTTCCTGACGCTCCGCCCAAGCTGCGAAATCTGCGGCCTCGACTATTCCTTCGCCGATCCCGCCGATGGCCCGGCCTTCTTCGTCATCTGCTTCGCCTGCATTCCGACTGTCCTCCTGTCGGTATGGCTCGAAGTCGCGCACCACGCGTCGATCTGGACCCAGATCTTTGTAACCGGACCATTCCTGCTCGCGACCTGTATCCCGCCGCTTCGGCCGCTGAAGGGATGGCTGGTCGCCTCCCAGTATTTCTACAAGGCCCAGGAAGGCGTGCTGTCGAAGGGTGACGGGATCAACGCCGACTAGAGGAGGTCTTTCATGAAGCCGATCGAACACCGTTCGACGCATACATTCGACGAGGCGCTGGAGGCGATCAAGATTGCCATCGGAAAAGCCGGATTGACCATCTTCGCGGAAATCGATCATGCGGATGCCGCTCGCGAAAACGGGCTGTCGATGCCGGAGACGCGCGTTCTTATCTACGGCAGCCCGAAGGTCGGCACACCAGTGATGACGGACGCGCCCTTAACGGCTCTCGACCTACCGCTGCGCATGCTCATCAGGGAGCTTCCCGGAGACCGTGCCGCGATTGCCTACCACCCCCTGGCGGAGATGTTCGAAGCCCTCGGCGTGAAAGGCCCGGACGCGGCGCGCTTCGACAGCGCCCAACGGACGATAGCCGAGGCGGGCTGCATTTCGAGCTGCCGCTGATCTGACGATTAGGAAAGACCGCGACGCACCAAAGCGGAATACTCCAAATCAAGAGGCAACATTGGCTTCTTCAATATTGGAGACCGGAATGCAGCTCTTCTACCATCCGCTATCCGGCCACTCGCATCGGGTCAGGCTCTTCCTTACGCTCGTGAACGAGCCGTTCGAGCTCGTCGAGGTGGACATCCTCCGAGGCGAGCAGAAGACGAGCGAGTTCCTGAAGATGAACAGGTTCGGCCAGGTGCCAGTTCTCAAGGACGGCGACACCGTTCTCGCGGACTCGAACGCGATCCTGATCTATCTCGCCAAGAAACTCGGACGCGACGACTGGCTTCCTGAAGATCCGTTGGGAGCCGCGGCCGTTCAGCGCTGGCTCTCGGTCGCAGCAGGCGAGGTGGCATACGGCGTCGCCACAGCGCGAAGGATTCGGATCTCTGGGCCGAAGGCTGTTCCCGAGGAAGTGCTGTCGAGATCCTATGCGCTCCTGAACGTTCTGGACGATGAGCTGGAGACCAGGAACTGGCTCGCAGCGTCCTCTCCATCGCTCGCGGATCTGGCCGTGTACGGTTACGTGGCGCGGGCGCCCGAGGGAGGGATCGATCTGACAATCTATCCAAATGTCCAGTCATGGCTGTGCCGGGTCGAGTCTCTCCCTGGCTTCGTGCCTTTCGCCAAGACCGCAGTCGGCGTAGCTGCGCCCGCTTGAGGTAATAGACACCCGCAATTCGGAGGTTCAGCGCATGACATTCAAGTCGGATGTTTCGATTACCAGACGGGACGCGATGATCGCCGGATCGGCAGTCGCGCTCGCCCTTGCACTGCCAACGACGGCCGTCGAAGCCGCCACGAAACAGAAACCATCACCCGCAACGGAGCACAAGTTCATGGGTACTGTGAAAGTGAAGGACGGAACCGAGATCTTCTACAAGGACTGGGGTCCGAAGGATGCGCAGGTCATCATGTTCCATCATGGCTGGCCGCTGAGCAGCGACGACTGGGACAATCAAATGTTGTTCTTCATCGCCCAGGGCTATCGCGTGGTCGCCCACGACAGGCGCGGCCACGGGCGGTCTTCCCACAGCCGCACGGGCCACGAGATGGACACGTACGCCGCGGACGTCGCCGAGGTGGTCGAGGCGCTCGATCTCAAGAATGCGATCCACGTCGGTCATTCGACCGGCGGCGGGGAGGTCGTGCACTATGTCGCCCGCGCCAAGCCTGGCCGCGTCAAGAAGGCGGTGATCGTCGCTGCCGTGCCTCCGGTCATGGTGAAATCGGAGAAGAACCCCGGCGGTCTTCCGATCGAGGTCTTCGATGGCCTCCGGAAGGCGCTCGCCGACAACAGGGCGCAGTTCTACATCGACGTGCCGACCGGGCCGTTCTACGGCTTTAACAGGCCCAATGCGAAAGTCTCGCAGGGTTTGATCAACAACTGGTGGCACCAGGGCATGATGGGCGCGGCAAACGCGCACTACGAGTGCATCAAGGCCTGGTCGGAGACCGATTTCACCGAAGACCTGAAGAAGATCGAGATTCCTGTTCTCGTCATGCACGGCACCGATGACCAGGTCGTGCCCTACGCCGACGCCGGGCCGCTGTCGGCCAAGCTTCTGAAGAACGCGACGCTGAAGACCTACGAGGGCTATCCGCACGGGATGCTTTCGACGAACCCGGACGTCCTGAACCCCGACATCCTTGCCTTCATCAAGGCATAGCCGGAAAGCAGGTTGGGAGGCCGGATGTCAGTCCGGCCTTCCCGATAATACCGTCAAATCGACCACGATGGCGCGACTGTAAAATTAGTTTAGGATCACGAGCGGCCTCAGCCGTTGGCATATGGAGCTTCGTGATGGACCTGTCCCGCTACCAGATGCAGTTGCTTCGTGAGGACGCAGTCAGCGCGCTCTATCGGGGCACGCCCAGCGACGGCGGCGCTCCGCTCCTACTGGTGACGGCCGCCTCTCCCGACACCATCGGGGAATGCCACACACGTTTCGAATACATCGTATCGCTGGCGAGCCGCCTCGACGAGAAGTGGGCAGCGACCCCACTGTCGCTGGAACGCCACGAAAGCCGCGAGTTCCTGGTGCTTCAGGATCAGGGCGGATTGCCGCTGACCGCGGAGCTGGGCCGTCCATTCGAGCTGGCCCGGTTTCTTGCCGTAGCCGTTAGCGCGGCTGCGGCCGTGAGACAGGCTCATGAACGAGGCCTGATCCACAGGGATCTTCGTCCGGACCGTTTCCTTGCAGACGAGTTGGGAGCCGTCAGGCTGCTTGGATTCGGAAAGGCGGGCCCGCGGACGAACATCTCCGAGCTGCCTGCCACGGCCCGTGGCATGGCGGACTCGCTCCCCTACGTCTCCCCCGAGCAAACGGGGCGAATGAAGGAACCAGTCGACGAACGCAGCGATCTCTATTCACTAGGCGTCGTCTTCTATCAGATGCTAACGGGCGAGCTTCCATTCATGGCGGTTGATGCGATGGAGTGGATCCATTCCCACGTCGCTCGGCGACCGATACCTCCAAGGGAGCGGCACGACGCTATTCCGCCCGTTATCCAGTCGATCGTGCTCAAGCTCCTGAGCAAGAATCCCGACGACCGCTACCAGACGGCCGCTGGTCTGGAGATCGACCTGAGACGGTGTCTGGCTAGTCTTGCTTCCGCAGGCCGCATCGACGAGTTCGACGTGGCAATCGCGGACGCCCTGCGACACCTTCAGGCTCCCGACAAGCTTTATGGTCGCTCGCCGGAAGTCCGCGCTCTCCTAGGGTCCTTCGAGGTTGCCAGATCGGTCGGTGGGAAGGCGGTGGCTCTGGTGTCCGGCCCTGCGGGTGTCGGTAAGTCATCCCTCATCCGTGAACTACGAAAGTCGATCCCGTCCAGCGGCTGCCTCTTCGCATCAGGGAAATTCGACCAGTATACGCGCGACATCCCTTACGCGACGATAGCGCAGGCATTCCGGGGGATCGTTCGCCAGATCCTTGGTGCAGGAGAGGTGGAGCTTGGACGGTGGCGATCGGCGCTGACCGAGGCCTTGGGGCCGAACGCGCAGTTGATGACCAATCTCATCCCCGAGCTCGCGCTGGTGATCGGCGAGCAGCCTCCGGCGCCGGACATGCCGCCGCACGAGGCGAAGTCCCGCTTCAACCTCGTCTTCAGCCGCTTCATCCAGGTCTTCGCGCGGCCGGACAATCCGCTCGTGCTCTTCATAGATGACGTCCAGTGGCTGGACATCCCCACCCTCGAGCTGCTCGCAGGGGTCACGGTCGACGAGGATGTCGCCAACCTGATGCTGATCTGCGCCTACCGCGACGACGAGGTGCCTTCTGGGCATCCGCTGAACGATGCACGCGATGCTTTCGGGTCCGGAAGCCGCCGTTTCGACGAGCTGCCGCTCGGCCCTCTCGACGAGGGCGAGATCAGCCACCTCCTGGCCGACATGCTTGGGAAGGACGTCCCCTCGGTCGCGCGGCTGGCGCGGCTTGTCAAACAGAAGACGGGAGGAAATCCGTTCTTTGTTCTTCATTTCATAGAAGCGCTCGATATCGAAGGAGCGCTCTCCTACGACCATGAGACCGCGAGATGGCAATGGGACGAAGACAGGATCCGTGCGACGAGGATCACGGACAACGTCGCCGATCTGGTGGTATCCAAGCTGGGCAGGCTTCCGCTTCGCGCGCTCGAGATGGTCAAGCTGATGGCCTGCCTCGGGAATGGCGCGTCTGCTACCATTCTTTCGCTGATCACGGGCAAGCCGCGGCAGGAGGTCGTCGGCATTCTTTGGGAGGCCGTGGAAGGGGGGTTGCTTCTTCGTTCCGACGATGACTTCGAACTCGTCCATGACAGGGTACAGGAAGCTGCGTACCGCACGGTGCCTGAGGCGGAAAGAGCTGAAATCCATTTTCGGATCGGAACCGCGCTGATGGAGAAGCTGCCTCCCGATGCGTTGAAGAAGCACATTTTCGAGGTGGCCGACCAGCTAGGGCGTGGTCTCGATAAAGCCGTGGACCCCAATAGGCTCGAAAGGATCGCCGAACTCTTTCTCGAAGCTGGAAGGCGTGCCAAGGCGTCCGTCGCATACCGCTCCGCGCTCAAATACCTGAAGACGGGCTTGAACCTGGTCGAGAAAGCAGGATCGGAACGGTATGCGATCAAGTTTCCACTCGAACTGGAGAGCGCCGAGTGCGAGTACCTGTCAGGTGACCACGAGGTCGCAGACGCGCATCTCGTTCATCTTGCGGCCAAAGCTGAGAACGCTGTCGATCGCGGCGCGGTGGTCGGGCTTCGCTCGTCCCTTTACCTGACGCTCGGAGACCAGGACAAGGCTGTCGAGGTGGCGCTCCATTATCTGCGTGACTTCGGCATCGAGTGGTCTGCACACCCGAGCGACGCGGAGGTTCGCGCGGGCATAGACGATCTGTATGAGCGGTTGGCCGGCCGATCCATCGATCAGCTCATCCACCTTCCGCGATTGGAGGATGCCGACTGGCTCGCCGCTATGGAGGTTCTCGCCTACACGATCCTTCCCGCCGTCGTCACGGACGGAAATCTCGAGGAGCTGATATACCTGCAGATGGTGTCGCTGAGTCTTCAACATGGCAACTGCGACGCTTCCTGCTATGCCTACGTCTCGGTCATCATTCCGCTTGGTCTGAGATCGGGCGACTACGTTTCCGGCGGACAGTTCGGCAGGCTAGGGCTGGAGCTTGTCGAGCGTCATGGAATGGATCGCTTCAAGGCCCGCGTCTACGCCTGCTACGGCTGCTTTTGCGTGCCCTGGACCCAGCATCTATCGATCTCGGAGAAGTACTCCCGCCAGGCAATAGCGACAGCGGTTGCCGGGGCAGACCTGGTCTTCAGCGTTGCGCCAGGGGAAGCGCTGGTTGCGCATCTTCTTATCCGCGGTGTCGATCTGGAATCCGCCCAACGGGACGCGCAACAGTTTTTGGAAGCTGCCAGCAAAACCGGATTTTCGCTGGCGGCCGACGCGGCTGCAGGACAGCTCCTCCATATCCGGGAACTCCGTGACATTGAAGAGCCTGATCCCGCCCTCCCGGTCCGCGAGGCATTTGAAATCTATCTGGTCGAAGCAGGGGAGCGCCTGAAGCTCGTCCTAGCATGGTACTGGATCCAGAGGATCGTGGCGCGCTATCTGGCCGGAGACTACATCGGCGCACTGGCGGCATCGCGGGAGGCAGCTTCCAACAGAAGTGCGAAGTCGTTCGTCGAAATCGCAGAGTTCCACTTCTACAGCGCTCTCGCACATGCGGCGGCCGCTTCTCGATCCGACGACATGGGTCGCGACGCGCACGTCGAGGCATTGCGGCTTCACCAGCTCCATGTCGAAATCTGGGCCAAGAGCAGTCCCGAGAACTTCGGCAATCGGGCCTTCCTGCTTTCGGCGGAGATGGCACGGCTGGACAACAGGTCGATCGACGCCCTCGAACTCTATGAGAAGGCGATCGCTTCGGCCCGGCAGCACGGCTTCGTCCAGAACGAGGGGATCGCAAGCGAACTCGCAGGGCGCTTCTCAGGCTCGCTCGGGCTGAAATCGACCGCCGAAAGCTTCCTGAAGAACGCCCGAGCGTGCTTCTCGGCATGGGGTGCGACTGCGATCGTCAGGAGGCTGGACGAAGAGAACCCAGGGATAGGGAGCGAGTCCAACGGGATAGCGAAGTCCGAAGATCACCCTCTGGAAATGGCGGCGGTCGTTGCGATGTCTCAGGCGGTGTCCGGAGAGATCGTTCTGGATCGCCTGATAGAACGCCTGATGGTGACCGTCGTGGAGCATTCCGGCGCAGTCAGGGGATTGCTGCTCCTGCCGAAGGATGGCGAAATGCAGATCGTCTCCGAGGCCGTGACCTATGACGACGGCATATCGGTGAAACTAGACATGTTCGAGCGAAGACTGCCGGAGACGGTTCTGGCCTACGTAACCAGGACGCAGGATGTCGTGATCCTGGATGGCGTTGGCGACGAGCATCCGTTCGCCGAAGACCCTTACGTGCGCGAGGCACCATGGACATCCATCCTCTGCCTTCCGATCGTCAAGCAGAAGCAGCTTGTCGGCGTCCTCTATCTCGAGAACGGCTTGTCCACCAACCTGTTCAAGAAGGATCAGGTCGCGGTCCTCCAGCTGCTGGCGTCACAGGCGGCGATCTCCCTGGAGAACGCGGCGCTCTATCAAGCCGCCAAGGACACCCAGGAGAAAGCCCGGCGAGCCGCCGAGGAGCTTCGGCTCGCCTACGACATGATCCCGGCGCTGGCCTGGAACAGCGACATCGACGGCACGCTTCTGAGCTTCAACAAGCGTTGGCACGACTTCACGGGGCTTACGCTTGAAGAATCCCTCGGCAACGGATGGATGCGTGCCATTCATCCGGACGACCTCGACAAAGTCGTTGCGAAATGGGTCGAGGTGCTCGGCGTGGGCGAGGCGGGCGAGGTCGAGGCGCGGATGATCCGCATGGATGGCGTCGCCCGTTCGTTCCTGATCCGCGCGACACCACTGCGTGACCAGCATGGAGCGATCATCAAATGGTACGGCACCAACATAGATATCGACGACCTGAAACGGATGGAGGAAGCCCAGCAGCATCTCTCGCGTGCCGCAAGGCTGACCGCACTCGGCGAGTTGACGGCTTCCATCGCGCATGAAGTGAACCAGCCGCTGATGGCCATCGTGATGAACGCGGCGACCTGCCTGAAATGGCTGAGCGAAGACCAGCTGGACATCGAGGAGGCCCGCCAGGCCGCCGAACGCATCATACGTGACAGCCATCGCGCCGGAGACGTCATCGCCAGCATCAGGGCGCTCGCGCGAAAGGCGCCGCTCTCGATGGAGGCTGTCGACATCAACGGCATGATCGACGGCGTGATCGTGCTGACGCGCGGCGAATTGCAGCGGCACGGCATATCGCTGGCAACGGATCTCGATCCCAGTGTGGGGTCTGTGGTGGGAGACCGCATCCAGCTGCAGCAGGTCGTTCTCAACCTTATCCTCAATGCGGCCGAGGCGATGGGATCGGCGACGGATGTGCCGCGCAGCCTGCATCTCCGAAGCGAACGGCTGGAAGACGGCAAGACCATGGTATCGGTGACGGACAGCGGCCCGGGTGTCGACCCATTACGTCGAGACCAGATATTCGACGCATTCTTCACGACGAAGACAGCGGGCCTCGGAATGGGCCTGTCGATCTGCCGCTCGATCGTCGAAGCCCATGGTGGCACGCTGTGGGTGAGGGCAAACGAGCCGACAGGAAGCGTCTTCTCCTTCGCCTTGAAAGGAGGCGCTGTTGTCCGGACGGCTTCGTAGGGTCTACTGAACAGGCGGCGTCGGTTCTGCGGGATGTATGATTCCGGCGAACTGGACCTGGTCTCGTTGGCTACCACGGAAGCAGCGGCCCCAGGACTCTACAGGACGGTAGATGTCGAGCGCTCCCCTGACTCTGTAGGTGGCGTGGTAGCTGCCGGATGAGGTGATGGCGGTGTGTATTGCGAGCGCGACATCCGCCAGGTCGTCAGGATGGATGCGCCCGAGATAGGCGCACATCTTCTGGCCGCTGATCGCGCTTTCGGCGGGCAGGCCATAGAGAAGAGCGACTGCGCTGTCGCCGAACATCACATCCGCGCTGACGTTCCAAGTGAAAATTCCTGCCTCCTCGAATTCGAGCGGGCCGAAGGACTGCAGATCAAAAATCATGGACGGCTCCGATCCCTGGAGTTTGCCGAATTGGTACCGCTGCGCCACGATTTCTGCAACCTGAGGGCGGTCCATCGCTCTATTTCTCACAAGAACTCACAAATGCGACAACGCTCCACTTTGACGGAATATTTGGACGGAGCGAAAGCACGGGAGAGATCGCATCCAAATTTGACGTCTGACGAGCGTTTGATGCGCGATTTTCCTGCGCGGTCACCTAAGATCGGGCCTGCAGGCTCGTCTTCCTCATGCGCGATGCATGGTTGAATATTACAGCTTGTGTCTGGCGAGAACGCCCCGCAACTCACAGGAACACACTCGCCAACGCGTCGGTGCGAGAACACACTGTCATCGCCGCGGCAAGCAGTCCGACGGCGACGAGGAGCCTTTGATGAATCTGGACCGTGCACACCTTCCGTCGTTATCGCAGAGCTTTCACACGCTCCGTCATGGCCAGTTCGACATCACTGTGCTGAGCGACGGCTACATCACGCTTCCGTGGGACATCCTGATGCCGGAAGCGTCACCCGACGAGCGTGGAACTATCCTCGGGCGGCTCGGAGGCGATGCGGACAGCGCGCCGCTTCAGACCAACGTCCCGCTGATCCGCCACGGCGTCGATGTCATGCTCGTGGACACGGGCGCGGGATCGAACTTCCAGCCGAGCGATGGACGCCTTGGGGAAAACTTGGCGTCTATTGGCGTCGACTTCGAATCCGTCACCAAGGTCGTCCTCACTCACGCGCATCCCGATCATTCGGGCGGAACGACAAGATCCGACGGCTCGCTCCTTTTCCCGAACGCCCGCTATTATGTTAGCGAGGCCGAATGGTCGTTCTGGACCGATCCCGATTACGAGACGGCGATGCCTAAGCCGCTGCACGAGTTTGCCCACGGCGCCCAGCGGGACCTGTTCGCAGTCAAGGACAGGCTCAGACTTGTGAAGCCGGGTGACGAGATCGTGCCTGGCATGAGCGTTGTCGGGACTCGGGGGCATACGCCCGGACACATCTCGCTGGAACTGGCGGGCGACGGAAATCTTCTGATCTCCGGCGACGTCGTTCCGAACAACGTTTTGTCCTTTGAGAACCCGAAATGGCACTTCGGCTTCGATACGGAGCCGGAGATCGCGCTCAAGAACAGGGCTTCGCTGCTCGACAAGGCTGCGAACGAAAAGCTGCGCATGCTTGGCTACCACTGGACTTACCCCGGCGTCGGCTATGTCGAGCGGGCGGGGACGGCATTCAAATTCGTGAAGGGCTGACGACATGCCTGCAGGCAATCCCCGAAGCTTCCCCAGAGTGCCTGCGGGCATGTACGGCAAGGTGCTTGGCCTCGCCGGACTTGGTGGAGACTGGCGGCTGGCACACGAACTCTGGGATTTTCCCGCAATAGTCGGCGAGGCGATCAACTTCGTCGCGATCGTCGTCTGGGCGACGATCAGCGTTTTCTACGCCGCCAAATGGATCTTTGCGAGGGGGGAGGCCCTTGAAGAGGCCGAGCACCCGATCCACTGCTGTTTCATCGGCCTTGCAGGAGTTGCGACAATGCTCGTGGCCCGCGCCGTCCTACCGTATTCACATCCGGTGGCGCTCGTCCTCCTGTTCCTTGGCATGGTCTTCTCGATCCTCTTCGCAACATGGCGGACCGGGATAATGTGGCGCGGGGGCCGCGACCACGAGGCGACGACGGCCATACTTTACCTTCCGACCGTGGCAGGATCTCTCGTATCGGCACTTGTCCTCGGTTCGTTCGGATACACGGGACTCGCGCAGTTGCTTTTCGGCGCCGGGATGTTCACTTGGGCCGCTACCGAGTCCGTCCTGCTTCAGCGACTGCTGACAGCGCCCGAATTGGCTCCAGCACTTCGGCCGACGCTCGGCATCGTTCTGGCTCCGCCTGCGGTCGCGTGTGCCGCCTACTTGAGCATGACGTCCGGTCCGCCTGACCTCTTCGCAAACGGGCTGCTGGGCTACTGCCTTCTGCAGGTGGCACTTCTCGTTCGCGTCGTGCCTTGGATCATGAAGCAGCCGTTCGCCCCTTCATATTGGGCGGCAACGCTCGGCACTACTGCATTGGCATCTGCGTCCATGAGAATGGCATCTCGCGGCGGAGACGGCATCGGAGGCCAGCTGGCGCCTTACCTTTTCTTGTTTGCGAATGTCGTTGTCGGGGTAATCGCAATAGGCACGATAGCGCTGCTGATCCAGGGCAGGCTTTTGACCGTCTCGCACCCACGGGCGGCGGAGTGAATACGACCAAGCCGTCCAAATGTCAGTTGATGCTGCCGTGTGGAAGTCGGAAAAGATGTCTTATCTTGGCTGCCAATGAAACCGGATGAGCCTCCGCACCAGCGTTCCCGTCGGCTCTCAGGTGCTCCTCTGTCTCGACACGCTTCGCCAGGAGCTGGCTGAGTTCCTCGACAAGGGCAGGGCGCTCATGCATGACGCTCGCGAGATGGTCCTTCGAAATCTCGTAGACCACAACGAAGGTGAGGGCGCGCATCGTTGCTGGCTCCGGCGCGCCCATCAGAACGCCGCGTTCCCCGAACAGGTCGCCGGGCGCCAGCCGTGTCAGTTCCTCGGTCCTTCCATCGTCGTCCCGCTCGACCGATACGACACCGCTCCGGACAATCATCAGAGACGTCATCGAGGCGTTCTGCGGGGCTATGACCACGCCCTTCTTGAAGGTGCAACGCTTCATGCTGTTCGCCACCGTCTCCATCTCGTCGTCGGTGAGAGCCGAGAACAGCGGGATCGATGTCAGCAGGCGCCACGGCGTTCCGGGATGCTTGGAGTTTTCAGCAGGCGACGCCTCTGTCGGAGCGTTCGCCGCGGTCGATAGTTGAATCCCTGCCGCCTTCGCGTGCCTAAAGACGAGGTCGAAGATCTCGTTCTTGGCGATCCCAGTCTGCCCGAGGCTGGCGACCTTGAAGGAGAGTTCGACCTCCACCGCGGAACCATCGAGTCCCGTGACCGAGACCGACGGCGTCGGGTATTTGAGGATCGTGTTCGCGCTGAGGAGGACGGTCTTCATCGTCTCCTCGATGACCGCTGGCGAACGTGTCGGCAATACTCTGATGACGACCTTAGAGCCATGAACGGAGTCGGTGCCAGTAAGGTTCGTCAACGTGGCTTTGGCCAGAGTGCTGTTGGGCACGATCACGAGGTCGTTGGTATCGTTGAGCAGGTGCGTCGACCTCCAGTTCGTCTCGACTACTTGTCCACGGACGCCTCCTTCGACCTCGATCCAATCCCCGACGGTATACGGCCGACCAAGGTTCAGCGCGATCCCTGAAAAGACGTCGTTGAGCGTGCTCTGGAGCGCGAGACCGAGGACGATGGCGAAGACGCCGGAGGTCGCGACCAGGGTCCGTACCGGAAGGTCGAAAACGAACGCGATGATGGAGAGCGCGGCGCCGAGGTAGATGAACGCGACTAGCAGATCCTGAAGCAGCCTTCCCTCCCGGGGTTTTCGCTCGAAGATCAGGAAGACTCGAACCGAACTCGCGAGCACCATCGCGCCGCCTGCCCACCAGGTGGCCTTGGCGACGCCGATGAACATCTTGTGGGTGAGGTCCTCGTCGCCATTGACCGTCGTCCATGGAGCGACGTCGTGACCCACGAGCAGGATGGTGAGGATGGCGAAGAAGGCGATGTGGACGATGAAGCGGTGCGTCGGGCGGCCCCGGACAAGCGTCCTCGCTACAACGAGTGCAACGACCAGCGCCGCAAACTGCGTGATCGGATCGAGCAGAAGGCGCAGGACGTCGTCCAGGTTCATAGGGTCACTTCATGTGGTTGGTTTCGATCCGCACAATTGGCAGTGCAAGCTCCGCCCTCGTCAAGAAGGAGACATGACAGAGAGGGAGGGGCGGCCGAAAGACGACTGCCCCGTGGAAGCTCAGACCTGAGCCTTGCCGCCGTCGGCAAAGAGCTCGACGCCGTTGACGAAGCTGGAATCGTCGGATGCGAGGAAGAGAGCCGCCTTGGCAATCTCCTCAGGCTCGCCAACGCGGCCGAGCGGGATCGTGGAGGCTAGAGCATTGAGGAAGCCCTGTTGTGCGTTCTTGTCATCGCCCACAAGTTCCACAAGGCCGGGAGTGCGGGTCGGTCCAGGCGACAGCACATTCACGCGAACGCCCTTGCCCTTGAGGTCGAGCGCCCACGAACGGGCAAGGTTGCGTACTGCGGCCTTCGAGGCGGAGTAGACGGAGAACGCCTCCGTTCCTTCGATACTAGTCGTGGAGCCGATCAAGACGACCGAGGAGCCTTTGCCGAGAAGAGGAAGCGCCTTCTGTACCGTGAAGATCACAGCCTTCACGTTGCGCCCGAAAGTGTCGTCGACCTGCTCTTCGGTGATCTGACCAAGAGGAAGCACGCTCCCGCCGCCCGCGTTGACAACGATGGCGTCGAGACGTCCGTGGTCGGCCTTCACCTGCGCAAACAGGCGGTCGAGGTCTTCCATCTTGGTGGAGTCGGCATTGACGGCGGTAACGCTGCCGCCGATGTTAGCGACTGCGGCGTCGAGCTGTTCTTTGCGGCGTCCAGTGATGTAAACGTGGGCGCCCTCGGCGGCGAACAGCTTCGCGGTGGCGAGGCCAATGCCGCTGTTGGCGCCTGTCACGATGGCGACCTTGTTCTCAAGTCTCTTGGTCATGCGTTTCTCCTTATTGGGGACGTGCGAAGGCGTTCGGCCAGAGCACGCTCGGGCTGTTGAGGTATAGTGGGGAGGAGCTATCTGGGTGCTCTCAACCCTATGGAATATGTTCGTTCGTTCGATGGGAATGTAGCTCGCTCGAGGCTGTTGGGCTTTCGATTAAGTCGGATTGATCTATTCACTTGCGGCGCAAACAAACGGGCTTCCGCCTCGTGACGGAAGCCCACGTCGAACTCAGGCGGGGGGTGGTCGCCCAGGTCCGCCGTGTTCCGAGATAGGTGCTCGGCCGAACGGGCCCAATGCCCCAAATTTGGTGTATGCAGCTGATCGATGCGGTCGTCTAACGCAATCTCACACCGAGATGGTCCAAATCATGGTAGTGGTGGCAAAGGGTAGGACATGAGCCATCACGATCGTCACATATGGGACAGGGAGCCCCGCAGACTTGCGTCCTTCAAAAGCGCAATACGCGAACTTGTGGAAAGGTTCGGTCTTAATTTCTACTTGGCGTCCGTCTTCCCGGAAGCAGACCGCGGCGGCCTTCTCGAGAACCTGATCACCACGAATTGGCCGGACGATCTCCTGCAAAACTACCGATCTACCGACATGTTCAGCCAGAGCAAGATCGTCGCGAAACTGAAGGATAGCGTGCTTCCGGTCTCGTCGTCGCAGCTGCTTTTCGCCCGCGCGGAGAAGGAAGGCGTGGCGAGCCGGATCGCCGGGGTCTTTTACGACGACGGATTTGCCTGCAATCTCGGGGTTTCTCTACACGACGCCAGAGGCCGTCAATACCTCTTCATGCTGTCCGGATCAGATTTCTCAGAGGCGGAACTGGGCGATCTGGTGTTTGACCTGATGGCCGCCTTGGACGATCTCACGCGCGGAGGGCGCGACCTCAAGCTTCTATCTCGGAGGGAGATCGAATGTCTCCGCTGGTCGGCTGCAGGAAAAAGCAGTGAGGAGATCGCCATCATACTTAATCTCAGCAGCCATACGGTCACGACCTACCTGAAGACCGCGATCAGGAAGCTAGGTGTGACCACTCGCATTCAAGCCTCGTCGCGGCCTATCGACTGAAGCTGCTGTGAGCGGCATGGTCGGCAGTGTGCAGCCCTCATGCTGCCATCGTTTGTGTCATCCTCGTGAACTAAATCCGGAAACGGATATTGCGTTCCTCGAACACCATCGACGGCCATACCTCGCTCAGGGTGTTCCTTGCTAACGATCCCGCCATTCGATCTCCGCGGCACCATGAGCAGATCGAGGGCCGGGCCGCTGATCTTCAGCCGCCGTTCGTCCCTCAGGCTCATTGGGAGTGCGGCAGGGCGCAGAGGCGACCGAAACGTATCAGACCGCGGGGGCTGCATTGTGTCGTCTGGAAAGCCGACGTCTTTGGCTAGTATGATCGAGCGTATCGATGGACTGGACTTTCATGCCTGCTCGCGCGATTTCACGGTGCCTCACTACAATTAACTCGTCCTCGAAGCTCGTCAGGCGTAGCAATCTTGGCATTCGACGGCCGATCCTGCCCAAGATCAATCAGCTTCGCCGTCAGCTTGGAGGTTCAAATGAACAGATTGATGTTGAGCAGGGCGACGCTTGTCTTGGTGTTCGCGCTCTCCGCGTCCAGCGCCATTCCAATGACATCCTTTGCCGCCAAGAAGTCCGCAGCCGAGCACGAACTCGTCGTGCCGCAGGTCACGTATCATACCGTCGAGATTGATGGCACCAAGGTGTTCTATCGCGAGGCTGGGCCAGTCGACGCCGGTCGTGCTCCTCCTGCACGGCTTCCCGACGTCGTCGCACATGTTCAGGAATTTGATTCCGATCCTTGCTGACAAGTACCATGTGATAGCACCCGACTATCCGGGCTTCGGTCACAGCGACGCGCCGGACCACACGAAGTTCGACTATACGTTTCAGCATTATGCGGACATCATCGACAGCCTGATGGGCAAGCTGGATGTCAAGCAATACGCGATGTACGTCATGGATTACGGCGCCCCCGTCGGCTATCGGCTCGCGTTGAAGCAACCCGATCGCGTGTCTGCGTTGATTGTCCAGAACGGCAATGCCTACGAGGAAGGCCTCAAGGAATTCTGGGACCCGATCAAGGCATACTGGAAGAACGACACGCCCGAAAACCGCAAAGCTCTGATGGTGCTCTTCACGCCTGAAATCACGAAGTTCCAGTACACCGATGGGATGAGCGATATCACGCACATCGACCCCGACAATTGGGGGCACGACCAGGCGCTTCTTGATCGTCCCGGAAACAACGACATTCAGTTGGACCTGTTCCACGACTACGGGACCAATGTCCCCCTGTACCCGAAATTCCAGGAGTTCTTCCGCGAGAAGAAGCCGCCGACCCTTATCGTCTGGGGCAAGAACGACAAGATCTTCCCGGCCGACGGTGCGTCGCCGTATCTACGCGACTTGCCCCATGCCGAGATGCACCTCCTCGACACCGGTCATTTCGCGCTGGAAGACAAGCTGCCCGAGATGGCGCCTCTAATCCACAATTTCCTCGATCGGAAGCTCAGCCGAAACTAGATCGAGGCCTAGCCACCACACGCGCCTCCCTGCGCGGTGGCACTCGCTTCAGTGCGACTGGAGCAGCGTTGTGGTTGATATCCCTCTCCCGGGAGCCCGGATTTCACGGGGCAGATTGACCTGCGCCGGAATCGCGCGACATCTTCGTCCGAGAATGCATGTCGATACGCGTTGAAGGTGAAAGCAAGGAACTTCCAGTAGGCTTCCAAGCTATGGCGTTGTTGCCGCGGACCCGTCGTTGTCGAACTCTCGATACCGGGCCTCCTCGCTGGCGCTTAGCTCGTACCGGGTCTCCCTCTGACCGCTAGCGACGAGGATCCCGCGGCCGCAAAGCTCCGCAGTCAGCGCTTGCACTTCGGAGACCGCCAGGCTTGCACCCACCGAGATCTCCTTGACCGTTGAGCCTGGGTGCCTCCTCACGAACCGTCTTACGAACATCTGATGCACGCTCAGTCTCGGCTTCAGGTCATAGTAACCACTGGAGAGTCTCGCCTCATCACGACGACGGCGCTCGACGATTTCGCCTGCCGCCCAGTCTCCGAGGTCATGGAGCCGCTGTAGCAGCTGGCGCGCACGCTCCGTCGCATCAAGAGAAAGGTCTCGTTGCGAGACGTAGTAGGCGGCGATACCGTTTGTGACGGTCCGTTCGTCTACCGCTCCATCATGGACGAGAGCGGTCGGAGGGTTGTCCATGGTGACAACGTTCCGGTAGCCGGAAGACTTCACCAGCGTCTCGAAGCTCCATGTTTCTGTGATGGCGCCCACCATAGTTAAAAGCCTGAGTTCGAATGGCTAACCGCTGCACTATATCGACTTGTCTCTATGGCCCCAAGGGTACAGGACTTTCTTGACGAATTTGGCGACGCATCCCATTGTGCCCTCGGACTGACATGGACGCGAGGCTACTCAAGCAGGTGCAGGCGCGCCGCAACGTCAGCAGACAGGACATCACTGACGGCCTCGTGGAAACGATTGTCCAGATCGGGGGAGATCCTCTGACCGTAAGGAAGGCCAAGGATGAGCTGAGCGCAGTGCTCGGGAAAGCTCGAAACGGCGTTCCGCAGGTCATCGGCAATATCAAGAAGGCCGATGATATGGTGGTCGTGATTACCGTCAAGGATCTTGCGGAACTCGTTACCGCAGCGCGGCAGCAGGAGGCCTTCGGGGGGGCGCTCGACGCAATCGGCTTCAAGCCGTATTCCGGTGGCCGCATCATCGTCGGTCAGGGCCGCAAGCGCGAGCGCCTGCAGCGCAGCGACAACGCCTCCGGCGCGAAGACGCCCCTCTGACGCATGTACTTGCTCTCGACGCAGGCGCTGATGGATATTATCTGCGAAAACCCGACGTGACTGCGTGGATCCGCCCGGTGCGGGAGGAACTTAATGCCAAGTATCAAGTATCGGGGCATCTTCGTCGAAGTTACCATCGGTCGGCCGACGAAATGGCCACCATCCGCATCGGAACCTATGTCGGACTGGCAGCAACGCACGTGAACGCGCCGTCGTCGGATTCCATACACTGAGGGTAGGGGGATGACGTGAATCCTCCGGCTGAGCGGGATGGGTGGTTGTTCGAGGCGGGCACAGCGTATTTTGAACAAAATCCCGAGGACGGTGCGCGACTGCCAAGGACTCGAATAGTTCGCGGCTGACCAGGACTCGCTTCGAGTCCTTTCTGGAGGCAAACGCCTTCGAAGCGTCGCGTTGGAAGAAGCGCTGCGACGTCTCCGATCGTGGGCGTCCGAAATGCGTTTCATAGGGTCGGGTGGTTGGTAAGGATGGTACGTTGGTACAGATGGTACGTTGGTACGAATGCCTCCGTGGTGCAAATGCTGCAGGCACTTGCACCAAACCGCACCACGCGCACCATCCCCGAGCGACGGGGCGCATCACGATAGGTTTGTGAGCCGAGCCGCCGTCACCTGTATATGCCGTCGTTCGTCCGCCGCGCGAATTCATCGAAAGCCCTCCGCAGTCAGGATTCTGATGGTAATTTTGCTACCACGCCCGCCCGGAAATGTGTACTTGAGAAGTCCGTGAACACCACCTCAAGGGCACCTGCACCAACCTTCACTGAACATCTGCACCGAGCCGCACCACGCGTTGGCTCCATTGGTACGTTGGTACGTTTGGTTGGTACGTTGGTACGCACGCATGGTGCAGTTTTTGGTACGAAAACGAAGGATTTTGGCCGCAGGCGTGTCATTCTGAGTATAAAGTTCGCGGCCGTAAATTGTTGACAATTTTTATACGCAATTTCCGATGACGTTGCTTAATTTGGATCTGCACCATACTCGAATTTTCGTGATCGGGATGAATGGCATTACTTCTCGAAAAACGAACGATTTTCACAGGAAAACTGCATTTTTTCGAGGCAGATGCCGCGTCGGGCAGATGGTGCGGCAACGCTCGGTCCCGCGCGCTCCCGGCGCTGCGGGGCGCGACGACGTCGGTAAAATCCTCGAACATGTGGAAATCGGCAGGGGATCGTGTCGGAGATCGCCACAGTCCAAGATTATGGCTGTACAGTCCAAGAATGCGTGGCGACAGTCCAAAATTATCAGGCGACGCTCAGTCGCATTACTAAATAGAATGTACCCTTGGAGAAGCTAACCCAAGTGCATCATGCCTGTTTTGCAGGATAGGGGATCACCCATCTTCGCGCAAATGCGCCATAAATACCTCGGTCGGTGTCC